>NZ_JBFAJK010000134.1:0-1028 GCF_040655175.1 Micromonospora sp. NPDC050495 | reverse complement strand
TGGGCGTATGACGTCGATCCGGCAAGGCGGGCCGCGTCGGGGGCCGTTTTGATGGCTGCGGCCGCCAGTTCCCCGGCGCGGTAGATGTAGATCCGCCACAGCAGCACGGTGGTGGCGATCGTCACGAGGAACGCTGCGGTCCGGTCGGGCGTGAAGGCGGTGCCGCGAAGCGCCAGTCCGGTGACCAGGATCAACTCGCCGAGCGCGATGATATAGAACTGCCGGTAGCGTTCGGACAGGTGTTCGGCCATGGCCGGCAAATCCGACGGGGGCGTGCGGCCGATCCTCGGCGTGGGGTAGTAAAGCGCGTATGCGGCGTAGTCCAAGGCCACCGCGAGTGTCCACAGCGCCACACGCGCCGTCCCGTGCGAGAGCGCCCCGACGATCCACGGCACCGCGGTCACGGCGTACCAGAACAGTATCCGCGCGGAGGTGCGCCGCGGTGCGTGGCCCCGCAGGGCGGTCACAAGGAAGATGTTCGTGCCGATGAATAGGGCGACGAATACCCCTGCGAAGACCAGGCCCTGCCTGCCGAACGCGTCGGGCAACGCGATCGCGATCACTAGGGTGCCCACCAAAGTCGCGATGACCAGCAGCTGTATCGCCAGGTGTCGCGGGTCGAACCTGTCGGTTATCCACGCCGTGTTGAACCAGACCCGCCACAATGTCAGCAGCAGCAACAGCGTCTGGAAGGCGCCGCTCCAGGTGAGATCCTGGATCAGCGCGTGCGAGAGTTGGGTGAGCGCGAAGACAAACGCCAGGTCGTAGAACAGTTCCAGGAACGTTGCCATCTGCGGATCCTCAGGCGCGCGCATCAGCTCGCCCGCCCTGCTCGTCGTCATCGGCTCGCCCGTTCTGTCGGCTTCGTGGCAGCGTTGAAGCAGTCGTACCATGCTGCCGCGCCTCCCGGTGCCGACAAGACGATGCCCAGGGTTCTCGCAACGAGTGACGAGCTGACGCGGCGTGGCGGGTGGGTCAAGCAGTTTGGGTGAGTCTGAATCGAGCGTCATGCCCGCTCAGGGCCCCGG
>NZ_JBFAJK010000133.1:0-1083 GCF_040655175.1 Micromonospora sp. NPDC050495 | reverse complement strand
TGAAGCGTAGAGAACTCCATGATCACCGGCGCGATCTCACCCGCTCTTCCGGCCTCCACACAGGCCAGTCACTACGCACATCACCAGCTCAGGGCGCCCGCCGATCGACTACGCAATCGCCCTGCCCTGGACCCGGACCGGCTGACCGCGGTGATCGGAGTCTGGCTCGCCGCGCAGATCCCGGTGCCGTCGGGAACACACCGGGCGGTCGCTGTGGACGGCAAGACCATCCGCGGCTCACGCACCACCGACACAGCCGCCCGCCACGTCCTGGCAGCCTGCGACCAGGCGACCGGCGTTGTGCTGGCCAGCACCGACGTCGACGGCAAGACCAACGAAATCACTCGCTTCCAACCGCTGCTCGACCAACTCGGCGACCTACGCGACACCGTCGTGACCGTCGAGGCCCTGCACTGCCAGCGCGACCACGTCACCTACCTCGCCGAACGCGGCGCCCACTGGATCCTCACCGTCAAAGGCAACCAGCCGAGCCTGCACACCCAACTCGCCGCCCTGCCCTGGCGAGCCGTCCCGGACGCCGCCCGTGACACCGACCGCGGACACGGCCGCCGCGAGATCCGCACCCTGAAGATCCTCACCATCTCGACCGGGATCGCTTCCCGCACGCCGCCCAAGCGTTGCAGATCCGTCGCCTCGACGAACCGAAACGCTTCACCACCGAGACCATCTACGCCATCACCGGCCTCCTCGTCCACCAGGCGAAACCCACCCAGACCGCCGCCTGTATCCGCGGCCACTGGTCCATAGAGAACAAGATCCACTGGGTCCGCGACATGACCTACGACGAAGACCGGTCCCAGATCCGCACCGGCGCCGGACCGCAAGTCATGGCCGCCCTGCGCAACGCCGCCATCGGCGCGCTACGCACCGCCGGCGTCACCAACATTGCCGCCGCCAACCGTCACCACGCCCGCGACAGCAACCGGCCGCTCGCCCTACTCGGCATCACCTGACGACTTTGCCGGAGCCCTAGGTAGCTGGTGTTAAAGGCGGGTTGATCGGTGGTCCGATCAACCCGTGTGTTGGACGGCTCGTTGGCTGGCGTGAAGGGGGTAGTCGCTT
>NZ_JBFAJK010000132.1:0-1149 GCF_040655175.1 Micromonospora sp. NPDC050495 | reverse complement strand
CTATATTTAAAAAATTTTTTCATTGAAATATCCTCCATATACCCGAATTGCTAGTTGATTATTTATCCATGACTTGATACCCGATAGAATATCTTAAAGTCTCTGGTTCCAGTGATTTAGCTGATTTTAACAGTAAAGAATACGCTAAAAGTATCATCTCTAATCTCAATTGAAAACCTTGAGGCGAACGACTTTTACAACGCTCAGCTCCTAGATTTGTCAAAAAAGAGAAAACTCGCTCAATCACTTTTCTACGTTTTGAAAAATTAGGGAAAAGGATTTTCTTTTGCTTCATGTTCTTCCTGACAGGTGTAATTAGATCAATTCCTTTTAATTCCAGCCTATCATGCAGTGACTGACCTAGATATCCCATATCTCCAAGGACTGTTGGTGTCCCAAATTGACTCAACACTTCCTCGGTCATTGAACTATCAGCCATTGAAGCAGGAGTAATTGTGTAGTCTATGACATAGCCTGATTCACTGACTAAAGCATGACATTTACATCCATAGAAGTACTGTCCCTTTGTAGCATTGTAGCCAACATTGGCATAATCTCCAAGAACTTTGCTTCTGAAGTTACGAATAGGCTGACACAAAGGAATGGGGAAGCTGTCAATAATGGATACACTCATTCCTTCAACCTCTTTAAAGACGAGTGCTTGGCGAATGACTTGGATACTCGGTAAGAGGGCATTACAACGGCGGACAAAGCGAGAATATTCTAGGAAATTAGGAAATAAACTTTGAGCCAATTGGTGCTTAGCTTTAAGTGTTTCACTAAAATGCAGTACGCCCCATAGGTAACAAGCGATAACTAAGCAATCTGATGTTGCGAGATGGACGTTCTTTCGGTTTTGAACCTCAAGGGGAACACTCGTTTGATAAAGCGTCTCAATGGTTGTCAGTAAATAAACAAAAACTTTTGGAAGTGTGCTATTATAAGTCATATAAGTCGTGCGCTTTCTAATGCTTAGTGGTTTAAGATTAGGATAGCACGACTTATTTATTTTCCAATGAAATTAACTAGCAATTCGGGTTCTATTATACCTCTTTTCATACGTTTTTAGAGGTGCCCTTAACCTAGTAAAATGTTACAATTAAAGTGTCAGGTTACCATTCGAGCGGATGGCAAGTTTCAAGATTTCAT
>NZ_JBFAJK010000131.1:0-1158 GCF_040655175.1 Micromonospora sp. NPDC050495 | reverse complement strand
CCGGCTGCCGCCGACGCGCCCGCGCTGACCCCGACGCCGCCCGGGCCGCCCGGGCCGCCGAAGGACAACAAGGACGAGGGTGAGGGTGACGGTGGTGCCCTGCTGGTCGAGCGCGGCGGCAGCGCGCACCTGGTGCAGGTGAAGCTGACCGGCAACAACGCCGAGAACGACGGCGGCGCCATCGCCAACTTCGGCCGGGTCGACCTCAAGGACAGCAAGGTCCAGAACAACCACGCCCAGGGCGACGGCGGTGGCATCTTCAACACCGGCCAGCTCAAGATCAAGGACACCGAGATCACCAACAACACCGCCGGCGGCAGCGGCGGCGGCATCGCCAACGGCCACGACCACACCCGCAAGGACCACGGCCCCAACCGCGCCAGCAGCCTCGACAGCGGCAAGGACTACTGGGTCAAGGGCCGCGACGAGGCCGGCACCGTCGAGATCATCGGCTCCCACGAAGGCAAGGACCGCGACAAGAGCCTCATCGAGGGCAACACCGCCGACCACAACGGCGGCGGCCTGTTCAGCTCCCGCGGCACCGTCACGATCTCCTTCACCACCTTCAAGAACAACACCGCCTGCGACAGCGGCGGCGCCATCTACGCCAAGAACACCGACCTCAAGCTCGACCACGTCACCGTCGCCAACAACCACGCCAGCAAGGACGGCGGCGGCATCGTCAACACCGGCGGACAGGACCACAAGAACCGTCCGACCCCCATGGTCGCGCCCACCGACGGCACCGAACACCACGACCAGGAAGCCACCGCCACCATCACCGACAGCTGGATCGTCGAGAACACCGCCGGACGCTTCGGCGGCGGCATCTTCAACGGCGACCAGAACGCCCGCATCGTCGAAGGCTTCCCGCAGAACCAGCACGGCGCCGACGACAACGCCACCCTGACCCTGCGCAACACCGAGGTCAAGGGCAACACCGCCCTCAACGGCGGCGGCATCTTCAACAACAAGGGCACGGTCACCCTGAACCGCACCCACGTCACCAAGAACACCGCCACCGACCCGTCCAAGACCCACCGCGCCGCCGGCGGCATCCTCAACAACGAGGGCAAGGTCCGCCTCGACGACGAATCCACCATCACCAACAACGACCCCACCAACTGCGCCGGCACCGTCAAGGACTGCTTCAACTGA
>NZ_JBFAJK010000130.1:0-1184 GCF_040655175.1 Micromonospora sp. NPDC050495 | reverse complement strand
GTGGTCTTCCTCGGCCGTTCACCCGGATACAACGACCCCCGGCCCCCAGCCATTCCGGCCCCACGGTGCCGCCGACCACACCCTCGAACCGGACAGACCACGCATCGGCCCCCAGACAGCATCAGCCTCGACGGCCACCGCGCGGTGCTTCCGGCCCCGGCGACCGCTATTTCGGGGCCGACCTTGCCTGAGCGTCTTCGCCGGGATTGTCGCGTTCCGGGGCGAGCCCCGACGGGTCGCCGCGTCCAGGGCGAACCCGACCGGTCGTCGCGTTCCGGCTGGGCGAGGCGACGGGTTGCCGCGTTCCGGCTGGGCGCGCGACGGGTGCCGCGTTCCGGTCGCGCCCGGCAGGATGCCGGTTCTGGCTGCAGGCGTGACGGGTGCCGGGTTCCGGCCCAGGGCCTGATGGGTTGCCGGCATCCTGCTGCGCGGTCGACCGGCGACGGGGATCCGACCCTCGCCGGGCCCGCTTTGCCGGCGTTCCGGCCGCGCCTTGGCACGTCCCCGAAGCGCGAGACGTCGAGACCCTCAACCCACGACCAGGACAGATAGTCGAAGTCCGGACATAGCCGTCGCCGTGCCCGCCTCGACCGAGGGCTGATCAACTCGGGATGCGGCAAAGCGGTCCTTCAAAAGCCGAGGACACCACGACATGCCGCAATCCGGGTGGATCACGGGGCGGCGGCTGGCGAGGACACCACGACATGCCGCAATCCGGGTGGTTCGCGGGGGCGGCGGCTGGCGAGGACACCACGACATGCCGCAATCGGGGTGGATCACGGGGCGGCGGCCGGCGAGAACACCACGACATCCCGCAAGGGGGTGGATCAGGGGGCCAGTGGCCGGCGAGGACACCGCGACATACCGCATCCGGAGTGGATCACGGGGCCGGTGGCTGGCGAGGACAGCGCGAGATGCGCGACCGGGGTGGATCGAGGGACCAGCGGTGACCGTGACGCGGGGGCGCGGAGTGCAGGGGGGAGGAGCGTCCACAGCCACAGGATGGATTGGAACAGGCGGTGCCGGCACGGGTCCCGGGTCACGTCGTCTTGGCAGGTGCGCGGTGGTACGCGGGGCGGATGGGCGAGGACCTAATCCGAAAATGACCGTGTCCAGACGCGCGGCAGCATCCCGGCGTAGCGCAGCGGAGCCGGGATGGGGTTGGCGCTGTGTGGTTATGCGGC
>NZ_JBFAJK010000129.1:0-1242 GCF_040655175.1 Micromonospora sp. NPDC050495 | reverse complement strand
CAAAATTTTTCTGCTTAGCATCTTTTAGTTCTTCACTGTATTTTTGATCAAGTTTACTTAATTTTTTAACCGCAAATTGTAAAATGAAGTTAGCCACCTTGAGTCAAGCAAAAAACATCTGAATCTCTTATACTAGAAGTTCGACCAAATAGTATAAAAAGGAAATTCAGATGCAAGACTATTCTATCACAAGCCAGAGCAAAGGGAAACACCTGACCAATCAAGACCGTTTAAACATTGAACGTTGGCACAATAAAGAAGGACTGAGCAACCGTGAGATTGCGCGCTTATTGAATAAAGCTCATGGGACGATTGACAGAGAGATGAAGCGAGGGGAAATCCAGCTCAAGCGGAAGGTAAAATACTCTGCTAAAAAGGCTCAAGAAAATTATGAAGGATTGAGGGCTCACAGTGTTCGTCCGAGTAAACTCACGACTGAGATTGATTGTTATGTGAGTACACGTCTTAAAGAAGACAAGGACTCTTTGGAAGTCATTCATCAGGCTCTAAAAGGAGTTTCTCTGAGCAGCCTCTACAATTGGGTCAACTGGGGCTGGTTAGAAGCCAAGCGTCATCATCTTTTCTATCCGCAGTATAAGGCGGCAAAGAAAATCAAACCTCGTGCGCCAAAGCATCCTTTTGGCAAGTCTATTGAAGAACGGCCTGAGTTCATTAACAATCGCTTAGAAGTGGGGCATTACGAGATTGACACGGTCATTCTTACGAGAGCTAAGAACAAGGTGCTTTTGACGCTCACAGAGCGAAAATACCGCACGGAGATCATTCGCTTGATTGATGGGAAAACAGCACAGGCGGTCAATGATGAGCTGGTGGAACTTCAAAAAAGTTATGACTTCAAATCCATTACCCCTGACAATGGCCATGAATTTGCAAGGCTCTCTGAGGACGTAAGCTGTCCAGTTTACTATGCACACGCCTACGCGAGCTTTGAGCGAGGGACGAATGAAAACCATAACCGAATGATTCGTAGGCATCTGCCAAAAGGCACAACAAAGACGACCCCTGAAGAAGTCGCCGCTATCGAGTATTGGATGAACCATTATCCAAGAAAAATGTTCAACTATAAGAGTTCATATGAGATGAGCTTGGCTGGCTAACTTGGACTTGCAATTTGCGTTTATCTTCAAAAGTTCTATTTACTGAACTTGTTGATGAATCAGAATTAGAAAAATATAATGGTATTAGAAGTATCTTAGATAACCTTTCTGTTTTCGGTGCACC
>NZ_JBFAJK010000128.1:0-1243 GCF_040655175.1 Micromonospora sp. NPDC050495 | reverse complement strand
GTGACACGATCCACTGAGCCGTTCCCGGGCGGCGGGGTACCAGGCGACGCTCCTGGCGTGTACCCGACGTATTCCGCGAGGTGACAGCATGCGTGTCACAGCGGAACCCTTCTCGAAACTCTCGTACATCGGTAGTGAGGTAGTAACAGTGCACAAGCGACGCATCGTTTTCGCGGCTTCTGCGGTCGCCCTGGGGCTCGGTCTCTCGGCCTGCAACGGTGACGACGGCGAGTCGGCCGCGAAGGAGTCTCCGGCCGCGTCGGCGTCCGCTTCGGCCCCGGCCTCGTCCGAACCCAGCAGCGAAAGCCCGACCGACGACAGCGGCGACGGCGGCAACGGCGGCGAGGCCCCCGCGGGCGACGTCACCGCCCCGGGCACCAAGCTCAAGACCGGCGACCGGGCCGTCCTGCCGTTCCGGTACACGAGCGACAAACAGGGCACCATCGCCGTCACCGTCACCGCCATCGAGAAGGGCGCCGAATCCGACATGGCCGCCTTCGGCGACAAGGCGAAAGGCATGACGCCCTACTTCATCAAAATGAAGGTGGAGAACGTCGGCGGCACCGACCTCTCGTACGCCTCACTCAAGCTCGACGGAGTACTGGACGGCGGCGCGGGCACCGGCGTCATCCTGATGGGCGACATCCCCGGCAAGTGCGACCGCGAAACCGCACCCCGCGACTTCACCACCTACGAAACCTGCTCCCTCGCCGCAACAAAGACCGCACCCGTCACCGGCGCCGAATTCGACGAGGGCGACACCTACAGCGACAGCCCGGTCGTCTGGACCAACTGACGGTCACGTCGTCCGGTACGGGCCGGCCTCGCTCAGCGCACCGGGAAGCCGAACGCGTACCCCTGCTCCTTCAGCCAGGGCAGGACTTCGCGCAGAGCGGCCACGGTCTCGGAGCGCTCTCCTCCCGCGTCGTGGAAGAGGACGGTCGGCCCGTTGGCGATCTCGCGCTTGACGGTGGCGACCATGGTGGCGGCGCCGGGATGTTCGAAGTCCTTGGTGTCGACGTTCCAGCCCAGGGGGCGCATCCCCCGCGAGGCGGCGAGCTTGCGGCTGGCGGGGGTGAAGGCGCCGCCGGGAGCGCGGTAGTACATCGGCCGTACGCCCCCGGACGCCTCGGTGATCATGCGCTCGGCGTCGAGGATCTGCTGCGACTGGTAGGCCACGGGCTTCTTGTCCATCGCCGTGTCGTGCGACACCGTGTGGTCGCACAGCCGGTGCCCGGCGGCG
>NZ_JBFAJK010000126.1:0-1350 GCF_040655175.1 Micromonospora sp. NPDC050495 | reverse complement strand
ATGAGCCGTAAAGTGCAAGACAAAATTGAATATTTTTAAACTGCTAAGGCATGTTCCCTGTATTCGCAGGGAGTCATGCCTTTTGTTTTCTGTAATATTCGTCGATTGTTAAACCAATCGACGTAATTCTTTGTGATTTCCTTGAATTCTCCAATAGGTTCTGTTGCAAAGTTTTCCAAAAAATCTATTTTAGTGTAAAATTGAGAAAAAAGACAGAGAGGACAGAGTAATGAATCATTTTAAAGGCAAACAATTCAAAAAAGACGTCATTATTGTCGCTGTTGGTTACTACCTGCGTTACAATCTAAGCTATCGTGAAGTTCAGGAATTGTTATATGATCGTGGAATAAATGTTTGTCATACTACGATTTATCGTTGGGTGCAAGAGTACAGCAAAGTCCTCTATTATCTTTGGAAGAAGAAAAATAGACAATCCTTCTATTCATGGAAAATGGACGAAACCTATATCAAAATTAAGGGACGTTGGCATTATCTTTATCGTGCAATTGATGCGGACGGCTTAACCTTAGATATCTGGTTACGAAAGAAACGGGATACGCAAGCAGCCTATGCTTTCTTAAAACGACTCCATAAACAGTTTGGTGAGCCGAAAGCAATTGTGACTGATAAAGCACCTTCTCTTGGCTCCGCCTTTAGAAAGTTACAGAGTGTGGGTTTATATACTAAGACAGAGCACCGAACTGTGAAGTATCTTAACAATTTAATAGAACAAGACCATCGACCTATTAAACGACGGAATAAATTTTATCAAAGTCTCCGTACAGCCTCTTCCACGATTAAGGGCATGGAGACCCTTCGAGGAATATATAAAAAGAACCGAAGAAATGGAACGCTCTTCGGCTTTTCGGTGTCTACTGAAATCAAGGTATTAATGGGAATAACAGCCTAAGATATTTGGAGTTCAGAGAGAGCGCGTTTGATTTTCAAACTTCGCAACAGAACCTTTCATGCTCTCAGCATTATTTTCTAGCTTTGCAAATTTTTTTGAAACAAGTTATATTGTAGTTAAAAAAACTACAGGAGGATTTATCACATTTTTATTTGGAGCAATCGTTTGTGTCATTGCACAAGTATTACTTATTCCATTATTTGGCTTGAATGGTGCTGGATTAGCTTCAATGCTTGGATTCTTAACAACGTTTTTATTTCGTGTCAAGGATACGCAAAAATTTGTGGTGATTCAGATTAAATGGCGAACTTTTATAAGTAATTTTGTGATCATTTTGGTACAAATTCTTTGTTTATTTTATCTGCCGAGTAAAGTCTTGTATCTATGCCTTGCCCTATTATTTTGTGGCATGTTAGTGGTTAATCAGCGTACAATTTTAT
>NZ_JBFAJK010000125.1:0-1352 GCF_040655175.1 Micromonospora sp. NPDC050495 | reverse complement strand
GTCCTGGGGCCGCGCCGCAGCGCTCCGGGCCGGGTGACGGCCGGACGGCACCGGGCGGCCGGGGGGGGCCGGGCCGGGGCGGGGGGCGCCGCCCGCCCCCCCCGGGCCCGGGCGACGCCGTTCCCTCACCCGCTAACCGCCGCCCGCACTACCCTCCGAAGCCATGAGCCCGGCCCGAGTTCACCCCACCGCCGGCCATGTCACCCCCGTCGAACTCTTCTTCGACCTCGTCTTCGTCTTCACCGTCACCCAGCTCACCGGCGCCCTCGAAGACCACCTCACCTGGGCCGGCCTCGGCCGCACCGTCGTCCTCCTCGGCCTGCTCTGGTACCCCTACACCAGCTACGCCTGGCTCACCAACCAGGTGCCGCCCCACACCCTCGCCACGAAACTGCCCCTCTTCGCCGGCATGGCCGGCTTCCTGCTCACCAGCGTCGCCATCCCCGCCGCCTTCCTCCAGGCCGGACTGCTCTTCGCCCTCGGCTACCTCGTCCTCACCAGCGTCCACCTCGTCCTGTTCAGCCACTCCGAGGCCCACGCCGCCGCCGTCCGGCTCGCCCCCTACAACATCGGCGCCGCCCTGCTCGTGGTGCTCGCCGCCTTCATCACCGGCGCCGCCGCCTACGCCCTGTTCACCGCCGCCGCCCTCATCCAGGCCGCGCTGCCCTACCTCACCCCGCGGCTGTCCTGGATCCGCGCCGCCGGCACCTACCGCATCGCCGCCACGCACTTCGTCGAACGCCACGGCCTGCTCGTCATCGTCGGCCTCGGCGAGTCCGTCGTCGCCATCGGCGCCAGCGTCGACCCGTACCAGCGCGAGCCGGGCACCGCCATCGCCATCGTCATGTCCCTCGCCCTGCCCGCCGCCCTCTGGTGGACCTACTTCACCGACACCCAGGACGCCGTCACCGCCCTCGACACCGCCGACCCGGACACCAGCACCCGACTCGCCGCCCGCACCTACGTGCTGCCGCACTATCTCCTGCTGCTCGGCATCATCCTCACCGCCACCGGCATCCACGCCACCGTCGCCCACCCGGGGGCACCCGCCGACACCCGCGCCGCCGTCGCCCTCGCCGGCGGCACCACCCTCTACCTCGCCGGGCTGACCGCCGTCCGCCTGGCGCTCCGCCTCGACCCGCCACGCAGCCGGCCGATCGGCGCCGTCGCGGTCCTCGCCACCGTGCCCCTCGGCGTCGCCGTCAGCACCGGCGCGCAACTCGCCGCCGTCATCATCATCCTCACCGTCATGCTGCTGGCCGGCCGGCGCCGCCCCGCCAGCGCGGAACCCGACCGCCCCGCGGCGGGTACCGGGTAGCAGCGGCGGCGGGCCCCCGGTGACACCGGGGGCC
>NZ_JBFAJK010000124.1:0-1392 GCF_040655175.1 Micromonospora sp. NPDC050495 | reverse complement strand
CCGGGGTTCCACAGATCAGGTTGCTGGCTAGTCCGCGAAATGGCGGGTTGAGCTGGGGAAACGTGGGTTGGCCCGGTGACGGGGCGTGTCACTAGGCCGAGGCGTTCGTGCTGGTCAGGAGGTTGCGGGGGTGGCCTCGAGGACGCGGCGGGGCTCGGGCAGGCCGAGGGCGGTCAGGATCTTCTTCTGGCCGGTGGTGAGTTCGGTGCGCTGGCGGAAGGAGCCGGCTGGGCCGGTGAAGGTGCCCAGGTGTAGGCGTTGGAGTTCGTCGCGGACCTCGGGCCAGGTCTGCCCGGTGCGGGTTTCGGTGATGCGGATGAGCAGCAGGGCGAGCCAGCAGAGCAGGACGTGGGCGCGGATGCGGTCCTCGGCGCGGTGGTAGACCGGCCGCAGGTCGATGATCGATTTCATGTCCCGCCAGCCGCGTTCCACTTCCAGTAGTTGCTTGTAGCCCAGGGCGATGTCCTCGGCCGACAGCTTCGGGTCGGAGCAGCGCAGCAGGAACTTGCCGTCCAGGTTGGCCTCGGCCTCGACGGTCTTCTTGTCGATGCGCAGCAGCCCGCCGGGGGTGGTGCGCAGGTAGCGCTTCAGGCCGGGCTTGGTGGAGATGACAGCGCGCAGCTCGGCGCGCTTGTCCCGGCCGAGCTTGTCAGAGCCGTCGATCATCTCTTCCAGGGTCGCGACCATGCGGGCCCTGATCGCGGCGTCGCGGGTGGCGGCCTCGGGGTTGAAGCAGATCACGAACCGGTCGTCGGCCAGGTCGCCGGACAGTCGCACTTCCTTGACCTGCAGGTTGTCCGCGACGTGCCGGTAGCGGCCCTGCCGCGACAGCGCGGCGTCGGCCTCGGGCGTGCCGCCGCGCAGCTTCTCCCCGAGGATGTAGTGCCCGCCGGCCTTTTGCAGGTAGCGCCGGTTGTGCTCGGAGGTGAAACCGCGGTCGGCGACCCACACGATCCGCGACAGCGACCAGTCCCGCATGTCGTCGCGCACCTGACGGATCAGCGCGCTGTCTGCCGTGTTCCCAGGCCAGGCCCAACATCTGACCGGGATGCCGTTGCGGGTGACGGCCATCCCGACCACGATCTGCGGCAGGTCGCCCCGGGAGTCCTTCGACTTGCCCCAGGTCCGGAACCCGGTCTCCTTCACCGCCGGCTCACCGTCGCCGACCGGCATGCCCCGCTCGTCGCGGGCCACCGGCACGTCGGCGTCAGCGGTCTCGAAGTAGGTGGAGGTGGTGTCGAAGAACAGCAGATCCACCTCCAGGTTCAACAGGTCGGCGGTGTTGTCGAACACGATCCGCCCCAGCTCCGGCTCGGCGTTGATCAGCCAGTCCATCGCCCGGTAGCAGGACTCGTCGACCACGGGCAGGTCCAAGCCGTCGATCACGACGTC
>NZ_JBFAJK010000123.1:0-1512 GCF_040655175.1 Micromonospora sp. NPDC050495 | reverse complement strand
CAACGCCGTTCAGTTAGGCGTGGGCGAGGCCGGTCAAGGGGTGTGTTGATCAGAGAGCGGGAAGCGGAGTTCCGGTATCAAGGTTTGTCACTCCAAGACAACCCAGAACCAGGAACTCCGCTTGGTGGATCAGATTGCCATAACCCGGACGGTCACGGTAGCGGCGGGGCCGTTCGCGGCGGGTCACCTCGGTGAGCTGACCCGGCTGTTGCCGTTCGAGATGATCGATGAGGTTCTGACTGCGACCCGACGTACGCAGCAGCGGATCCGGCTGCTGCCCGCCCGGGTCGTGGTCTATCTGCTGATCGCGGGCTGCCTGTTCGCCGATCTCGGCTACCGGCAGGTGTGGTCGAAACTCGTCGCCGGTCTGCATCCGCTGCCGGTGCCCGAGCCGTCGGGCAGCGCCCTGCGCCAGGCCCGGCAGCGGCTGGGCCCGGCACCCATGCGGGCCTTGTTCGAACTGCTCCGCGGTCCGGCGGCTACCAGTGCTGCCACGGTGTGGTGGCGGGGCCTGATGCCGGTCGTCATCGACGGCACCGTACTCACCGTCGCAGACTCGCCGGCCAACCTGCGCCGCTACGGCAAGCAACGGGGCAACAATGGCGGTTCCGGCTATCCCACGCTGCGGCTGAGCGCACTGCTGGCCTGCGGCACCCGTTCGGTGCTCGACGCGGTGTTCGACCCACTCAGCACCGGCGAGATCGCCCAAGCTGAACATCTGGCCCGCAGTCTGCGGTCCGGGATGCTGTTGCTGGGCGACCGCAACTACGCCAGCGCCGACCTGATCACCAGGATCGCCGCGACCGGGGCCGACCTGCTGATCCGCTGCAAAAGCAGCCGCAAACTACCTGTGCTCTGCCGCTACCCGGACGGATCCTGGCTCTCCGCCGTCAGCGGCCTACGGGTCCGCGTTGTCGATGCCCGGATCAGCATCACCACCAGCGGCGGCAGCCACACCGGCGACTACCGGCTGATCACCACCCTCCTCGACGTCCGCCGCCACCCGGCAGGCGACCTCGCCCGGCTCTACCACCAGCGCTGGGAGATCGAGACCGCCTACCTCGAACTCAAATCCAGCATCCTCGGCGGACGAGTCCTGCGAGCCCGCACCCCCGACGGCATCGACCAGGAAATCCACGCCCTGCTCATCACCTACCAGGTGCTACGCACCGCGATGGCCGACGCCACCGACAGCCGACCCGGCCTCGACCCGGACCGGGCCAGCTTCAGCACCGCCCTCAACGCCGCCCGCGACCAGATCACCCTGGCCGCCGGCGTCATCGCCGACACCGTCATCGACTTGGTCGGCGCCATCGGCGAACGCGTCCTGGCGAACCTGCTACCCGAGCGCCGCATCCGCACCAAAACCCGGATGATCAAACGCTCGAACTCCAAATACCAGGCCCGCGGACCGAACATCGACCGCCGCACCTACAAAGCCACCACCAACATCGACGTCATCACCAACGAACCTTGACAAGCGAGCCACCGACCTAACTGAACGGCGTTGCC
>NZ_JBFAJK010000122.1:0-1587 GCF_040655175.1 Micromonospora sp. NPDC050495 | reverse complement strand
GGGGTTAGTCCTTGTCGCCTCTGGCGAGGTGGCCCGTTCCGGGCTGAAAATCGTGTGGGTCGCTCGCTGACGTCGTCGCTCCTTGGTCCGTGTGAGGTCGTGGGTTAGTCGGACGCTGGTAGCCGCGTTGTGGGCCCTTCACTGTTGCTGCGAGCACGCGAGTTAGATTCACCCGTTCTGTGGCTGCCGCGGGCGACCGCCCTGATGTTCGCGCTGGTGGGGAGGTTTTCGGTTGCTGGAACAAGCCCAGGACGAAGAGCAGATCATCACGCGTGTGGCGGGGTTGGACATCGGCAAGGCGTCGTTGGTGTGCTGCGCGCGGGTTCCTGACGAGACGAAGCCCGGACGGCGGCTGCAGGAAGTGCGGACCTACCCGACGATGACCCGATCACTGATCGGGCTGGCCGAGCGCTTGGCCGCGCTGGGGGTGACCCGGGTGGTCATGGAAGCCACCAGTGACTACTGGAAACCGGTGTTCTACCTCCTCGAAGCGCACGGGTTCGAGGTGTGGCTGGTCAACGCCCGCGACGTCAAGCATCTACCGGGCCGGCCGAAGACCGACAAGCTGGACGCGGTGTGGTTGTGCAAGGTCGCCGAACGGCAGATGATCCGGCCGAGTTTCGTGCCACCGGCGCCGATCCGGATGCTGCGGGACCTGACCCGCTACCGGGTCGATCTGATCGCCGAGGCCGGGGCGGAACGCAACCGGGCGGAGAAGCTGCTCGAAGACGCGCAGATCAAACTGTCGGTCGTGGTCAGCGACCTGTTCGGCACGTCGGGGCGGGCCATGATGGCGGCGTTGATCGCCGGGCAGCGCGACCCACACACTCTGGCCGAGTTGGCCCGCTCCAGCCTGCGCCGCAAGATCCCCGCCCTGCAGGAAGCTCTCACCGGCAGCTTCACCGATCACCACGCGTTCCTGCTGGGCAAGATGATCGCCCGGGTCGAGCAGGTCGAGGCCGACATCCGTGAGGTCGACGCCCGGATCGAGGCGCAACTGGCCCCTTTCGCCCCGGCGGCGGCCCGGCTTCTTGAGATCCCCGGGGTCGGCCCGGCCGCCGCTGCTGCGATCATCGCCGAGATCGGCGTGGACATGACCCGCTTCCCGACCCCGGCCCACCTGGCCGGCTGGGCCAAGTTCGCGCCCGGCGTCAAGGAATCAGCCGGCCGCCGCAAAGGCACCGGGTCAACCGGGCACGGCAACCGCTATCTCGCCCGCGTCCTCGGACAGATCGCGGTCTCCGCCGCCCGCACCAGCACGTTTCTCGGCGAACGCTATCGGCGCATCGCGCGAAGACGCGGCGCCAAACGCGCCATCGTCGCGGTCGGCCGCTCGGTCCTGACGATCATCTGGCACCTGCTATCCGACCCCGCAGCCGGCTTCCGTGATCTCGGCGCCGACTTCTACCTCAGCCGCACTGACACCGAACGCCGCAAACGAAACCACATCCATCAACTCGAAGCCCTCGGCTACCGCGTCACCCTCGACCTCGCCGCCTAACGCACCACCCAACAAGACCCATCCCGCGCCGCTCCGCGACGCGGGATGCTGCCGCACGTCAAGTTACGGTCGATTTTCGAGTTAGG
>NZ_JBFAJK010000121.1:0-1593 GCF_040655175.1 Micromonospora sp. NPDC050495 | reverse complement strand
CTAATCCGAAAATGACCGTGTCCAGACGCGCGGCAGCATCCCGGCGTAGCGCAGCGGAGCCGGGATGGGGTTGGCGCTGTGTGGTTATGCGGCGGTTTCGAGGGTGACGTGGTAGCCGAGGGCGTTCAGGCCACGGATGTGGTTGCGGATGACGCGTTGAGTGCCGGCGCGGTTGTCGTAGTGGGTCGGGCCGAGGTCGGTGAAGGTGGTCTGGTCGTCGGAGAGCAGGTGCCAGATGATGGTCAGGATGGATCGGCCGACCGCGACGAGGGCTTTCTTCTTCCCGCGGCGGCGCGCGAGCCTGCGATATCGCTCGCCGAGGAAGGTGCTGGTCCGTGCCGCGCCGACGGCGGCTTCGCCCAGTGCGCGGGCCAGGTAGCGGTTGCCGTGCCCGGTGGAGCCGTTGCCCTTGTTCTTGCCGGCGGACTGCTTGACTCCAGGGGCGAACTTCGCCCAGGACGCCAGGTGGGCGGCGGTGGGGAACCGGGTCATGTCCAGGCCGATCTCGGCGATGATCGCGTGGGCGGTGGTGGCGCCGATACCGGGGATCTCATCCAGGCGGGCCACCGCCACCTGCGCGAAAGGGTTGATCAGTGCCTCGATCCGGGCCTCGACCGCGGCGATGTCGGCGTTGAGGGTGTCGACATGCGCCAGCATCCGGGCCAGCAGGAACGCGTGATGGTCGCTGAACCGGCCGGTGAACGCCTCCCGCAGTTCGGGCAACTTGGTCCGCATGCGGGTGCGGGCCAGTTGCGCCAGGGCCTGCGGGTCGCGCTGCCCGGCGACCAGGGCGTCGAGCATGGCCCGGCCGGACACACCAAAGATGTCGCTGGCGACGACCGACAGCTTGATCTGGGCGTCTTCGAGCAGCTTCTCCACCCGGTTCTTCTCCCTGTTGCGTTCCCCGACCAGGTCGACGCGGTAGCGGGTCAGGTCCCGCAGTTCGCGGATCTGCGCGGGCGGCACGAAACTCGGGCGGACCATGCCTCGCTCGGCGACCTTGCACAGCCACACCGCGTCGAGCTTGTCGGTCTTGGGCCGGCCGGGCAGGTGCTTGACATCGCGGGCGTTGACCAGCCACACCTCGAACCCGGCCGCCTCCAGCAGGTAGTACGGCGGCTTCCAGTAATCGGAGGTCGCCTCCACCACGACCCGGGTCACGCCCAGCCCGGCCAGCCAGTCACCCAGCCCGGTCAGTGACCGGGTCATCGTCGAGACGGTGCGGACCTCCTGCACCCGCCGAGCCGACCCGTTCGGGTGAGGCAGCCGCACGCAGCACACCACCTCGGCCTTGCCGATATCCAGCGCCGCGACCCGCTCCACGACCTGTGTGTCTTCTGGTGTCTCCTCCATCTGCGACCTCCCTTGCCATGCCGTGCGTTATCGGGGGCGGTCGCTCGCAGGAGTCGCAGGGACGGGAACGAAGCTAATCCGCGTGCTCGAAGCAACAGTGAAGGGCCCAACAGCGCGACTCCCAGCGCCCGACTAGACGACGGCCTCAGGGACCAAGGAGCAACGACGTCGACGAGCGACCGGACCCCCATTTTCAGCCCGGAACGGGCCGCCCACCAGGGCGAGGGGGACTAGACGAGT
>NZ_JBFAJK010000120.1:0-1669 GCF_040655175.1 Micromonospora sp. NPDC050495 | reverse complement strand
GTGTCGGGGTACTCGTTGGAGTGCAGAGGTGAGTACGGCTGATCTTGCAGAGGTCAGGTGTCGTGGTGGGGGCCTTGTTCGTCACGGTGGGTTGCGTTTTGCAGGCGCAGGCGGGTGAGGCCGAGCATGTCGATCAGCCATCCGGGTCCGCCGGTGATGCCGCGGGCGCGTAGGAGGGTGTCGACCTCGTGGTGGGTCGCCGCAGGGGCGCGGGCGAGGAAGTCCTCGCAGATCTGGAGCAGGAGTTGCAGCAGCTGGTCGCCGTGGTTGGTGTCTATGGGGTCGTCCGGGATGGCCGGGATGGGCATCAGGCGACGTTCTCGATGGCGGTGAGGCGGTTCTTGAGGCGGTAGCTGGGGCCGTTGATGGGGACGACGTCGCAGTGGTGCAGGAGCCGGTCGAGGATGGCGGTGGCCAGGACCTCGTCGCCGAAGACTTGGCCCCATTCGCCGAAGCCTTTGTTCGAGGTCAGCAGGGTGGAGCCCTTTTCGTAGCGTTTGGAGATCACTTGGAAGACGAGGTTGGCTTCGGGTCGTTCGAGGGGTTGGTAGCCCACTTCGTCGATGACCAGGACGGTGGGGCGTAGGTAGGTCTGCAGCTTGCGGGCCAGCCGGCCGATCGCGTCGGCGGCTTTGAGGTGGCGGACCATGTCGTCGAGGGTGGTGAAGTAGACGGTGAATCCGGCTCGGCAGGCGGCGACCGCGAGGGACACGGCGATGTGGGTCTTGCCGACGCCGGGCGGGCCGAGGAACGCGACGTTGGCTTTGGCCTGCACGAACGCGAGGGTCGCGAGGTCACGGACTTTGCGGGGGTCCAGGTCGGGTTGGAAGCTGAAGTCGTAGTCGTCGAGGGTCTTGTGGTGCGGCAGCTTCGACAGGCGTAGCCCGGCGCGGAAGCGGCGTTCGTCGCGGACAGCGAGTTCCTCTTGTAGGACGAGGTCGAGGAACTCCAGGTAGCCCATGGCCTCGGTGCCGGCCCGGCCGGTGAGCTCCTGCAGCGTCTCGGCCAGGTGAGGCAGGCCGAGTTTGGTGGCGCTGGCGTGGATGCGGTTGGTGACCAGCTCACTCACTTCGAGACGTCCTTCAGGTGTGGGCGGTTGGTGAACGGGCTGGCCGCAGCGATCTGTTCATAGACCGACAGTGGCCGGGCCTCGACGGCGATTTGGGCGGCGGCGGCCCGGTTGAGCAGGGCTTGCAGCGGTCCCTGGCCGCCGCCGTGACGGGCCGGTCGGCGCGTGGCCGGTTCGCCGGCGGGGTCGCCGGCGGTGACGGCACGGGTGTGTCCGTCGGGCAGGCCGTCCCAGTGGCTCTCGTCGACGACGCGGGCGCCGCGGCCCACGGCCCGCTGGTGCGTGGCCAGCAGCGTGGTGCCGTCCAGGCCGGGGACGATGGCGTGGATGGTGATGGTGGCGGCGGTCGCCCGGATCTCCACGAGTTGGCGGTGGCGGACCCGTCGGGCCGGCACGGAGTAGAGGTTGCCGGCGTAGGCGACCAGGCAGTCCTTGCCGACGTGCCGCAGATGCCGGTCGGCGACCACATACGCCCGGGCGGGGATCGGTCGCAGCGCGGCGTGGTCGCGGACCGCCCGCACGCCGATGATCTCGCCGTGGGTGCGATGCCGCACGGCCCGCCGCTGCGGCACCCAGGCCACGAACGTGGCGTCGAGCTCG
>NZ_JBFAJK010000119.1:0-1675 GCF_040655175.1 Micromonospora sp. NPDC050495 | reverse complement strand
GACGACCCGGTGGACAACGCCACATACACATCCGCCGCCGCGTCGTGGGTGAACGTCACGATGTCGTCGCGACCGTCGCCGTTCACGTCACCCACCGCCGGGACCTCGGCGCCGGGGGCGAACCAGTCGTGCCACTTGGCGCCGGCCAGGAAACCCGTGCCGGTGGACAGGCCGACGTACACGTCGCCGAGCGTGCCCTGGGTGAACACCACGATGTCGTCGCGGCCGTCGCCGTCGAAATCACCGGTCAACGGGGTCTCGCCGGTGAGCCCGAAGTAGTCGTTCCACTTGACGGACGTGCCGGCGAAGCCGGTGCCGGTGGAGGTCGAGACGTACACGTCGGCGAGGGTGCCGTGGGTGAACGCCACCACGTCGTCGCGGCCGTCGCCGGAGAAGTCGGTCGGGGAGCCACCGAAGTACCGGGCGCCCGCTCCGCCGCCGCCCTGGTTGACCAGCGAGATGTAGTAGTTCCAGTTCCAGTTGGGTCCGGGGTCGGTGTGGTCGTTGCCGGCGATCTCGTTGTGGCCCTTGATGCCGTTACGGTCCTTCGGGATGCCGTACTTGTCGCAGAGGTAGCGGGTCAGGGCCGCCGAGGAGCGGTACATGGCGTCGGTGAACCAGGCGGGATTGTCCACGTAGCCCTCGTGCTCGATGCCGAGTCCGTAGGCGTTGCCGGACCGGGCGTGGTAGGCGGTGTCGCCCTCGCGCACCATCTGGGTGATCTCGCCGTTGCTCGACTTGACGACGTAGTGGGCGCTCACCCCGGCCGACGGGTTCTGGAACCAGCTGACGGTGCCCGCGTAGGAGCCCTGGGTGACGTGGATGATCACGGTGGTGATCCGGCTGGACCGCCCGACCGCGTAGTTGGCGCTGTTCGCGGGCACCCACCGGGCCGGCGGATACTCCGGCACCGCGGCGGCGAGCGCGCCGGCCACGGTCGAGCCGGCCGGGGCCACCGCCGCGTACCGGCCGAGTTCCGGTCGCAGCCGGCGGGCCGGCACCGGCACGGGGCCGGGAATGCCCTGCTGCAACAGGTCGTAGACGGCGTCCGCGTACAGCCGGGCGGTCGCGTCGTCGGCGGCGCCGCTGTACCTCGCGACCACCGGGTACCAGGCGCTGACCCGGTTGCGGTCCGCGCCGGTGAGCCCTTCGGTGTCGGCGAGTTCGCGCAGGACGGCCGCACCGCCGCGGATGTTCGCCGGGGTGGCCGACTTCAGTCGCGCGACCGGCTCGCCGGTCAGCGTCGCCGCCCGTTCCAGCGTGTGCCGGGTGGGGTTGCTGACCAGGTGCATCACCCCGTACCCGTTGGCCTGGCTGGGTTTGCCGCCGTGGGCGTCGAGCCGGGACTCGCCGTAGCCGACGGCGACCAGCACGTCCCTGGGTACGCCGAACTCGTGCGCCGCCCGCTGGAAGGCCGAGTCCACCGCGTCGCGGGGCGCGGCCGTGGCCGGCGTGGGCGGGGCCGCGACCGCGCCGGCGAGCGCCGCGGCGGCCAGGGCGACGGCGCCGCGGCGCCATCTCGATCGCGTTCCGGCCATCGGGGCCTCCCATCCGGGGATCACAGGGTCGCCTCGTTGCCGAGGCCGAAGTAGTCGTGCCATTTGGTGCCGGCGGTGAAGGTGGTGCCGGTGGACAGGCCTACGTAGATGTCGTTGGTGGTGCCTTTGGTGAACAC
>NZ_JBFAJK010000118.1:0-1748 GCF_040655175.1 Micromonospora sp. NPDC050495 | reverse complement strand
CATATAAGATTTCTTGAACTTCACGATAGCTAAGGTTATAACGAAGATAGTAGCCCACGGCTACAATAATCACATCCTGCTGAAATTGCTTTTCTTTAAAATGATTCATCGTCATTCCTCCTGCTATCTTTTTCTATTATTCTACCTTATTTGATAGTAGATTTAAAACTTTGCAACAGAACCCTATATTCGTTACAATGGTTATGGGAAGTTTTTCAAAAGGTTAAGAAAAGCTTACGGGGGTTTTTGAAATCAAAAAGTAGTAGGGGACGATAAAATGAAACATACACACAAAATCATATTGGCTGTCACTTCTGTATGCACTGTTATTATTCTAGGTGTAAGTATCTTTTTTGTTACACAAGCAGTAACAAACAATAAATTAGAAAACACTAGTCAAACAACTCAACACTCAAGCAGCAGCTCAAAACCTGTTGAAGATAAACAAACGACGAAACAGCTTGATCAAGCAAAACAGCTTGCTGCAAGTTATCATTATGATGAAGCCATCGCCTTACTTGAAAAAGACGACGCCAAAGAAGCGCAACAATTGTTAGCAACTTTGAAAAAAGAAAAAGAATCCTTGGTAAAATGGGAAGACCCGACCAAAATCTCACACGTCTTCTTTCATAGTCTGATTGTTGATCCAGCTAAGGCTTTTCATACCCAGCAAGCACAAGGGTATAAAGATTATATGGTCACTATTTCCGAATTCAATAAAACCATTGATCAGTTATATAAAAATAACTATGTTCTTGTTAATCTAAATGGATTAGTCAAAAAAGGAACAGATGGAAAACTGACCTTTACAGGTGTTTCTCTTCCAGAAGGAAAGAAACCGTTAATTCTTTCGCAAGACGATGTCAGCTATTATGAATACATGGACAATTCAGGATTTCCAAGTAAGTTGATTGTCGATAAACAGAACCAAATCAAGAATATTTATATCGACAATAAGAAGGAAACTGTTGGTGACTATGATATGGTTCCATTGATCGATTCATTCATTAAAAAACATCCCGATTTTTCTTATCAAGGCGCCAAAGGAACATTAGCTTTAACAGGCTATAATGGTGTATTAGGTTACCGTACATCAAAATCAGAATATGGTGATAACGAAAAAACAAACAAAGAAATCGAAGCAGCCAAAAAAGTTGCTGATCAATTAAAGAAAGATGGTTGGAGTTTTGCTTCTCATACTTGGGGACACTTGAATATGACACAAGCTTCTTTAGCCGATATCCAACAAGATAATGAACGTTGGCAAAATGAAGTTGCACCTATTTTAGGCAAAACAAATATTTTGATCTACCCATTTGGCGCTGACATCAGCGATTGGCAACCTTATTCTGAAGCAAATCAAAAATTTGCTTACTTGAAACAACAAGGATTTGATATCTTCTGCAATGTCGATGCCTCAACTCCTGCATGGGGACAACTAGGAACTGACTACTACCGTAACGCCAGAATCAATATTGACGGTATCCGTTTCGAAGCTGACCTAAAAGGAGAAAATCCAATACTTGATCAATTTATCAACGTCAAAGAAGTGTATGACCAAAAAGATCGAAGATAGAGGTTGTGAAAGAAGCGTCCAGCTCCGAGCAAATAAGAACTAGATTTCTAAAATAGTTTCTCATATTTTGGAAATCTAGCGCTTATTGCTGAGGAGTTGCTTCTTGAACACCGTGGATAAGGTTATAACGAAGATAGTAGCCCACGGCTACAATAATCACATCCTGCTGAAA
>NZ_JBFAJK010000117.1:0-1771 GCF_040655175.1 Micromonospora sp. NPDC050495 | reverse complement strand
GGATGCTGTTGGTTAATTCGGGTTCTGCTGCTTCGCCCCGTCGGATCTATCCGGCGGGGCGAAGTTGTGCGAAGTGGCTGATGCGGGTGGCGGCTCTGGGTGTTTCGGTGAGGTGGGCGTCTATCCGGGCGAGGTTCATCGCGGCGCCGGTGAGTTGGTGTTGCAGGGCAGTCTTGTCCAGGCCGAGGTAGCGGGATCTGCGCAGGCCGCAGCGTTGGACGCCTTGGGAGATGGTCCCCTCGACGCCGGCGCGGATCTTGTAGCGGTGTTTCCAGTCGTCGGTCTGCTGTTGTCGTCTGGCGTTGCGGACGGTGTCGTGTTCGGCCCGGTGGCGCAGAGTGAGCTCCCGGCGTTCGGCTTTGGGTGAGCTGACGCAGTCGCGCAGGCTGGGGCAGACGCGGCAGTCGGCGGGGTTGAACCGGACCCGGATCACCGGCAGGCCGTGCTGGGAGCGCCGATGATGCCATTGCGTGCTGGTGACGCCGGTGGGGCAGGTCACCTGCTGCCGGTCCCAGTCGATAGTGAAGGCATCCTGCCCATGGCGGCTGCCGCGTTGCGTCGTGGTGTCGGCACCGATAGGCCCCTGCAGGTCGACGTCGTATTGGGTGCGGGCAGCCACAACTTGAGCGGCGTTGGGGTATCCGGCATCGACCCAGTGCTCCGCGGGCAGGCAGTCACGCCCAGCGAGACCGGCGTGGATCACCTCTGCCATCACGCTGTCCGCGACGGTGGCGCAGGTGGTGGCCACGTTCGTGACCAGGTTCGGGGCGTCCGGCTCACAGGTCTCGGTGAGGTGGACCTTGTATCCGTCCCAGCAGGTGTCGCGCTTGACGCTGCCGCGCGCCTCGGCGTCATGCGGGGTGACCAGGCGTACCGCGCCCGGCGGCCGGTCTTTTGGGTCCCGCCGTCGCACCTCGCCCTCGACCAGGTGGAAGTGCTGGACCCACACCTGCCGCAGGATCTCCACCGCCTCCAGCTCCCGCGCCTGCTCAGGCGAACCAGCCGAGAACACCGCCTCCAGCAGCCGCATACCGTCCGCCCCGACCCGCAACCCCACCTCGTCGCGCTTGGCGCGTGCCTTGGGGAAGCGGGAGTCCTCTGCCCTGGTGGCGTAATGCCTGAACCAGTCCGGCTCGGCCACCTCCGCCAGCCAGCCCGGGACATCCCGAGCGAGCGCGTTCAACGCCGCACGCAGTGTCTCGACGACCATCTCCAACCAACACAGCTCCCGGGCCGCCGACACCACGTGCGTGGAGTCGGTCCTGGCCCGACCCGTCGTCTTCAGCAGCCCTTTCTCCCGGGCCGCGGCCAACACGCCGTCCAACACCCGCCGCCCCGCGTCCGCCTGCACCAGCCGGTCCCTGAACTCCGACAACACCGAGAAGTCGAAGCCCGGATCATCCAGCTCCAGCCCCAAGGCGTACTTGAAGTCGATCCTGGCCCGCACCGCCTCCGCGGCCTGCCGATCGGTGAGCCCCTCAACGAACTGCAACACCAACACCACCACCAACCGGCCCGGTGACCAGGCAGGCTTCCCCCGGACCGGGAACAAGTCCGCGAAATCAGCGTCGGTGAACAACACCCCCAACTCGTCCCGCACCCGAATCGCCAGGCTGCCCTTCGGGAACGCGGCCCGCGCCACCCGCACCGTCTCCACCGGGATCTCCCCCAACGCCCGCGACCGCATCGACACCCGCAACCCACCCCAATACGAAAACGTCGGCCTTCAAGACCACAACCAGGTCTTGAAGGCCGACGTCACGCAGAACCC
>NZ_JBFAJK010000116.1:0-1856 GCF_040655175.1 Micromonospora sp. NPDC050495 | reverse complement strand
CTAGGTGACTGGTGTTAAACGATGGCTGCCATCGGCGTGGCGGTCATCGTTCTGCATCTATTTATAGTAGTTTGCTGGGATGACGTTGGGCAGAGCGTCGCAGCAGCTGGACCTCCTCGATCCGGTCAGCCGGTTCTGCGCTGAGACGCTTCCGGCGAACTCGGTCTACGCGTTCCTGCACGATCACCGCGTCCGGTTGTTCCCGGACAGCTTGTTCGCTGATCTGTTCGCGCAAATCGGGCGGCGGTCGGTACCGCCGTCGGTGGTCGCGACGGTGATGGTGCTGCAGCGTTTGGAAGGACTGTCGGACCGCGAGGCCGTCGACCGGTTCGCGTTCGATGTCCGCTGGCGGTACGCGGCCGGGGCCGGTGGCTGGGACGGCGCTTCGCGGGCCGGGTTCGCGCACACGGTCCTGGTTGACATGCGCGAACGGCTGCGTCGCTCGGCGAACCCGGACCGGATTTTCGAGGTTGCTCTCGCGGCGGCGCGGGAGGCCGGGCTGCTGGGACGGCGCCGGGTGCTCGACTCGACCCCCTTGTATGACGCGGTCGCCACGATGGACACGATCACGCTGATCCGCTCGGCGGTCCGCGGGCTGCTCACCGCGGCCGGCCGCGACCTGGCCACCGAACTGCGGGCCGTGTTGACCAGCGGCGACGACTACGCCGGCACGGCGAAACCGGTCGTGGACTGGGACGACAAGACCGCCCGAGAAGCGTTGATCGACTCAAGGGCCCGGGACGGGTATGCCCTGCTCGCCGCCCTCGACGGCCGCAAGAAGCTGCCCGAGGCGGTCACCGAGGCGATGCGGCTGCTGGCCACGGTGCTGGGCCAAGACCTGGAAACCGGCGACGACGGGGTGCTGCGGATCGCCCGCAAAGTCGCCGCGAACCGAGTGATCTCCACCGTCGACCCGCAGGCCCGGCACGGGCACAAGACCAGCCACCGCGGCTTCGACGGCTACAAAGGGCACATCGCCGTCGATCCGGACAGCGAGATCATCACCGCCACCGAGGTCACTGTCGGTAACACCGGCGACGCCGGCCCGGCCGCCGACCTGATCGCCGACCTCACCACCCCGGCCAGCGATCAGGACACACCCGGAGCCGACGCGGCGGTCTACGGCGACTCGGCCTACGGCGCCGGTGAAGTACTCGAATGCCTGCATGCTGCCGGGATCGACGCCAAGACCAAGGTCCAGCCACCGGTCGCGCCGGGTGGCAAGTTCACCAAGGACCAGTTCACCATTGACCTCGCCGCCGGCACGGTCACCTGCCCGAACCAGGTCACCATCGCGATCCGCCCGATCACCGGTCACGACCGTCACGCCGGGAAAGCCGACTTCGGCCGGGCCTGCACCGACTGCCCGCTCCGCACGCAGTGCACCGAGTCGAAAACCGGCCGGCAGATCACCATCAGCCGCTGGGAAACCCACCTCACGGCCGCCCGGACCCGGCAGACCGACCCGGCCTGGCGGGCCGACTACCGCGCCACCCGCCCCAAAGTCGAACGCAAGATCGCCCACCTGATGCGCCGCCGCCACGGCGGCCGCCGCGCCCGCATGCGCGGCCTGCTCCGCGTCGCCGCCGACTTCAAACTCCTGGCCGCAGCCACCAACCTGGCCCGGCTCGCCACCCTCGGCCTCACCGGCAGCAGCCAGCTCGGCCAGGCCCCCGCCTGACCACCAGCAAGGACCCCGACCAGGCGTTATCCAGCCCGACAACAGCCCCCAGCCGCCCGCCGAGCCACCGATCAGCCAGCCCAAGCGACTACCCCCTTCACGCCAGCCAACGAGCCGTCCAACACACGGGTTGATCGGACCACCGATCAACCCGCCTTTAACACCAGCTACCTAG
>NZ_JBFAJK010000115.1:0-1989 GCF_040655175.1 Micromonospora sp. NPDC050495 | reverse complement strand
CCTGTGTTCCGCAGCTCAGCGTCGATATAGTCGGCGTCGCGGTGTGAAGGTGCAGGTCAAGGCGTTGCAGTCTGGTGGAAACTGCGAAAATCCCTAGTGACACGCCCGTCTGTGGATAACTCCGCTGAGCTGCTGATCTATGCCTGGTCGCATAGTCGGTGTACGGTCGTGCCTCGTGTACGTGAAAGCGTCGACCCGCAAGACCCGTGACGGGCAGACGATCCGCTACCTGCAACTGGCCCACAACGAGTGGGACCCGGCCGCGAAGGCGTCCAAGACCCGGGTGCTGTACTCGTTCGGCCGCGAGGACCAGCTCGACGTGGCCGGTATCCGCCGGCTGGTGGACGCGTTGTCGCGGCTGCTCGCCCCGGCCGACGCCCTCGCCGCGGCCGCACCGGCCGGCCTGTCGTTCCTCGAGTCCCGTCCGCTGGGCGGGGCGTGGCTGCTCGACGGATTGTGGCGCCGTCTGCGTATCGACACCGTCCTGCGGCCACTGGTCGGCTCTGCCCGACGCGAGGTCGACGTCGAGCGGGTGCTGTTCGCGCTGGTCGCGAACCGGGCCCTGGCCCCGTCGAGCAAGCTGGCCGCCGCCGACTGGGTCTGCCAGGACGTGCACCTGGCCGGCCTGCCGCACGTCACCGACGACGCCTGCTACCGGGCAATGGACCAGCTCATCGAGGTCGAGCCCGCATTGACCCGCGGTGTCTACGACCAGATCGCCGACCTGCTCAACCTGCAAGTCGACCTGCTGTTTTTCGACACCACCAGCACCTACTTCGAACTCGACGAGGCCGACGACATCGTCTGGCGTGACGACAAGGGCAAACCGGTCGACGCCGACGACCCCGCCGCAGTCAAGCAGGCCGGGTTCCGCACCCATGGCAAGAGCAAGGACTCCCGCGACGACCTGCCCCAGGTCGTGGTCGGGATGGCCGTCACCCGCACCGGCATCCCCGTCCGAGTGTGGTGCTGGCCGGGCAACACCGGCGACTCCGCCCTGATCCGGCAGGTCAAGACCGACATGCGCGAATGGAGCCTGGCCCGCGTCGTCTGGGTCGCCGACCGCGGCTTCGCCTCCGCGGAGAACCGCCGCTTCCTGCAACAGGGCGGCGGGCACTACATCCTCGGCGAGAAGCTACGCGCCGGCACCAGCGAAGCCGACGCCGCTCTGGCCCGGCAGGGCCGCTACGCGACCGTCGCGGAGAACCTGCAGGTCAAGGAAGTCAACATCGACACCGACGACCGGTTCGTCATCTGCTACAACCCCGAGGCCGCCGACCGCGACGCCGCCGTCCGGACCCGGTTACTCGCCCAGCTCACCGACCTGATCGACGGCACCGACCGGCTGTCGGCCACCAAACGCGCCGAGCTCCGCGGCGTGATCTCGACCAAGCCCGGCCTGAACCGGTTCCTGCGCGTCACGCCCAAGGGCCTGCTGCGCATCGACCAGGCCAAGGTCAAGACGGAGCAGCGCCTCGACGGCAAGTACCTGCTGCGCTGCTCGGACCCGAAACTGTCGGCCGAGGACATCGCCCTGGGCTACAAGCAGCTCCTCGAAGTCGAACGCGGCTGGCGCGACATGAAGACCACCCTTGACCTGCGGCCGGTGTTCCACCGCCGCGAGGACCGCATCCGCGCCCACATCCTGCTCTGCTGGCTGGCCCTGCTACTGATCCGGGTCGCCGAGACCGAGACCGGCCGCACCTGGACCGCGATCCGCACCGAGATCGACCGTCTGCACCTGGGCATATTCACCGGCCCCGCCGGCACGTTCGCCCAGCGCACCGAGCTGTCCCAGCCCCAGAAAGCCCTGCTCACGAAGCTGCGGATCACCGAACCGCCCCGCATCTTCGACGCGACACCCGCAACCGCCTGACCTGCAACAACACAGCCGCCTAGTGACACACCCCGTCACCGGGCCAACAACTGTCTGCCCAGCTCACAGCCCAGATTCGCGGACTATATCGACGCCGAGCTGCGGAACGCAGG
>NZ_JBFAJK010000114.1:0-2029 GCF_040655175.1 Micromonospora sp. NPDC050495 | reverse complement strand
GCGAGTGGGCGCTGCACCGGCTGGCCGAGCCGCTCACCCTCGACGCGCTCGCCCGCAACGCCGGGGTCTCGGCGCGGACGTTCTCGCGGCGCTTCGTCGCGGACACCGGGTACACCCCGATGCAGTGGGTGATGCGGGCCCGGATCGACCTGGCCCGTGAACTCCTGGAGCGCTCGGAGCGGAGCGTCGAGCAGATCGCCGGCGACGTCGGCCTCGGCACCGGGGCCAATCTGCGGCTGCACTTCCAGCGCATCCTGGGGACGACACCGAGCGACTACCGGCGCACCTTCACCAGGGGCGAGTAGCGCGCGGCCGCCGCGGCACGGCCTGGCGGGATCCTTTTGAACCATGGCGATGTGGCCGCTGTCGCCCGCGGAGGCGGCCCGCGAACCTGGTGGCATGACGAAGGGACGCCACTCATGACTCGCATCGCCATCAACGGATTCGGCCGCATCGGACGCAACGTGCTGCGTGCCCTGCTGGAGCGGAACAGCGACCTGGAGGTCGTCGCCGTCAACGACCTCACGGAGCCCGCCGCTCTCGCACGGCTGCTCGCATTCGACTCGACGGCGGGGCGGCTCGGGCGTCCGGTGAGCGTGGACGGTGACGTGCTCGTCGTGGACGGCCGTCGTATCAAGGTGCTCGCCGAACGGGAACCCGCGCAGCTGCCGTGGGCCGCGCTCGGCGTGGACATCGTGCTGGAGTCGACCGGCCGCTTCACCTCCGCCAAGGCCGCCCGCGCCCACCTCGACGCCGGTGCCCGCAAGGTCCTCGTCAGCGCGCCCTCGGACGGTGCCGACGTCACGCTCGCGTACGGCGTGAACACCGGCGCCTACGACGCGGAGCTGCACACGATCGTCTCCAACGCGTCGTGCACGACCAACGCGCTCGCGCCGCTCGCCGCCGTCCTGGACGAACTCGCCGGGATCGAGCACGGGTTCATGACCACGGTGCACGCCTACACGCAGGAGCAGAACCTCCAGGACGGCCCGCACCGCGACCCGCGTCGCGCCCGTGCCGCCGGGGTCAACATCGTGCCGACCACGACCGGCGCGGCCAAGGCGATCGGCCTGGTGCTGCCGAACCTCGACGGCCGGCTGTCCGGCGACTCGATCCGGGTGCCGGTGCCGGTGGGTTCGATCGTCGAGCTGAACACGACGGTCGCCCGTGACGTCACGCGTGACGACGTGCTGGAGGCCTACCGTGCGGCCGCGGCGGGACCGCTCGCGGGTGTCCTGGAGTACTCGGACGACGCGCTGGTCTCCTCCGACATCACCGGCAACCCGGCGTCGGCGATCTTCGACTCGGCGCTCACCCGGGTCGACGGCCGTCACGTCAAGGTGGTCGCCTGGTACGACAACGAGTGGGGCTTCTCCAACCGGGTGATCGACACCCTCGAACTGCTGGCGCGGGGCTGACGGTTCACCGGAGCGGCCGGCCGGGCGTCGTACGCCGGCGGGGAAGTGGTGCGCGCCGGGCGGCGGCCCCCGGCCGGACGCACGGTCGCCGACGCCTGCCCGCCCGCCCGCCCTCAGTAGGTCGACCCCAGTCCCCGTGTCGTGTAAGCGCACTCCGTGTAGAGGTAGCCGTCGCGCAGCTTGGCGGTGTCGGAGCCCGGCGTGGCCGTGCTGTCGGTCTTCGGCTCGTGCACGAAGTACGTGGTACCGGGCGGCAGGCTGATCGTGTGCTGCGGGTAGTTCCTGCCGCTGTCGCCGCACGGCTCCCAGCCGGGGCGCAGCGAGTCGGTGAACGAGTACGCCGTGCAGCTTCCGCACGGGCCGAGGGTGAAGCTTCCGGTGACCGGGCCGGTGTAGAGGACGGTGATCTCGTCGGGGCTGTCGTTCTTGACGGTCACCGGGATGGAGCCGCCGGACGCCGTGGTGGGCAGCTTCTTCCCGGCGGCCGGGAGGGTCTGGGCCACCTGGGCGCCGATGGCGATCTTGCGGGCCCGGTCGCGGTTCTTGTCGTGCGGGGACGAGCGCGCCGGCCAGCAGGGTGGCCGCGGTGGCGGTGCCGATCGCCGTGAACG
>NZ_JBFAJK010000113.1:0-2301 GCF_040655175.1 Micromonospora sp. NPDC050495 | reverse complement strand
TCTGCCCAACGTCATCCCAGCAAACTACTATAAATAGATGCAGAACGATGACCGCCACGCCGATGGCAGCCATCGTTTAACACCAGTCACCTAGTACGGCAGCCCGGGTTCGTTATGTAGATGACGGGCGATGTAGGCGGTGGTTGGCGCCCTGCCCGGGAGTCGTGGACGTCCGGCAGTCGGTCTGCCCTGGCATGCTGTGGTCGTGGACGTCTCCGAGATCGAGGTGCGGGACGAGGTCGGAGCCGACTGCCTGCCATATTTGATGGATTTGTTCGCTTCTGCATGGTGGACGGCCACCCGGACCACCAGCGAAGTAACGCGGATGTTGGCGGCGTCTGACCTCGTCTTTGCCCTGATTCACCGGCCCTCAGAGCGGTTGGTGGGCTTCGCCCGCGTGATCACGGACGAGGTGTACCTGGCGGTCGTGCTCGACGTGGTTGTTGCGCCTGGTTCGAGGGGATCGGGTCTGGGCGCGATGCTGATGGACGCCGTCGTCGGGCATCCTCGTCTGGCCGCCGTGCGCAGTATTGAGCTGGTCTGCCAGCCGGAGCTGATGCCGTTCTATCGGCGTTGGGGCTTCACCGAGCAGGTCGGCCGGTCTCGGCTGATGCGAAGGACCGCGGATCCGCTGCTGACCGGCGCCTAATGTGAATGGTGGATCGGTGCGCGTCGCCGGTAGTGGCTGGTCTTGGCGCGGGCTTGGTGTTGGCGTCGCCAGTGTGACCAGGCCAGCCAGTGGCTGATCGGGCGGACGGTGTTCGTGATCAGCTTGGTGAACAGGCGGCGGATCTCGTTGAGGGTCAGCGGGATCAGCGCCTGGCCGGCGGCCGGCTGGTTGTCGCGTTCGCGGGCGGCGATCACGGTGAGGATGGCGTGGGCGAGCATGACCAGGGTGGTGTGCCGGTACCAGGAGTGCCAGCGGCGGACCTGTGGCTCGTCCAGGCCGATGCTCTTGCCGGTCTGGAAGCAGGTTTCGATGCTCCAGCGTGTGCCGGCCACGTCGACCAGCCTTCGCAGCGGGACCGGCTTGGGTGAGCAGCAGCGGTAGAACGCCAACTCCCCGTCGCTGATACGGCGGCGGATCAGCAGGGTGTGCTGCCCGGTGGGCTCGCCGTCCGGGGGTGTGATGGTGATCCACGCCCAGTCGTAGTCCCGTTCGCCCTTGGACCCGGCGCCGGCGGACAGACGGTTCCAGGCCCACGCGGGCAGGCCGGCGGCGAGCCGGTCAGCGCGCTGCGGCCCATCCACGGCACGGGCGGCGACCCGGTGACTTTTCGCCACGGCGAGGACGTAGCCCACCCCGCGGCGTTGCAGATCCCGGCGCAGATGCCGGTCACCTCCGTAGGCCTCGTCGGCCGTCGCCCAGGCCGCTGGCGTGCCAGCATCGAGGGCGCGGGCGAGCATCCGCCGGGCCAGGGTGAGCTTCGTGGCGAAGCCGACCTCGGTGGGCACGCCAGCCCTGGCGCATCGGTCCGCGTCGTCAGTCCATGCCTTGGGCAGGTACACCTCCCGGTCGATCAGCGTGTACCCACCCGGGGCGGCGTAGGCCAGATAGACCGCGACCTGCGCATTCTCGATCCTGCCCGCAGTGCCGGTGTACTGCCTCTGGGTTCCAACGGTGTGAACGCCCTTCTTGAGGTCACCGGTGTCGTCCAGGATCAACACGGCGTCCGCATCGCCGAGCACGTCCACCACAAAGCCGCGCACGTCATCGCGCACCGCATCGGCGTCCCACACCGCCTCACCCAACAGGCGCTGCATCGCGTGCGGCGAGGCGTCTCCGGCCTGCTCAGCCAACTGCCAGCAGGAACGGCTGTCCACATCCGACAACAACCCCAGCACGAACGCCCGCGCCTGCCTGCGCGGCTCCACCCGAGCGAACCGCCCTGCGATCCACGCGAACCCGGTGTCGAACTCCGCCAGCCAACCGTCGGCGTCTACGCTGTGCCCAGCGGCCGCCACACGATCTTCACTTGTCCTCACAAACAGTGCATGATCAACCGGCGGCCGCCCACATGCCCGTAGGCACACCGGCCCGCCCGAAGCCACCGGAGCTCATCGCCAGCCATCTACATAACGAACCCGGGCTGCCGTACTAGATGTGCGACGGCCGGACCGTTACCGTCCTCGACGTGGACATGGCGGAATTCTGGAAGTTCCTGGAGCGGTCAGCCGAGGAGACGACCGAACCGGCCCAAGGCTGGACTAGGGCGTGTCTCCTGGATCTTGGGGCAACGTTCGGCTATCAACGTCTGTCGTGAGTGGGCGGTTTGAACTGACCGAGGTCGAGTACGCGCG
>NZ_JBFAJK010000112.1:0-2498 GCF_040655175.1 Micromonospora sp. NPDC050495 | reverse complement strand
CGGAACTTACCCGACAAGGAATTTCGCTACCTTAGGATGGTTATAGTTACCACCGCCGTTTACTGGCGCTTAAGTTCTCAGCTTCGCCACTCCGAAAAGCAGCTAACCGGTCCCCTTAACGTTCCAGCACCGGGCAGGCGTCAGTCCGTATACATCGCCTTACGGCTTCGCACGGACCTGTGTTTTTAGTAAACAGTCGCTTCTCGCTGGTCTCTGCGGCCACCCCCAGCTCACCGAGTAAATCGGATCACCAGTGATGGCCCCCCTTCTCCCGAAGTTACGGGGGCATTTTGCCGAGTTCCTTAACCATAGTTCACCCGAACGCCTCGGTATTCTCTACCTGACCACCTGAGTCGGTTTAGGGTACGGGCCGCCATGAAACTCGCTAGAGGCTTTTCTCGACAGCATAGGATCATCCACTTCACCACAATCGGCTCGGCATCAGGTCTCACCCTTAACGTGTGACGGATTTACCTACCACACGGGCTACACCCTTACCCCGGGACAACCACCGCCCGGGCTGGACTACCTTCCTGCGTCACCCCATCGCTTACCTACTACAAGTCTGGTTCATCGGCTCCACCACTACCCTCAACTCCGAAGAGATCGGGCCGGCTTCACGGACTTAGCATCGCCTGATTCAGTACTGGGCGTTTCAAAGCGGGTACCGGAATATCAACCGGTTGTCCATCGACTACGCCTGTCGGCCTCGCCTTAGGTCCCGACTTACCCTGGGCAGATCAGCTTGACCCAGGAACCCTTAGTCAATCGGCGCACACGTTTCTCACGTGTGTATCGCTACTCATGCCTGCATTCTCACTCGTGAACCGTCCACAACTCGCTTCCGCGGCTGCTTCACCCGGCACACGACGCTCCCCTACCCATCCACACAGGCGTTGGCCCTTAATGTGTGAATGACACGACTTCGGCGGTACGCTTGAGCCCCGCTACATTGTCGGCGCGGAATCACTTGACCAGTGAGCTATTACGCACTCTTTCAAGGGTGGCTGCTTCTAAGCCAACCTCCTGGTTGTCTCTGCGACTCCACATCCTTTCCCACTTAGCGTACGCTTAGGGGCCTTAGTCGATGCTCTGGGCTGTTTCCCTCTCGACCATGGAGCTTATCCCCCACAGTCTCACTGCCGCGCTCTCACTTACCGGCATTCGGAGTTTGGCTAAGGTCAGTAACCCGGTAGGGCCCATCGCCTATCCAGTGCTCTACCTCCGGCAAGAAACACACGACGCTGCACCTAAATGCATTTCGGGGAGAACCAGCTATCACGGAGTTTGATTGGCCTTTCACCCCTAACCACAGGTCATCCCCCAGGTTTTCAACCCTGGTGGGTTCGGTCCTCCACGAAGTCTTACCTCCGCTTCAACCTGCCCATGGCTAGATCACTCCGCTTCGGGTCTAGAGCGTGCAACTCAAACGCCCTATTCGGACTCGCTTTCGCTACGGCTTCCCCACACGGGTTAACCTCGCTACACACCGCTAACTCGCAGGCTCATTCTTCAAAAGGCACGCAGTCACGACACAAGGACAAGTCCTTGTGCGACGCTCCCACGGCTTGTAGGCACACGGTTTCAGGTACTATTTCACTCCGCTCCCGCGGTACTTTTCACCATTCCCTCACGGTACTATCCGCTATCGGTCACCAGGGAATATTTAGGCTTAGCGGGTGGTCCCGCCAGATTCACACGGGATTTCTCGGGCCCCGTGCTACTTGGGTGTCTCTCAAACAAGCCGTTGATGTTTCAGCTACGGGGGTCTTACCCTCTACGCCGGACCTTTCGCATGTCCTTCGCCTACATCAACGGTTTCTGACTCGTCTCACAGCCGGCAGACTATGAAAGAGAGATCCCACAACCCCGTATACGCAACCCCTGCCGGGTATCACACGCATACGGTTTGGCCTCATCCAGTTTCGCTCGCCACTACTCCCGGAATCACGGTTGTTTTCTCTTCCTGAGGGTACTGAGATGTTTCACTTCCCCTCGTTCCCTCCACACTGCCTATGTGTTCAGCAGCGGGTGACAGCCCATGACGACTGCCGGGTTTCCCCATTCGGAAACCCCCGGATCAAAGCTTGGTTGACAGCTCCCCGGGGACTATCGTGGCCTCCCACGTCCTTCATCGGTTCCTGGTGCCAAGGCATCCACCGTGCGCCCTTAAAAACTTGGCCACAGATGCTCGCGTCCACTGTGCAGTTCTCAAACAACGACCAGCCACCCATCACCCCACCCAAACAGGCGAGTTCACTGGGACCGGATCAGAAGGCAGCCTCTCGGCCGTACCCTCAGACACCCAACAACGTGCCCGACACGATCAACCCGTTCCCGTTTTCCACGCCGAAGCAGTACTAACGAAACCGTGCTCATCGTGCCGAATAGTCAACGTTCCACCCATGAGCAACCAGCACCGAACATTCGCCGGTGTACTGGCCTCTGACCAAGCGAACCTGGTAAGAAGTGCTCCTTAGAAAGGAGGTGATCCAGCC
>NZ_JBFAJK010000111.1:0-2918 GCF_040655175.1 Micromonospora sp. NPDC050495 | reverse complement strand
AGCCGGCGCCTCACCCGCGAAGCGACACCATCCTGGCGCGACGATCAACCCAAAACAGACGCACCATCACCCACATGATCAAGATGCCCTCTTAGAGCTCCTAACTCTTTGAGCGTTGGAGTCGGCGCCAGCAGATGATGGCGCTGGCGAGGCTGAGGAATGCTTCGTGGATGTCGTCGCGGATCTCCCAGCGGATGCGCAGGCGGCGGAACCAGTGCATCAGGGCGATGGTCTGCTCGACGACCCAGCGTCGGGCGCCGAGGCCGGAGCCGTGGGCGACGCCGCGTCGGGCGATGACCGGGGTGATGCCCTTGGCCCGCAGGTCGCGGCGGTAGCAGTCATAGTCGTAGCCACGGTCTGCGTAGATCCGCTTCGGTCTCTGCCGGGGCCGTCCGCGGATGCCCCTGATCGGCGGGATCTTGTCGACCAGGGGTATCAGTTGGGTGACGTCGTGGCGGTTGCCGCCGGTCAGGCTGACGGCGAGGGGGATGCCTCCCGCATCGGTGATGACGTGGTGTTTCGAGCCCGGACGGCGGCGGTCGACCGGGCTCGGACCGGTTTTGGGCCACCCTTGAGCGCCCGGACGTGGGAGCCGTCGATCACCGTCCGGGACATGTCCAGCTGCCCGGCGGCCCGGAGTTTACCCAGCAGCACTTCGTGCAGTCGCTGCCACACGCCGGCGTCGTTCCAGTCCCGCAACCGGCGCCAACAGGTCATCCCCGACCCAAAGCCAAGCTCCTGAGGCAGGTACTCCCACGGGATCGCCGTGTAGAGCACGAACAAGATCCCGCACAACACCTTGCGGTCATCGAGGGGCTTACGGCCCGGGAACCGGTGCCTGCGCGGCGGACGGGGCGGCAGCAGCGGCTCGATCTCGGCCCACAGGTCGTCCGAGACGATCCACGGCGGCTGCTCACCCCTCCTCACGGCCGAGCACTATAGCCGATCGTCCATCGAGGACATGCGATCCTAGATCATTCTGTTAGGCGTTCTTAAACGCCGGGCTGTCGCGGGTGATAGCCCAGCTTCACGAGCGGGTTCCGGGACTGCTCGACTGAGCTAGGGCCTCGGGGTTAGAAGAAGATCGCGGATGGCTGGTCAGGTGACTCCGCGCCTGATCAGCCCGTCCGTCGTTGTCGGGCGGCGTCGGCGTCGGCGTCGGCGGAAGGTCTTGGCTGTACGGATGGCTGTACGACAGACCGTCGGAGCGATGCCGGCCTGCCCGCGGCAGATGCCAAGCACAGCACTGTTCTGCCAGCGGCGAAAACCGGTCCGACCGGGCTCGATGGTCGCTACAGTCTAGTCTCATGACGACGGTTACAACGCGTACGGTCGAGTATCCGGCCGACGGTTTGACGATGATCGGGCACCTCGCGCTCCCGGCCGGTGTCGACCGCCGGCCCGCGGTGCTGCTCGGACAGAGGGCATGGGGCTCAGCGACGTCGAGCGCCGCCGGGCCGATGCTCTCGCCGAGCTGGGATACGTAGCGCTGGCCTTCGACCTTCACGGCGGGCGCTATTTGGGCGACCCCGAGGAGATGCTGGCCCGTTGCATGCCGCTGCTCGCCGACCCCGACCGGATGCGGGGCATCGGCCACGCGGCGCTCGACGTGTTGCGCGCCGAACCGCGGACCGACCCCGACCGGATCGCCGCCGTCGGCTACGGCACCGGGGGCGCAATCGTGCTTGAACTCGGGCGCGACGGCGTCAACCTGCGCGCGATCGGGACAGTCAACGGACTGATCACGGGCCGACCGGGCGAGGCGGCGCGCATTCGCTGCCCGGTGTGGGCCGGGGTCGGGTCGGAAGACCCGATCATGCCACCCGCGCAACGGGACGCGTTCACCGCCGAGATGCAGGCCGCGGGCGTCGACTGGCGCCTCGTGGTCTACGGCGGCGCCTTGCACGCCTTCCACCACCCGCCGGTCGACCACCCCACGGTCCCCGGCGTCGGCTACCACCCACGGCACGCGCAGCGAGCCTGGCGCGACGTCGTCGACCTGCTCGCCGAGTGCCTGCCCGTAACGGAGTGATCTGGGTCGGCAACCGCGATTCCGGGCCACGAACCAGGCCGATCGACCGCCACCGGCTCCGGTTTGTGAGACATCACCGCAGCGGTGTAGACCGGCCGCAGGGCTTTGGCGATGGCATCCCAGTGCTGCCGGCCGGCATACCGGAACGAGGCTCGCAGCAGGTGGATCACGCAGGTCTGCACGACCGCTTCCGGCCACACCTCGGCGATCGCGTCGGGTAGGCCCTTGAGCCCGTCGCAGACCACCATGCACGCGTCGGCGACGCCCCGGCTCTTCAACTCGGTGAGGACCTGCAGCCAAAACTTGGCGCCTTCGCCGCCGTCGCCGGCCCACAGGCCGAGGATGTCCCGGGTTCCCTCCACGGTGACGGCCAGGGCCAGGTAGATGGGCCGGTTGGCGACCTTCCCGTCGCGGATCTTCACGTGCACCGCGTTCAGGAAGATCACCGGGTAGACCGAGTCCAGGGGCCTGTTCTGCCACTCGGTCATGCCCTCGACGACCTTGTCCGTGATCGTCGAGATCGTCTGCCGCGACACCTCGGCGCCATACACCTCAGCCAGGTGAGCCTGAAGTCGAGTCGGCCCGCAGCGCGGTTCCGGTGTTGCCACCGGCCCGTTTCTGCGGGCCGCTCGCCGAACCCGCCGTGCGCCTCTCAACGCAACGGGCTCTCCACGGTTTCTTCGTCAGGCTGTTTCCGTTGTTGCCCAGGGGGTGGGGATTCTGCTGCGGCGCCGGTACCGAGTAACGGCGGTCGCCGCGATGTTGTGCAATTCAATCCCGTCCGCCGTGATGGGGAGTTGCCCCCTGGTCCTGGACACTTGAGCCTTGGATCGTGATGGTCTGGGGAGATCAGGAGTCCCTGACAGATGGTGATGAAGCACTACCC
>NZ_JBFAJK010000110.1:0-2926 GCF_040655175.1 Micromonospora sp. NPDC050495 | reverse complement strand
CCTCTTCCGATCCCGGCGGGTGCCGGAAGGCGCGCCGGCGGGCCCGGCGGCCGGCGGGTGCCGGAACGGGCCGCCGGCGGACCGCCGGTCGGCGGCGCGACCGGGTGCGGCGGGCATAATCGCGGACATGACCACTGACCCGAAGGTCGCTCGGCCCAGCCTGGCGCAGGTCGCGGCGCTGTCCGGGGTGTCGGTCAAGACGGCCTCCCGGGCGCTGGGCGGTGAGCCCCGGGTGGCGGCGGACACCCGGTCCCGGGTACGCGACGCCGCCGACCAGCTCGGCTACCGGCTCAACGGGGTGGCGCGCGAGCTGCGCCGCGGTGCCGACACCTCCACCCTGGTCGGCCTGCTCATCGGCGACCTGGCCAACCCGTTCTACTCCCGGCTGGCCGGAGGGCTGGAGCGCGAGCTGCGGATGCGCGGTCTGCAACTGATCACGGCCAGCACGGACGAGGATCCGGACTGGGAACGCCGGCTCGCCGACGCGTTGCTGGAGCGGCGGGTCCGGGGCCTGGTGATCGCCTCGACGGCGACCGAGCACGCGCACCTGGCCGCCGAACGCCGCCACGGGATCCCGTTCGTGTTCGTGGACCGGCCCCCGGTCGAGCTGGCGGCCGACACCGTGCTGCTGGACAACCACACCGGCGCCCGGCGGGCCGGAGCCCACCTGACCGCGCTCGGCCACCGGCGGATCGGCGTGGTGGGCGACTTCTCCCGGCTCAGCACCCACCGGGAGCGTCTCGACGGGTTCTCGGCGGCCATGCACGCGGCCGGGGTGTCCAACTGGGCCGACTACCTGGTCGAGAACGCGCACGACGTGGCCGCCGCCGAGCAGGCCGTACGCGAGTTGTTGACCCGTACCCCCGCGCCGACCGCCCTGTTCACCATGAACAACCGGATCACCCTCGGCGCCCTGCGGGCGCTGCGCGGCCACCCCGCACCGCCCGCCCTGATCGGCTTCGACGACGTGGATCTCGGCGACGTGCTGGGCGTGAGCGTGGTCGCGCACGACCCGCGGGACATGGGGCGGTGGGCCGCCCAACTGCTGCTCGACCGCATCGACGGCGAACGCGGCCCGGCCCGGCACGTGGTCATCCCGACCTGCCTGCTGGCTCGCGGCTCCGGGGAGCGACCGCCGCCGGCCGCCGTATCCCCGGCGGGGGCCACGAAACGTTTGGAGTGATCAAAGGGCGGGGTATCTCTCCCCTACCGGCAGGCGGTTCGACTGGCAGCCGGGTCGCCTCCGAGCGTTGTCGCCGCGCCGACGCCGCGACGCCGTCAGCCGGCGTTGCGGGTGACCGGGCGGCCGCGCGGGTCGGAGCGCGCCCGGTGGCGGTCGGTACGACTCCGGAGCACGAGCACGGACCGGGAGTGGAAGGCAGGTCATTCGGTGATGAACTCGTCCCTGAGGCCGACCATGTTGAGCACGGCGCCGCAGATGCGGGACGGCTTACGCAGCACCAGCGTGCGGCCCGCCGCGACCACCCGCCGACGCACCCGCAGCAGCACGGTGACCCCGGCGGCGCCGAAGAAGCTCACCCCGCTCAGATCGAGCACCAGCACCGGGGGCGGCTGACCCGCCATCGCCCGGTCGACGGCACTGGACAGCACGTCCACCGTGTCGAGGTCGAGCGGCCCGCGCACCGCCACCACCAGCGCCGGGCCCTCGGCAGCGACCATGAGGGACAGGACGGGCGAGCCGGAGGTTTCCGGCGGCGCCGGATACGGCGCCTGATGAACCGACATGAGGCAGCTCCTCATTGAGGAGGACCGGACCGGGGTGTGCCCGGCCCATCATCGGTGGGCGGCACAGGTCCTGGGCTCATGTCCGAACCCACCTCGACCCTAGCCCTGTTCCGCCCGATCCGCACCCTCTGCCAGCCCGGGCCCGGTTGCTCCGGTCCGGCGCTGGCGCCTCGACGCACCGGCCGGACCTCCCTTGAGGACCACCCGGCCCGGTCAGATCATCGTGATTGGCACGAACGGACACTCGATCTTCAGGAGGTAGCGGTGGTGTCCGACGCTCCCGCGGCGCACCTGGCCTCGGCGTACGGCCAGTTGCTGACCCTGCTCGCCGACTCGCCCCACGTCGACGTCTTCCTCGACCAGGTCGTCCGCGTCGCGGCGGAGGTGGTCGCCCCCACGGTGGCCTGCGGCCTGACGGTACGCCGGGACGGCGGCGCCGGCACGGTCTCCGCCAGCGCCGACCTCGCCGCCCAGGCGGACGAGATCCAGTACGGCGCGGACGAGGGCCCCTGCCTGCACGCCCTGCGCAGCGGCACCGTCGTCGAGGTCGTCGACCTGCGCCAGGACGAGCGCTGGCGCGGGTACCGGGAACACGCGCTCCGGCTCGGCATCCTCAGCTCGCTGTCGCTGCCGATGACGATCGACGGCGAGACGGTCGGGGCGTTGAACCTCTACGCCACCGACCGCGCCGCCTTCGACGAGCCGGCCCACCGGCACGCCGTGGCCTTCACCGATCAGGCCACCGCGGCGCTGGCCGTCCTGCTGCGGCATGCCGATCAGGCCCTCCTGCACCAGCAGCTCACCGACGCGATGGCCTCCCGCAGCGTCATCGACCAGGCGCTCGGGGTGCTCATGGGCCAGCAGCGCTGCACCGCCGCGGAGGCGTTCGCCCTGCTCCGGCAGGCGTCCCAGCACCGCAACCGCAAGCTGCGCGACGTCGCCACGGAGATCATCATGCAGGTGAGCGGCGCGTCCCCCCAGCCGGCTCCCCGATTCGTGACCCCCGGTGAGGACGCCTGACCGGCAGGCGCCCTGGTCGCCGTCCCGGCCGGCGGTCCATCGCCGCCGCGCCGGCCGGGGACAAGGCTGCTGAGGGGTCAGAGGGTGGTTTCGCCGGGTAGGCCGAAGTAGTCGTGCCATTTGGTGCCGGCGGTGAAGGTGGTGCCGGTGGACAGGCCTA
>NZ_JBFAJK010000109.1:0-2993 GCF_040655175.1 Micromonospora sp. NPDC050495 | reverse complement strand
GCCGCGGCCATCAACGCGGCGCCCGAACTGCACCGGGAGGCGCGCCCCACCCCCGCCGCCGGCCGAACCGCCGGCGTCGATCATGGACTTGTGGTGCCCAGCTTGCGCCCTTGACGGCTTTTATCCGGTGCCACAACTCCATGATCGCGGGATGGGCGGGGCGGGGGTGCGCGGGCGGGGCGCCCGCGCGGCGGCGGACCCGCGCGGCGGCGGGGCGGCCGGGCGGCGGGTTTCCTGGGGTTGGTGGGGGTCGATACGATCGCGGTCATGCGGCGCGGCGTGGCGGTGTTCGGCCTGCTCGTGCTGCTGCTCGCCGCCTGCCGCCCGACGGGCCGGGCCGCGCCCGTGCCCACGCCCGCACCGGTCCGGCCGGGCTGGCAGCCGGTCACCCTTCCGGTCCCGCCCGGTGCCCCGGGCCGGTTGGCGCTGCGCGACGCCACGGCGTGTGCCGGCCGCTGGTTCGTGGTCGGTGCGGTGGTGGACGCCGCCGGTGGCACCCGGCCGGCCGCCTGGAGCAGCCCCGACGCGGTCACCTGGACGGCGCTGCGCCCGGTGCCGCGCAGCCCGTACGGCGAGGAGAACCTGCTGACGGCGGCGGGCTGCCGGGACGGTCGGCTGGCCGCGGTGGGGGGCAAGAGCGGCGGGGTGCACGGCAATCCCCGGATCAGCACCTGGCGGGCGGCCGACGACGGCTCCCTGGTGGAGGTGCCGGCCGAGTTCGAGGTCTTCGGCGGGCCGGACGCGGTCAACGTGGGGCGGATCGCGGGCGGGCCGCGCGGGTGGTTGATCTCGGGCAACCGGGCCACCGGGGCGGCGGCCTGGGTGTCCCCGGACGGGACGGACTTCACGCTGGTCAGCGCGGTGCCGGGGCTGGCCGCCGACGCGGCGGGGCGGACGTGGGTGGCGGACGGCATCGGCACCCCGTCGGGGTGGCTGCTGGTGGGCTCGGTGCTGCCGCCGGGGCGTACCGGCACTCAGCCGGTGGCGTGGACCTCGGCGGACGGGCGGAGTTGGCGGCGCGCGGTGCTGCCGGCCGCGGACGGCGGCGCGGATCTGCAGCGGGTGGTCCGGGTGGGGGAGCGGACGGTGGCCGTGGGTCGCCGGGGCGACCGGCTGGGCGCCTGGGTGGAGGGGGGCGGGCGCTGGCGGTCCGGTGGCGCGTTCGGCGCGGGGGGCGGCGCGGTCTCGGGGCTGGCGGCGGTCGCCGGCGGGGTGCTGGTGCTGCCGGCCGCCGGTCCGACCGGCTGGCTCTCCCGCGATGGTGACTCTTGGTCACCGGTGGGCCTGCCGGTGGCCGTGCCGGGCGGCGCCGAGCGGACGGTGGCGGTGGCGGGATCGAGCGACGTTGCTCTGCTGGTGGTGGACGACGGCACCCGAGCGCGGCTGTGGTCCGCGCGGGGGCCCTGGCAGCCGAACTGATTGCTTCCCGACAAGTCTTCGCCGTCATTAACTGTACGATTTGTCCTGTGACGGGCCAGCGTGTGTTACAGCACATCCATGAAATCGGCCACTCAACGTAACGGTTAGGTCAACCCCACCTCCTAGCTATTCCGGCGTGCCCGGGAAGTGGGATAACGTCCCGCCCCAGACCGGGATCGCGGTCGGTCCGGCCAACCTCGCAAGGTCCAATTCGCGGTGGGTGGTCCGGGCATCGGACGGAGGAGGGTACGAGCCGTGAGGCAGAAGCTCGCTCGGGTGCTCGGTGGCGTGGCCATCGGCGCGCTCGTTTTCAGTGGCGCGGCCTGCAAGGCCGACAGCGGCGACAGTGAGGCCGGCGGCGGCGGGAAGGCCGCCTGCGATCTGAAGATCGGCTTCTTCGGCGCGCTGACGGGTGACGCCGCGGGTCTCGGTATCCACATGCGCAACGGCACCCAGCTGGCCATCGAGCAGTACAACAACGAGAACAAGGACTGCCAGGTCAAGCTGGAGCAGTACGACTCCCAGGGCGACCCGGCCAAGGCCCCGGCCCTGGCCCAGCAGGCGGTCGGCGACAGCAAGATCGTCGGCATCATCGGCCCCGGCTTCTCCGGCGAGTCCGAGGTGGCGGACCCGATCTTCGACGCGGCCGGCCTGCCGACCATCACCCCGTCGGCGACCCGCCCGAGCCTGAGCAGCAAGGGCTGGAAGGTCTTCCACCGCGGCGTGGGTAACGACACCTCCCAGGGCCCGGCCGCCGGTCGCTACATCAAGGACGTGCTGAAGGCCGAGAAGGTGTACGTCGTCGACGACCAGTCGGCGTACGGCGCGGGCCTGGCCGACGAGGTCAAGAAGGTCATCGGCGCCCCGGCCGGCTACGACAAGATCCAGGTCAAGCAGACCAACTTCTCCGCCGTGGTCACCAAGATCACCAGCAGTGGCGCGACCGCCCTCTTCTTCGGTGGCTACTACACCGAGGCCGGCCTGCTGCTCAAGCAGCTCAAGGGTGCGGGCTGGAAGGGCACCATGATCGCCGGTGACGGCGTGAACGACGCCAACTTCATCAAGGTCGCCGGTCAGCAGGTCGCCGAGGGCACCATCCTCACCTGCCCGTGCGCCCCGGCCACCAAGGCCAAGGGCACCTTCCCGACCGACTACAAGACGAAGTTCAACGTGGACCCGGGCACCTACGCCGACGTGTCCTTCGACATCACCAAGATCATGCTCGAGGGCATCAAGGCCGGCAAGTCCAGCCGGGCCGACCTGAACGCCTTCATCAGCAGCTACAGCGGCACCGGTGGCGCCACCGGCGTGACCTACAAGTTCGAGTCCAACGGCGAGCTGGACCCCGCCCAGGTCATCGTCTGGGCGTTCAAGGTGAACGCGGGCCAGGTCGTCCCCGAGATCGAGATCCCCAAGGCCTGACCGGGTTCGTCCGGTCCCGCCACGGGACGCCAGGCGTGGGGGGGGGGGGGGGGGGGGCCGCCCCCCCCCCCCCCGCCCCCCGGGGGGCGCCCCCCCCGGCGTGCGGGAGGCAGGTGGGGCGTCAGCCCGCGCCCCGCCACCCCCCGGGGCGC
>NZ_JBFAJK010000108.1:0-3343 GCF_040655175.1 Micromonospora sp. NPDC050495 | reverse complement strand
GGACGCGAGCATCTGTGGCCAAGTTTTTAAGGGCGCACGGTGGATGCCTTGGCACTAAGAGCCGATGAAGGACGTGACTAACGACGATATTCTAGGGGGAGCAGTAAGTACGCATTGATCCCTAGGTCTCCGAATGGGGAAACCCAGCTGCTACTAGCAGTTATTCATGAGTGAATACATAGCTCATGTAAAGGTAACGCAGAGAACTGAAACATCTAAGTACCTGCAGGAAGAGAAAGTAAAAACGATTTCGTAAGTAGCGGCGAGCGAACGCGAAGAAGGGCAAACCAAGAAGCTTGCTTCTTGGGGTTGTAGGACTGCAACGTGGACTTAAGCATTATAGTCGAATAACCTGGGAAGGTTAATCAAAGAGGGTAATAATCCCGTAGACGAAATAGCGCTTATACCTAGCAGTATCCTGAGTAGGGCTGGACACGCGAAATCCAGTTTGAATCCGGGAGGACCATCTCCCAACCCTAAATACTCCTTAGTGACCGATAGTGAACCAGTACCGTGAGGGAAAGGTGAAAAGAACCCCGAGAGGGGAGTGAAATAGCACCTGAAACCGTGTGCCTACAAGAAGTTCGAGCCCGTTAATGGGTGAGAGCGTGCCTTTTGTAGAATGAACCGGCGAGTTACGTTATGATGCGAGGTTAAGTTGAAGAGACGGAGCCGTAGGGAAACCGAGTCTGAATAGGGCGACTTAGTATCATGATGTAGACCCGAAACCTAGTGACCTATCCATGAGCAGGGTGAAGGTGTGGTAAGACGCACTGGAGGCCCGAACCAGGACACGTTGAAAAGTGTTTGGATGACTTGTGGATAGCGGAGAAATTCCAAACGAACTGGGAGATAGCTGGTTCTCTCCGAAATAGCTTTAGGGCTAGCGTCGAAATGTAAGTGTATTGGAGGTAGAGCACTGTTTGGGTGAGGGGTCCGTCTAGGATTACCAATCTCAGATAAACTCCGAATGCTAATACACATGTTCGGCAGTCAGACTGCGAGTGCTAAGATCCGTAGTCGAAAGGGAAACAGCCCAGACCAACAGCTAAGGTCCCAAAATATATGTTAAGTGGAAAAGGATGTGGGGTTGCACAGACAACTAGGATGTTAGCTCAGAAGCAGCTATCATTCAAAGAGTGCGTAATAGCTCACTAGTCGAGTGACCCTGCGCCGAAAATGTACCGGGGCTAAACATATTACCGAAGCTTTGGATTGATATTTTATCAATGGTAGGAGAGCGTTCTTAACCGCGATGAAGGTATACCGTGAGGAGTGCTGGAGCGTTAAGAAGTGAGAATGCCGGTATGAGTAGCGCAAGATAAGTGAGAATCTTATCCACCGTAAGACTAAGGTTTCCAGGGGAAGGCTCGTCCGCCCTGGGTTAGTCGGGACCTAAGGCGAGGCCGAAAGGCGTAGTCGATGGACAACTGGTTGATATTCCAGTACTAGATATGATCGTGATGGAGGGACGCAGTAGGCTAAGAGATGCCAGTTAATGGATTCTGGTCTAAGCAGTGAGGTGTGAGATGTGTCAAATGCATTTCTCTTTAACATTGAGCTGTGATGGGGAAGCAACTACGGTTGCGAACTCTCTGATGTCACACTGCCAAGAAAAGCTTCTAGCGTAAAGTCATATCTACCCGTACCGCAAACCGACACAGGTAGTCGAGGCGAGTAGCCTCAGGTGATCGAGAGAACTCTCGTTAAGGAACTCGGCAAAATAGCCCCGTAACTTCGGGAGAAGGGGTGCTGGTGTAAAAGCCAGCCGCAGTGAATAGGCCCAAGCAACTGTTTATCAAAAACACAGCTCTCTGCTAAACCGCAAGGTGATGTATAGGGGGTGACGCCTGCCCGGTGCTGGAAGGTTAAGAGGAGTGCTTAGACGTAAGTCGAAGGTATGAATTGAAGCCCCAGTAAACGGCGGCCGTAACTATAACGGTCCTAAGGTAGCGAAATTCCTTGTCGGGTAAGTTCCGACCCGCACGAAAGGCGTAATGATTTGGGCACTGTCTCAACGAGAGACTCGGTGAAATTTTAGTACCTGTGAAGATGCAGGTTACCCGCGACAGGACGGAAAGACCCCATGGAGCTTTACTGTAGTTTGATATTGAGTACCTGTAAGTCATGTACAGGATAGGTAGGAGCCATTGAAATAGGGACGCTAGTTTCTATTGAGGCGTTGTTGGGATACTACCCTTGACTTATGGTTACTCTAACCCGCTGGCATAATCGGCCAGGGAGACAGTGTCTGACGGACAGTTTGACTGGGGCGGTCGCCTCCTAAAGAGTAACGGAGGCGCTCAAAGGTTGGCTCAGATTGGTTGGAAATCAATCGTAGAGTGTAAAGGTAAAAGCCAGCTTGACTGCGAGAGCTACAACTCGAGCAGGTAGGAAACTAGGACTTAGTGATCCGGTGGTACCGCATGGAAGGGCCATCGCTCAACGGATAAAAGCTACCCTGGGGATAACAGGCTTATCTCCCCCAAGAGTTCACATCGACGGGGAGGTTTGGCACCTCGATGTCGGCTCGTCGCATCCTGGGGCTGTAGTCGGTCCCAAGGGTTGGGCTGTTCGCCCATTAAAGCGGCACGCGAGCTGGGTTCAGAACGTCGTGAGACAGTTCGGTCCCTATCCGTCGCGGGCGTAGGTAATTTGAGAGGATCTGTCCTTAGTACGAGAGGACCGGGATGGACTTACCGCTGGTGTACCAGTTGTTCCGCCAGGAGCACGGCTGGATAGCTATGTAGGGAAGGGATAAGCGCTGAAAGCATCTAAGTGCGAAGCCCACCTCAAGATGAGATTACCCATTCGTAAGAATTAAGAGCCCAGAGAGATGATCTGGTAGATAGGCTGGAAGTGGAAGAGTTGCGAGACTTGGAGCGGACCAGTACTAATCGCTCGAGGACTTTACCAAAAGAGTCAAATATAATATGCTTATGGTTTAAAAGTTAGAAGAATTGTTATTTAGTTTTGAATGTTCAAGGTAACATTTAATGATTTGGTCATCATTGCGATGGAGATACACCTGTTCCCATGTCGAACACAGAAGTTAAGTCCATCTACGGCGGAAGTACTTGGGGGTTGCCCCCTGGGAGATAGGCGAGTGGCCAAGTTTTGGGAGTTTAGCTCAGCTGGGAGAGCATCTGCCTTACAAGCAGAGGGTCAGCGGTTCGATCCCGTTAACTCCCATTGGTTGTTTCAGCCATTAAGTGAATAAAGGTTCTGTAGTGTAGCGGTTATCACGTCGCCCTGTCACGGCGAAGATCGCGGGTTCGATTCCCGTCAGAACCGTTAGTAGAAATACTAATGACTCGTTAGCTCAGTTGGTAGAGCATTTGAC
>NZ_JBFAJK010000107.1:0-3872 GCF_040655175.1 Micromonospora sp. NPDC050495 | reverse complement strand
AACTCGACACTCAGATGATCACCGATGGGCTGCGAGCCCTTCACATCCGGGTCACCGCCAGCCGCGAACCCCGCTCAAGTTCGAAGAGCCGTCATCGCGCGGGGCACGGCGACGGAGCTCAAGGCACTCGTGGGCCGACAGACCATCGCGGTGCAGCCCAGAGACCCCCGGAGGCTCGCCGAGGTCGAGAGAATCATCAGCGAGGTCGCCGGGCGTAAGGCCGAGCCGCGCGGCCGTGACGTGGTCACGGTGCAGGTCGATGGTGACACGGCGTTCGCTGAGGTCGTCCGCCGGCTGGAAGCCGGCGGGATCGGCGTTACCGAGCTCGGCTTGCGATTACCCAGCCTCGACGAGGTGTTCTACACGCTCACGGGCAACAGCGCCGAACGGCGCGACGCCGAGGAGGCGGCATGAACGACGCGGCGATACAGGCCCCGGAAGCGGGTGCCCGCCGAATGGGCCACGGGGGGCGCTCACCAAGCGACGATTCGCTCTCCTGCGGCACAGCCTCGCGCTCGCTCGACGCAACCTCGTCAAGATCAAGCGGAACCCGATCAGCATAAGCGATGCCGTGATCGCCCCCGTCACGTTCCTGGCGATCTTCGTCTACATGTTCGGCGGGGCCGTCTCGGGCTCGACCCATGCCTATTTGCAGCGCACGCTTCCGGCGATCCTCGTCCTGGCATCAATCATGGCCGGAATGATCGCGACCGGGGTGAACCTGTCCATCGACATCAGGAAGGGCATCTTCGATCGCTTTCGGAGCCTGCCGATCAGCCGCTCCGCTCCCCTGATCGGGTCGGTGCTGGCCGATATCATCCGCTACATCGTGGCGATCGCGACGGTACTGACCTTCGGGTATCTGATCGGCTTCCGCATCCAGACCAGCCCGTTCTCCGCTCTGGCAGCCGTCGTCCTGACCATCGCGTTCGGCATGAGTCTGAGCTGGCTCTGGGTGCTCCTCGGCCTGCTCGTCAAGGAGACGGCGGTCGTGCAGTCGATAGTCGCCCTAAGCATCTTTCCGCTCGCCTTCGGCATGGATATGGTCGCCCCCACCGACACCTTGCCGAACTGGCTCCAGGCGTGGGTGAGGATCAACCCGGTCGAGGCAACCATGGCCGCGTGCCGTGGCCTCCTCATCGGCGGTGAAGCCGGCCGCCATGTGGCCGTCTCTCTGCTGTGGTCGGTCGGTCTAGTGGTCGTGTTCGCTCCGCTGGCAGTTGTGGCGTACCGGCGTCGCACCTGAGTCGCCGGGCTCCGTTGCGTCCGCAACCCGAGCGACCGGCTCCAGCGCCTCGCCGAGGAACTCGTCGACCTGGCACCCCCGCGGCCACGGCAACTCTCACCACACCATCTCGGGTTCGCGGTGCCGCTGCTCCTGCGCACGAGCAGCGCGGACAGCCGGGAACTGCGGCTCATCACGATACTCACCCACTTCGGCACCGCCACCGACGTCACCGTCGCCGAACTGCGGCTGGAAGCATTCCTACCTGGCGACGAAGCGACCAGCGCCGCCCTGACCCAGCTCGTTACGTGGTGAACACCATCCGCTCACGCCGTCGTCCGACGTGACGGGGGCGGGCGCCACCGACGTAGAGACATTCAACGACTGTCAACTCCCCGCCGTGGATCTGGCCCGGTTGCGCCCGGAGGGTCGACCTCGACGAAGCCGAACAGTCGTTCGATCAGTTGTAGTGCTTGGGTGCGGTAGCGGTCTGCGAAGCCGCGACAGATTGCTGGCTTGACCCCTGGCTGCCGGTAGTGGGGCAGCGTGTCATGGCAGACGATGAAGGATTCGCGCTGGCGGGCTTCGCTGACGAGGTCGCGTAGTCGGCCGGGGGCGAGGTGCATCGGGTTGCCGGGATTGAAGATGCAGGTGTCGCACTGCCGTGACAACAGCCGTGACTTGCCGAGGGCCCGGTCGCCGACGCTGATGTCAGCGTCGCTGTCGCCCTCTCCAGACGGTTCCCTAGTGCCTTCCATAACGTCTCCCTCACAGGGTGGTGAGGCGTCGCCGCAGGGCGGCGCCCCGTGGATATGTCTGGGATTTCAGGCCTCAGAGCCGGTGGAGGATCGGCTGCAACGACTGGGCAGGGCCTGGGCTCTGCACGCACACCTCGCGGTGCCCGAAGATGATCAACCCTCCTGTGTACGACGGGCCACGCGGGCGCGTGGACCGCCCTGTCGGCCGTGCTTCAGCCCATGCGCGATCCTCGGTAACCGCCTCCGCCGGACGTCGCTGGCGGGTTCACTGTCGGCAAGGCGGCACGCGGTGCGGCGGTCCGTTGCGGGCGGGCCGGAACCACCCGACGAATCGGCCCGCTGAGAGGCTTGCCCGCGTCTGGACGCGGTTGGGCAGGGCGGCCCGCGTCGCCGCCTAGCGGGGCACGGTGGGCGTGCTGTGCCGGCGGGCAGGGGTGGGCCAGGCCGACACACCGCGGGTTGGTGCAGCGGCCGGTCTGGTCGGTGAGCGGCGATGACGTCGGCAGCGAGCGACTGCAACGGCACGTCAGCGACGATGCGCGGCACGGGATGGCGGAGCGGCAGCTGCACGGCTGGTTGTGTCCTTCGCGGCGGGTCGGCTCATGGGCCGCCGCCGATGGCCAGCGGCGTGGGGTGCCGCTGCCGGGTTCGCCGGGGGCGGCGGCTAGCGCAGTGACGCTCGACTTCTCGCCTCGCTCAAGTCGTCACCTGCTCGACAGCGGCGGAGTCATCGCGGCGGATGAGGCTACAGTCCGATGCCGGGCTCGGCGGTCGTGTCGGTAGTCATCGAGGCGGCTGTCGTGGGCGGGTCGGCCACAGTGCCGCCACCGCGTCGGTGCGGCCGTTTCAAGATCAGCGCCGCCTCGGCGGTGGGCGGCGGTGTGGCGATGCGTGGCGAGGCGGCAGGTGCAGCGGTTACACAGTGGGCGGCCGGGTGTGCCAAGCCGGGCGACGATCAGGCTTCGGGCGCCGGCGCGAGCTCCAGGCCGGCTTGGGTGCCGTCGTCGGGGACCGGGCGTTGATCGGGCCCTTGGTGCCGTCGAGGTAGCGGCACAGGTGACCGTAGGAACCCATCCTCCGCAGGCGTACTCGCATGATGGACAGCCAGGTGCAGCTGAACGTGCACAGCGTCGTGCGAATGGCGGAGGCATGCAGGAGCCTTCATACATCCGCCCGCGACCCGGCCAGCGGTTTCAGCGGGACCCACAGGAATGGGCGGGCGGTCATCGTGACGTTCCGTTACCAGCGAGCCGGCATCGACCGAATGGCGCATCCGCTTCTGCCGAGATCAGTGCGCATGCCACTGCCGCCCCGATCCCGCCAAGCTCAGGCCAGCTCACCAGCGCGCCTCATCGCGATGCCGACATTAACCGCCGAGAAGTCCTTCGCCAGGGCGTCAACATCCTCGATTTGCTCCCATCGAACCAGTTGGTTGCTCGGACCGATCTCGAAGAGAAGACACTGCGGAGCGGCAGTGATGAACACGCCGTACTGGCTGTTGTCCTCCCCTCCGATCAGCCCGGCCAGGAGGACCTCCGACGCATGCAGGCCACGGGCCACCAGCAAGTTGCGGAGACGCGAACCACAATGCGCTACGACCGCGCACGCAAGAACCTCGACGGGCACCCCAACTACGTCCTGGCCGCGTACATGGCCTCCGGGACGTAGCCAGCGCTCGCGGCTTTGCCGAGAAGAGTGCATGCCCCGGGTGTGCGGATCGTCCTGTCGGTCTGCGGTAATCCGTGCGACCTTGATGGTGAAGATGGGTCGTGCCGGGCGGTCCGAGGCGGCCCTGGCCTAGACGAGTAAGTCCTAACTCAAGGCGGGGCTGCGGACGCAGCGAAGGGTGTTGATGATCCGTTTGTGACGACAGACATCAACACCCTTCT
>NZ_JBFAJK010000106.1:0-4971 GCF_040655175.1 Micromonospora sp. NPDC050495 | reverse complement strand
GGGTAGTGCTTCATCACCATCTGTCAGGGACTCCTGATCTCCCCGGACCATCACGATCCAAGGCTCAAGTGTCCAGGACCAGGGGGCAACTCCCGTCCTCGCGGTATTTCGACAGCAGCGAGATTTTGAAGAACCAGCTCCAGCGGCATCAACGCCAACAAGCCCCGAGAACGATCCTCCGGTGGTGGCTGAACATCGAGTGCCGACTCCGGCTGGCTTGCCTGGCGTGGGCTCCGTCACGGCTGACTCATCCTCGTTGTCGAACCTGTGTACGAGATCTACGGTGTAGGCAGTAGATTTACGGCGTAAGATTCGCAGCCGCGACGGCGTCAGATGCAAGGGAGCCGGACAGGTGAGACCCCTCGAAATCATGCTAGTTATCACCAACCTGCTGGTGCTGGCTGCGTTGACGGTGCCGCTACCAGGGCGGACCGGCCGGGTGCGCCGGGCTGCGCCGCCTCTTGCGCTGCTGGTCATGGCCGCCCAGTTGCTCGTCGAGGGTCAGCGGTGGCAGATGGTCCCGGCGTATGCGTTGAGCGCGATCTTCTTTGTCGCCTGGCTGGTGCGGACCGTCGCACCGGCCAGGGCTGCGCGACGCGGCCGGATCGGACGGTTGGGCGCAATCTTGGGCGTCGGGCTGGGCGTGCTGGGGCTCATGGTCTCCACCGCCGTCCCGTTGCTCGTTCCGGTGTTCAGCTTGCCCCGTCCGACCGGGCCATACGACGTAGGGACGGTGACCTACCACTGGATCGATCCCGATCGCGGGGAAATCTTCACCGCCGATCCGAATGATCGCCGGGAGCTGATGGTGCAGGTCTGGTACCCCGCCAAGGCGAACTCCCCGGGCAAGCGCGCGCCGTATGTGTCAGATTCGGAGGCGCTCGTGCCGTTGGCTCGACTGATGAAGCTGCCGAGCTTCACCTTCTCCCATCTAGAGCACGTCACCACGAACGCCATCCTGTCCGCGCCCATGGCAGACGGAGCACCCACCTTCCCCGTACTGCTCTTCTCACACGGCCGATCCGGCTTCCGCCAGCACAACACCCGGCAGGTTGAGGAACTTGCGTCGCACGGCTACATCATCGCGACCATCGACCACCCGTACGCCGCAGCGGGGGTGGTATTCCCGGATGGGCGCCTGGTGACCATCGACAACCGCCTGCTTCCGCCCTGGCCCCGGAAAGTTGCGGCCGGCGCCGACCCCGCGTTCCAGGCGGGCATCCTGCCCTACCTCGCGCAGGACGCCCTCTTCACCCTGAACCAGCTTGGCGCGGTGAACAAGGCGGACCCGCAGGGGATTCTGACCGGGCGGCTGGATCTCGACCGTGCCGCCATGTTCGGGGCGTCGATGGGAGGCCTGGTCACTGCCGAAGCCTGCCGGCTTGAACCACGCCTGCGGGCCTGCCTGGTGCTGGACGTCTTCTTCCCAGCCGATGTGGTCCGGTCGGGTTTGCGGCAGCCGACAATGTGGATCAGTCGGGACGCCGAAACCATGCGGCTCGAGGGTTGGGACCCGGAAGAGGTCGACTTGACTCAGGCGACCGCGCAGGCGGTGTACGAGAAACTGCCTGCGGATGGCTACCTTGTGAGGATACCCGGTATGTTCCACGCGAACATCTCCGACGCCGCGCTCTACTCGCCGCTGTTCTCCTCCATCGGTGTCACCGGGCCCATCGACGGGCGCCGGGCACAGGAAATCATCGCCGAGTATTCGCTGGCGTTCTTCGACCGGCACGTGAAGGGACAGCCCGGGGCGCTGCTCGACGGCCCTCCGCAGCAGTATCCCGAGGTGATCTTCGAAACCCGCCGATCCTGATCGGCCCAGTGCCGGCGCGCCGCGGACAGGCCGCTTTGAGTAAGGCAGGTCAGCGAGTGCTCCGTGATAGCGGCCTCCGCACCGGCATGAGCCCTGCCTGGCCCTGCTCTGCGCCCACCCGGTGATCGACCGACCGGCTCATCGACGGCACGGTCCGGGCGCTGCGGACGGTCAGCTGCGGGCTGACCGTCCTCGCGCTCGCTTACGTCCTGGCCAGCCCGGACCCTTGGGCGGCGACTGCCGGGCTGCCGGGCTACGGCGCGACCGTGGCGTGGGTCCTCAGCACCCAGACAGCGCTGCTGGTCGCGCTCGGTGCCGCCGCGTTGCTGCGCCGGCGCGGCGGCCGCCGGCCCGGCGCGCCGCTGCGCGGACTGGGCGCACCGGTCATCGCCGCCGTGGCGAGCGGCCTGGCGGTCGCCTTCTCTGCGGACCTGGTCTACCGCGTCGCGGACCTGCTGGACCTCAATGTGTCGACTGCACACCGCCTGGCCACCGGCCCGCCGCTGACGTACACGTGGGCGATCTTCGGCTTCTTCCTGGCGGTGGTCGCCGCGCTGATCGTCGCCGGCCTGACGACCCTGGTCTCCCGGCGTGCTCGGCTCCGGACCGCCGGCGCGATCGTGGCGCGGGACTTCCCGGACGCCCCGCCCGAGGCCGCTCCCCGGCTGCACCAGGTACGCAAGGCCATCGCCCGGGCCCGGTTCACCGAACGGCTGGAACCGCTTACCGTGGCCTACGCGGTCCTCCTCGCGCTCGGCCTGGCCACCAGCACCCTGGGCCTGCTGCAACTGCATCCGCACGAGATGATCGATCGGTACGCCGGCATCCCCGTCGACCTGGTCACCTTCCTGGTGGGGATGGGCAGCTACGTGATCGCGGCGGTTCTCCTTGGCCTGGTGATCGGAGGGATCTTCGCCTACCGCACCGCCGAGTTCCGCCGCTACGTCGGCGTGCTGTGGGACCTCGGCACCTTCTGGCCGCGTGCCGCCCACCCCTTCGCGCCGCCCTGCTACGCAAACGGGCCGTGCCCGAGCTAACCCGGCGCATCTCGTACCTGGTCGAGAGCGGGCACGGGGTGCTGCTCGCCGGGCACAGCCACGGCTCGGTGCTGCTCGCCGTGACCGTGCTTCAGCTGCCGGCCCGGATCACCCGGCGGGTCGCCCTGCTGACCTACGGCTCACCGCTGCGCCGGCTCTACACCCACCTTTTCCCCGTGTACGTCGACCAGGCGGTGCTGCACGAGGTTGGTCAGCGGCTGGGATGGCGGTGGGTGAACCTGTGGCGCGACACCGACCAGATCGGCAGCTGGATCTTCTCCCCACACCGGCCCGGCGAGCCGCCGGCCGTCCCCGGGCCGGCCAGGACCGTCGACGGGCGGCTGCGCGACGCCTGGGACGTGGTGGCGCCGCCGAACGACAGCGTCCCGCCGCCGATCGTGGGGCACTGGCCGGGCGAGTCCGACGAGCGGTTTGGCGAGGCGGTGCAGGAGTTGACCCAGCGGCTTCGCGCCCAGGCGCTTAGGGCAGCACCGCGTTAGTTCTTCGGGGGTGTGAGCCAGGCGGTGGGGTCGTTGAGGTAGAGGCCGCAGGCGCAGTCGAGGGCCTCTTCGGGGCTGCCAGCGGGCAGGCCGGAGGGTAGGACGCTGTCTTGGTAGCCGTCGTGGCTGGCGAGGTAGATCGCGAAGCCCCAGGTGTGCAGGACGCCGGTGAACCGCAGCCGGCATAGCGGCATCGTGTGTCCGTCGGTGGTGGTCGCGTCGACGTAGGCGAATCCGGCGCGGAAACGGACGGGCACGTCGGCCAGTTGCGGCCAGCGGTGGCGGGCGTGTTCGGTGAGCCGATGCCGTAGGTGGTGCTGCATCGATTCCGGCGGGTTGCCTCGGGGCATGGGTCCATGTTGCCCGACGGGTGCGCCTTGCTCATGATCGTCGACGTCAAGCCGGACGATCGAGGACACGAGGGCCGCAACGTGACGATGGCAGCGGTGCTGGTGGTGCTGAACGAGCCGCAACGTGAGCAGGTGCAACGGCTCGCGCGGTCGGCGACCACCGCGGCCCTCACGGTGTTACGGGCCCGGATCGTGCTGGCCGCCGCGGCCGGGCAGGCGAACGCTGACATTGCCCGGAACCTGCGGATCAGTGTGGACACCGTACGGAAATGGCGGCGCCGGTTCGCCCGGCTGGGCCTGGCCGGGCTGGCCGATCTGCCCCGCAGCGGCCGGCCCCGTCGCTACGACGCCCAGGATCGGTTACGGATCGCCGCGCTGGCCACCTCCGCCCCACCCCACCCGGAGTCAACCTGGTCACACGCGCGGATCGCCGAGCAGATGGCCCAGCGATACGACACGCCGATCTCCGCCTCCCACGTCGGGCGGATCCTGACCAACGCTGACCTGCGACCCCACCGGGTGCGGGGCTGGCTGACCCGCAAAGACGACCCCCTGTTCTGGGACCGCGCCTCCGACGTGTGCCAGCTCTACCTGCACCCACCCGCCGACGCGGTCGTGCTGTCGATCGACGAGAAGACCGCGATCGCCGCCCGATCCCGCAAACACCCCACTCAGCCCTGCACACCCGAGCGACCCGTGCGGCAGGAGTTCGAATACGTCCGGCACGGCACCGTCTCGATCATCGCCGCTCTCGACATACGCACCGGTCAAGTCCTGACCGAACCGATCCGCCGCAACGACTCCGCCACCTTCCAGGCGTTCCTGACCATGCTCGACCAGGCCATCGACCCCCGTAAGCAGATTCACGTCGTGCTCGACAACGGCTCCTCCCACGTCGCCAAAGCCACCCGCACCTGGCTGGCAGCCCATCCCCGCTGGCACGTGCACTGGACCCCCGTCCACGCCTCCTGGCTCAACCAGATCGAGCTGTACTTCTCCGCCCTGACCCGCCGCGTCATCCGACACGGCGACTTCACCTTACGCACCGACCTCATCGGCAAGATCGAGACCTACGTGATCGAGAAGAACACCACCGCCAAGCCCTACCGATGGACCTACGACGGCACCCCCCTCAAGGCCGCATGACCCCCAAAGAACTAACGCGGTGCTGCACTAGGTGACTGGTGTTAAACGATGGCTGCCATCGGCGTGGCGGTCATCGTTCTGCATCTATTTATAGTAGTTTGCTGGGATGACGTTGGGCAGAG
>NZ_JBFAJK010000105.1:0-5629 GCF_040655175.1 Micromonospora sp. NPDC050495 | reverse complement strand
TCAGGGACCAAGGAGCAACGACGTCGACGAGCGACCGGACCCCCATTTTCAGCCCGGAACGGGCCGCCCACCAGGGCGAGGGGGACTAGACGAGTGATTCCGAATTGATCAGTGGTCGTAGGCGATCAAGGACCGCTTGACCGCTGCGTTGATGGTCCAGCTGTGCCAGATTGCGGCGGCCAGGGCGAGTAGGCGTTGCGTGACGCGGGCGTACACCCGGTTGGGGTGCGCCCGCCGTGGCGTTCCAGGTCGAGTTGGCCTTTCAAGGTGTCGTTGACCGACTCGTTCGGTCCGGCCGGAAGCAGACTTGAAGACACGTACGGCTGGCAGAGGGCAGAGCGGCAGGGCTGGTCAGGGGACACTCATCTCGGTTTCTCGCTGGTCGCTGGTGGCTTGGCGGTTGCGCGGCCGCGGCACGTCGGCGAGGTCAGTCACCGGATCGCCCCCATCGGGAGGTAGCCAAGGTCTTCGAGTCGGGCGACGCTGGCGAAGACGACCGGCCGGGGCAGGTCGCGCAGCCGTCGGCAGAGGGCGTCGAGGGTGATGCCACGGGCGTACACCACGTCGTTGATGTCGATCAAGCGCCACTCGGCGATGCTCTGCATCACCTGCTGCTCGTTGGCCGAGAGCCGGACGTCGAGCGGGGCGGTAATCGCACCGAAGATCACGTCAGTCATGACATCCCCCGTTACTGCCCGCACCGAGCACCGTCTCACGCGGCCAGATGTGGACGGTAGCCTCCACCGCCCCGGGCATTCCGCACCGGCAGCCCTCGCCTGTGCAGCGGCAGTCGGCGGCGCAGACGACGGTCCAGGCACTCTCGGGGCCGGCGGTCTGGACGTGGAGGGTGCGGCGCTGGCAGGCGGGGCAGGGGACGCCGGGCATTGGCTCCCGCTGGGGCCACATGCCGATGGCGGGGCGGAGCCAGCCGTCCTCGTCCTGAAGGTGCTGCGCTACTTCAGCGGCGGTGCCGGGGAGGATGCGCGGGCTGGCGGCGATGATCTGGCTGAGAGGGTCGTCGCCGGTGAGGCGGAGCATGGTGGCGACGCCCGTGGTGACCCGGTCGGCGCGGTCGAGGAGGACGGCCCACCGGTTGACTCGGTCTGGCCGTTCGGCGCCGAGCAGGAGCGTGGCCAGGGGATCGCTGTGCCCGCCCGAGGGGTGCCGGGTGCCGTAGACGGGGGAGCGGAGCCCGTCGGCGGGCTTCAGCCGGGCGGCGTCGATGTCGCGCTGCTCGTCGCGGGCGAGCTGGGCGAGGTGCTGGCGGGCGTTGTGGAGGGACCAGGCGGCGGCAAGGGCGTGGAGGTGGTGCGGAGTCACAGGCGTCCTCGGTGGTTGAGTGGGTTGCGGACGAAGCAGGCCACGCGGAGCGCATCGACGCCGGCGCGGCGTCTCCTCGGCCGCCATGGCGCGGGTGTCGGCTTGGTCGCGGGTGTGGATGTGCCCGGTGAGGGGTGGCCGGGTAGGCCGCGCCACGCTGCGCCGGGTTGGCCCGGATGCGGCGGGTGCGCGCCAAGTGGGGATGGTGTTGCGGTGCCCGCCGGTGATCTCGGCGACCTGGCCGCGGGTGAGCAGTTCGGGCTGGATCACGCACTCCTCCTCAGGCGAACAGGTCGGCGAAGCTGAACGGTGGCGGGTTCGTCGGCCGGCGGGCGAGCCGGCGCCATCGGCGTGCGCCTGCACGGGCAGGCCCACCGGCAGGGCCGGCCGGCTGTTGTCCTGTATGGACGAAGAGGGCGAGCGCTGCGTGACCACTCCGGGTTGTTTTTCTGCTCTCGTTTTGCGAAGGGACCTTCATGGGCGGCCTTCCGGGGGAGAAGCAGGGACCAGGGCGGCCACACGGCGGCCAACGCGACCAGCAGCGCGGCGCCGGGGTTGCCTCAGGTGCGGGTGGCGGCGTCGAGGCGCAGGATGGCCGGTACCTGCGCGATGAGGGCGAGGGCGAGGGCGCGGCCACGGCCAGACGCCGGAGCGCTGCCGGCGCATCCACCGCCCCCATGAACAAGGGGCCCTGAGCGGGTACCCACCACTTGGGCCGAATTCATGAACAGCATGTTGGTTGGGTACCTGCACATCAACTCACGCCGCCGGTTGCAGACTCCTACCACCGGTAACGCGCCCATCACGGACGGGCCGGGCTGCAACCGTCGCGAAGGCGCCATCGACAAGGTGACACATGAAACCGCTCTGCGTCTTTCTGTTGCAGGCCAGGGCTTCCAGCGTGTACGAGGCCGCGTAAGCCTACGTCTCACCTGCGGGGCGAGTGTTGATCGACCGCGGGTCTGCCTGCCGGAGGCCACCTGGTGCCAGTGCCCCGACCGTCGGCGGGCACTGGCGTCCCGGACAAGGTCGCCTTCGCCACGAAGCCGACCCTGGCCCGCCAGGTGATCGCCGCCGCCCTTGATGCCGGCGTCCCTGTCGAGTGGGTGACCGGCGACGAGGTCGACGGCGCCGACCCGGGCCCTCGGACCCACCTCGAACACCGCGGCTTGGGCTACGTCCTGGCGGTCGGCTGCGACCGACGCGTGGCCGTCAACGACGGCCGCACCCTCGCGCGCGTCGATGACCTCGCCGACCGGATACCCAACGCCGAGTGGCAGGGTGCACAGCTGCGGACCCGGCGCGAACCACGCGACTACCTGTGGGCCCGGATCACCACCGCCACCACCACCGGCGAACACCGGTGGCTCCTTGTCCGCCGCAACCGCACCACCGGCGAACTCGCCTACTACCTGTGCTGGTCACCGAAACCGGCGTCGATGTTGCCACCCGAGGAGTGGGCCAGCAGGTCCAGCCGCTCCAGCCCGAGGTGTACCCGCAGCGTCTCGACGTCCTCGACCAGTCGCTCGCACCGATAGCTACTCGGATCCTGAGACTCCGCCGAGCAGCCCGTGCCCCGGTTGTCGAGCATGACCAGCTGACGGTACGCCGACAGGGCCGCCCAGGTCACCGAGATAGGCCGAGGCCCGACCCGGCCCGCAGGCGAGGGTGGCTCCATCACCCTGCCGGTGGTAGGCAAGCTCGGTACCGTCTAGGACGCGAAACGCTGCACCACCCATTCTTTCCTACCGCCTCGACGCCAACGACACCCCGTGCACCCCTCGGTCGTCGGCCGGCGCGACGACGTCACCGCCGACGCCGATCAGGTAGAGGCATCCGCGGCGGCCCGCTCTTCACCTGCCATCACCGGCGCTGGCCGGCGGGCAGACCATCACTGACCTGCAGCACCGGCACGGCGCGGCTGACTCCTCTGTTGGCCTATGCAGAGTTCGGCGGTGGCGTTGTCGTGGCATCTGTAGCGGGATGTTCTGCCCCGGTCGCATTGGTGTCCTCGGCCTCGCGGACCCGCCAGCGTCACGACCTGGCACTACGCCCTGCCGTCGACGGCCGGGACCCCGAAGTGGCCGCGCTCATCCGACCCGAGCCCGCACGTGACGTGGGTCATGCCCGAGATCGGTAACGCGGCGAGATCCTGCCCCGTCTAGTCGGCATCCGAGCGCCGTGCTCGTGGCCGCTTCGGTGGCCGATCCATCATGCAAGGAGTAGGCACATGCAATTCATGAGCCGCCTCGCGGCGGCCCTGCTTACCGTGGGTGCGATGGCCGCAGCGCCGGCCACACCCGCGTTGGCCGACTCGGTCCACTGCGACCAGCAGTGCCAGTGGCAGTGGGATCAGCAACAGCAGAATGCCCTGCCGCGCACTGACTTCTACGATTCGCCCGACCCCCTGCAGCCAGCACCGGCCGGCACGCTGATCCGTCAACAGGACACCAGCGAATACCGGGTGGCCGGCGCGCCCGTTACGGCGACCAGGATCCTCTACCACTCGCGCACCTCCGCCGGGCAGGACGTTGCGGCTTCGGGAGTCGTGTTGGTGCCCGCCGGCACCGCACCGGCCGGTGGCTGGCCGGTGGTGGTCAACGCCCACGGCACCAGCGGCATCGGTGTCAACTGCGCCCCGTCGCTGATGCGCGACCTGTATCACGGCGACCAGATGATGCAGTTCGTGGAACGTGGCTGGGCAGTCGTCGCGCCCGACTACGCAGGACTGGGCACCACTGGTCAGGACGAGTTCCTCAACAAGACCGCCGAGGCCAACGATGTGATCAACGCGGTACGCGCGGCGCGTCAGGCCCGCCCGGACCTGTCCAACCAGTGGGTGCTGTGGGGCCACTCCCAGGGCGGCGGGGCCACGCTGGGAGTGGCCGAACGCCAGGCCGACACACCTGAGCCCGGCTACCTGGGAGCAGTAGTCACTTCACCAGCCGCCGACCTGCCAACCGCTGTCGCCTCCGTGGTGGCAACACCGGGAATGGGTGGCTTCGTGCCGCTCATCGCCGAGGGTGCCGAAGTCACCGACCCGCAGGTCGATCTGGGCCGGGTGCTCTCCCCGGAGGCACTGGGCCGGCGGAATGTCACCCGCACCGGCTGCCTGGGGGTGGTCATGTCGGTCTACAGCGACCTGTCTGGCACCGATCTGGTCCGCCCGAACTACCTCTCCGAGCCGCACTTCGCCAGGTACCTGGACGAGAACACCACCGGCCGGCGCCCGGTGGGCGGCCCGGTGCTGCTGCTGCAGGGTGACGCCGATTACGCGATTCCCAGACCGATCACCGACCACGTCGCCGCCACGCTGTGCCAACTCGGCAGTCAGGTGGACTATCGGACCTATCCCGGGCTTGGCCACGACACCTACCCGGGCGTGACCGGCATCGATGATGGCGCGATGCCCGACATCCTCGCCTGGACCGCCGACCGCTTCGCCGGAAAGCCGGCCGCTAGCACCTGCTCCTAGGCTGCGGGGCGCCGCCCGAGGCTGCTTGACTCATCCGCGACCTGGACACTCGTCCAGGTCGCGGATGAGTCGCCGAGTGGGTGGCGCTGTTGCGCAGGGCTCGGCCGCGATTCGACGAACCGGTGGCCCGTGCCACGGTGCATGCCGCTCGGCGTGGCTAACAGCCTCAGTCGCATCGGGACGCCGAGGGTTCGGTACCGCTGGTCATCGCACTCCCGCTCCGGTTCCACGTGGCGGTGGCGCGGAGCCGCGCGAGTTCGACAATGGACAACGGACCACTCCCCAGTGACGCTCAAACAGCGCTACGGAACTCTCCGGCGTTACGTCGCTGCGGTACGTTGACCAACCATGGCCGTCGCGAAGCTCATCGTGGACCAGGTGCTGGTCTGGCGGATCGGGCCGGCAGCTGCTGCACCGGCCGGCCGGGGTGACCCCGGTCGACGTCGTCGGTCGCCTGGTCGGGGCGCAGGCGCAGGTCGCCTCCGCCGCCGCGCAGGCGCAGGTCGCCTCCGCCGCCGCGCAGGCCGTCGCCGCCTGCCAGGCGGACCCCCGGCCGGGCGCGGTCGCCGCCGCGCTCGCAGAGCGGCGACTGGACACCACGACATCCCGGCCGCCCGGCGCGCCGCGGTCAGCCGGGCCGCCGGCTGGATTTCTCCCGTGTGTGGTGCGCCGGGGTCAACTGGACCTCAACTTCTTCGGCGCGCTCTGGGTGAGCCAGGCCGTCCTGCCGCAGCTGCGGGCCTAGACGAGTAAGTCCTAACTCAAGGCGGGGCTGCGGACGCAGCGAAGGGTGTTGATGATCCGTTTGTGACGACAGACATCAACACCCTTCTC
>NZ_JBFAJK010000104.1:0-5659 GCF_040655175.1 Micromonospora sp. NPDC050495 | reverse complement strand
CCGGAAGCTAAGCCCTCCAGCGCCGATGGTACTGCACTCGGGAGGGTGTGGGAGAGTAGGACACCGCCGGACAATCTTTCAGTCGAGGGCCACCCGTTGGGGTGGCCCTCACTGCATTTCCCCACCCCAGACATTTCCGGTGGCGGACGAACCCAGAGCCGGCGGGCGAACGCCGTCGGGTCAGGACGGGCAGAAGCGCGCGGACGAACCTGGACGCGGCGGGCGGGAACCCCGTCGGGTCAGCGATGCGCCTAGATCAGCGATGGGCCTAGAAAACGCCGCCGGGTCAGGACGGGCGGAAACGCCGCCGGGTCAGCGGCGCTCGATGGCCTCGCGCATGCGGCGGAACATGGCGGCCGAGTCGTTGACGGACCGGTTCGGGAAGATCGCCATCACCACGCTGCCGTGGTCGGCCCAGCCGCACACCGCGAAGTCGCCACCGTCGCCGTTGGTCGTACCGCACTTCATCACGCCGCCCAGCCGGCCGGCGTCCACCTCGCGCAGGCCGGTGACCTTGCCGGTCTCGTCCGCCATCAGCCCGAAGAGGCTGTCCAGGTCCCGTTCCGGCTGCCAGAGCAGGGTGGCGCCACCGAAGATCAGCACCGAACGCTTCGCGTCGGCCGGGTCCGCGTACACGGTGCCGAAGCTGCGGTCCAGCTCGATGTCGGCGGCGAAGCCGTCGCGCAGGTAGTCCGCGGTGCTCCGGGCCCGGTCGCTGTCGTCCCGGTGCAGCCCGGCCACCTCCGCCGGCGTGCTGAGCCGGGGATCCTTCTGCTGGAGCACCCGCCAACCACCCACGCCGAGCGCTCCCAGCCCGGCCAGCCCGACGACCAGGACGGCGGCGAGGACGATCCGCCGCCGGCGCGAGCGGCGGCCCGGCTCGGGCTCGTTTGCCGGGTCGCGGCGGCTCAGCTGGATCGGTTCGTCGGTCAGCTCGACGGGATCGGGACCGTCGTCGACCGGCCGCTCGGTCAGGTGCGCGTCGGACATGTCCGCCACCGTACGCGAACAGGAGGTGGCTCACGTCAGGTCTCCGAAAGCGCTCCGTAGACTTTCAGGGTGACCGAGAGACTGGATGCCCGACGCCCCGACGCCCCGACCCTTGCCGGCCAGTACCAGCCCGGCGAGGTAGAGCAGCGACGGTACGAGCAGTGGGTAGCCGCCGGCCACTTCCGGGCGTCTGCGGAGAGCGACAAGCCCCCCTTCACCATCGTCATCCCGCCGCCGAACGTCACCGGCTCGCTGCACATGGGTCACGCGTTCGAGCACACCCTGATGGACGCGCTGAACCGGCGTAAGCGGATGCAGGGCTACGAGGCGCTCTGGCTGCCCGGCATGGACCACGCCGGCATCGCCACCCAGAACCTGGTCGAGCGGCAACTCGCCGGCGAGGGCCTGTCCCGCCACGACCTGGGCCGGGAGAAGTTCGTCGAGCGGGTCTGGCAGTGGAAGGCCGAGTCCGGCGGCGCGATCCTCGGCCAGATGCGGCGCCTCGGTGACGCGGTCGACTGGGACCGGGAGCGCTTCACCATGGACGAGGGCCTCTCCCGGGCCGTCCAGACCATGTTCAAGAAGCTCTTCGACGACGGCCTGATCTACCGGGCCAACCGGATCATCAACTGGTGCCCGCGCTGCCTCACGGCGCTCTCCGACATCGAGGTGGAGCACACCGACGACGAGGGTGAGCTGATCTCGATCCGCTACAGCGACGACGTCGTGGTGGCCACCACCCGGGCCGAGACGATGCTCGGCGACACGGCGGTCGCGGTGCACCCGGACGACGAGCGCTACCGGCATCTCATCGGCACCGAGGTGGACGTGCCGCTCACCGACCGGCGGATCCCGATCGTGGCCGACGAGCACGTCGACCCGAGCTTCGGCACCGGCATGGTCAAGGTGACCCCGGCGCACGACCCGAACGACTTCGAGATCGGCCAGCGGCACGACCTGCCGGCGCTGACGATCATGGACGAGCGGGGCATCATCACCGCGCCCGGCCCGTTCCAGGGCCTGGACCGGTACGAGGCCCGCCCGGCGATCGTCGCCGCGCTGCGCGAGCAGGGCCTGATCGTCGCCGAGAAGCGCCCGTACGTGCACGCGGTCGGGCACTGCTCCCGGTGCAAGACCACGGTCGAGCCGCGGCTGTCGTTGCAGTGGTTCGTCAACACCGCCCCGCTGGCCAAGGCCGCCGGCGACGCGGTGCGCGACGGGCGGGTGGCGATCGAGCCGGCCGAGCTGGCCAAGCGCTACTTCGCCTGGGTCGACAACATGCACGACTGGTGCATCTCCCGGCAGCTCTGGTGGGGCCACCGCATCCCGGTCTGGTACGGCCCGGACGGCGAGATCGTCTGCGTCGGACCCGACGAGCAGCCGCCCACCGGCGAGGGCTGGCGGCAGGACGAGGACGTTCTGGACACCTGGTTCTCCAGCGGGCTGTGGCCGTTCTCCACCCTCGGCTGGCCCGAGCAGACCCCCGACCTGGCGAAGTTCTACCCGACCAGCGTGCTGGTCACCGGCTACGACATCCTCTTCTTCTGGGTCGCCCGGATGATGATGTTCGGCCTCTACGCGATGGACGGCGTGCAGCCGTTCGACGTGGTGGCCCTGCACGGCATGGTCCGCGACGAGCACGGCAAGAAGATGTCGAAGTCCTTCGGCAACGTGGTCGACCCGCTGGACTGGATCGACCGGTTCGGCGCCGACGCCACCCGGTTCACGCTGGCCCGGGGCGCCAACCCCGGCCAGGACGTGCCGGTCAGCGAGGAGTGGTGCCAGGGCTCCCGGAACTTCTGCAACAAGCTCTGGAACGCCACCCGGTTCGCGCTGCTCAACGGCGCGCACACCGACGGGCCGCTGCCGGCCGCGACCGAGCTGTCGACCGTCGACCGGTGGATCCTGTCCCGGCTGGCGCACGTCACCGCCGAGGTGGACGAGCAGTTCGAGGCGTACGAGTTCGCCAAGGTCTGCGACTTGCTCTACCACTTCGCCTGGGACGACGTCTGCGACTGGTACGTGGAGCTGAGCAAGCCGGTGCTCGCCGAGGGCGGGCCAGCCGCCGACGCCACCCGCCGGGTGCTCGGGCACGTGCTGGACCAGTTGCTGCGGCTGCTGCACCCGGTCATCCCGTTCGTCACCGACGAGCTGTGGACCGCGCTCACCGGCGGGGAGACGGTGATGACGGCCACCTGGCCGGCCGCCGACCGTACCCGGATCGACGACGCCGCGGAGAGCGAGGTCGGCACCCTGCAGCGGGTGGTGACCGAGATCCGGCGGTTCCGCTCCGACCAGGGGCTGCGCCCGACGCAGCGGGTGTCGGCCCGGCTGGACGGCCTGGCCGGCGCCGGCATCGCCGCGCACGAGCCGCTGATCCGCTCGCTGGTCCGCCTCGACGCGCCCGGCGACGACTTCCAGGCCAGCGCCACCCTCGCCATGCCCGGCGAGGTCAGCGTGGCGTTGGACACCCGGGGGTCGATCGACGTGGCCGCCGAGCGGGCCCGGCTCACCAAGGACCGGGCGGCCGCCGAGAAGGAGGCCGCGCAGGCGCGGGCGAAGCTGGACAACCCGGCGTTCGTCGGCAAGGCCCCCGAGCCGGTGGTCGCCAAGATCCGCGAACGGCTGGCGGTGGCCGAGGCGGACCTGATCCGGATCGACGCCGCGCTGGCGGCGCTGCCCTCGTGAGCGCGAGGAGAGAGCCGCTGTTGCGAGCCCCGCAGTCGGGAACGAAAGGTGGCTCCGCATGACCGACCGCACCCCATTCGCCGAGGTGGAGGCCGCGCTCAACGCGCGCGGCTTCACCCGGATCCGCTTCGAGCTGGAGAAGATCGAGAGCCTGCTCGACCTGCTCGGCAGCCCGCAGCGGGCGTACCCGTCGATCCACCTCACCGGCACCAACGGCAAGACCTCGACGGCCCGGATGATCGACTCGCTGTTGCGGGCGTTCGGGCTGCACACCGGCCGGTACACCAGCCCGCACCTGGAGACCGTGCGCGAGCGGATCAGCTTGGACGGCGAGCCGGTCAGCGAGGACCGCTTCGTCGCCACGTACCACGAGATCGCGCCGCTGGCCGAGCTGGTCGACCAGCGGTTCGACGAGCCGCTGACCTACTTCGACCTGACCACCGCGCTGGCGTTCGCCACGTTCGCCGACGCGCCGGTCGACGTTGCCGTGGTGGAGGTCGGGCTCGGCGGCGCCGAGGACGCCACCAACGTGATCCAGGCCGGCGTCGCGGTGATCACCCCGATCGGGCTGGACCACACCGAGTGGCTCGGCGACACGATCGAGGACATCGCGCTGCACAAGGCGGGCATCATCCACCCCGGCGCCACCGTGATTGCCGCGGCGCAGGAGGAGGAGGCGGCCCGCCCGATCCTGGCACGCTGCGCCGAGGTCAACGCCACCGTGGCCCGGGAGGGCGCCGAGTTCGGCGTGCTGCGCCGGGCGGTCGCGGTCGGCGGCCAGGTGCTGACCATCCAGGGCCTCGGCGGCGTGTACGAGGAGATCTTCATCCCGCTGCACGGCGCACACCAGGCGCAGAACGCGGCCGTGGCGCTGGCCGCCGTGGAGGCGTTCCTCGGCGCCGGGGCCCGCCGGCAGTTGGACATCGAGGCGGTCCGGGAGGGCTTCGCCGCGACCAGTTCGCCGGGGCGGCTGGAGAAGGTGCGTACCGCGCCGACGATCCTGCTCGACGGCGCGCACAACCCGCACGGGATGGCCGCCACGGTGACCGCGCTCCAGGAGGAGTTCGCGTTCAGCAAGCTGGTCGGGGTGCTCGCCGTGCTCGGCGACAAGGACGCGGCCAGCCTGCTGGAGCTGCTGGAGCCGGTGCTCGACTCCGTCGTGGTCACCCGCAACAGCTCGCCCCGGGCCATGGCCGTCGAGGAGTTGGCCGAGCTGGCCCGGGAGATCTTCGGGTCGGAGCGGGTGGAGGTCACCGAGGAGTTGCCGGACGCGATCGAGGCCGCGGTCGCCGAGGCCGAGTCCGACGTGCCGGGCGAGCTGGCCGGGGTGGGCGTGCTGATCACCGGATCGGTGGTGACCGTGGCCGACGCCCGCCGGCTGCTCAAGCGATGACCGGCCCGGCGGAGGACCGGCCGGTGACCGACGGCAACCCGCCGCCGGCCCCGACCGGTGACCGCGAGGCAGCGGCCGGTGGGTCGGCGGACGGGGCCGAGGCGGGCGCCCCGGCCGGGCCGGGGGAGCGGCGGTCCGGGCTGCGCAACCCGGTCAAGGCCGTCCGCGGGCTCGGGGCCGGCACGCTCGCGCTGGAGGCGCTGGTGCTGGTGCTCGCCATCCAGCCGATCCGGGTCGTCGGCGGCGACCTGGGCGGCCCGGCCATCGCGGCGATCGTCACCCTGGCGGTGGCCTGCGTGCTGCTCGCCGGTCAGATGAAGCGGCGGTGGGCCTGGCACGCCGGCACGGTCCTGCAGGGCCTGCTGATGCTCGCCGGGCTGCTGCACTGGTCGCTGCTCGTGCTGGGCGTGATGTTCGCCCTGGTGTGGGCGTACGCGCTGCACGTGCGGCGGGTCATCCTCGGCTGAGCGGCCCGCCGGTGACGCCGCCGGCGGGTCAGACACCCCAGGAGCTGAGATGTCAAGCGGCGATGGGGGTGGTGGCTCGGTGTGACCAGGCGGTGGCCTGGTTGTAGCGGGTGTGGGTCTT
>NZ_JBFAJK010000103.1:0-6975 GCF_040655175.1 Micromonospora sp. NPDC050495 | reverse complement strand
AAGCCGAGCATTTCCAAGCCTTCGCCGACCTCGCCGCCATCCTCATCTGCCACCGCCGACTCGCAAAGATCACCAACTGAGACACCCCTAAGCCGTCGACTCGCGCCCGGTATGAGCTGGCGTTACGGCGGCAGATCCTTCCGACGTGGGAGGAGATCCCGCTCTCGGCAGCCTCATACGCGGAGGTGGCAGCCTGGGTCCAACGGCTCACCGCGTCCGGCCTCGCCCCGGCAACGGTCCGGTACGCGCACCGGGTGCTGTCGCTGGCCCTGGCGCACGCGGTACGGGCGGTCGCATGTCTCGGAATCCGGCAGAGGGCGTGCGGCTGCCTCGCGTGGTCAAGGAGGAACCAGTGTTCCTCGACCACGACCAGGTGGCGAGGCTCGCGGAAGCGTGCGGGCGATACGGGCTGCTGGTGCGGTTCCTCGCCTACACCGGGCTGCGGTGGGGTGAGGCGTCGGCACTGCGGGTGTCCCGGCTGGATCTGCTGCGGCGTCGAGTAACGGTGGCGGTGGCATTCGCAGAGGTCGGCGGGGAGCTGGTCGAGGGCACGCCAAAGAACCACCAGCGCCGGTCGGTGCCGATTCCGCGGTTCCTCGTCAACGAGCTGGCCGCGCACATCGCGGACAAGCGCCGGAACGAACTAATCTTCACCGCCCCGAACGGCGGGCCACTCCGTAACACCAACTTCCGCTCGCGGGTCTTCGCCCCGGCTGCGGCGTCGGTCGGGCTGGCCGGGCTGACTCCCCACGACCTGCGGCACACAGCGGCGAGTCTCTCCGTAGCGGCGGGCGCCAACGTCAAGGCGGTGCAGCGGATGCTCGGGCACGCCTCGGCGTCGATGACGCTGGACGTGTACGCGGGCCTGTTCGGTGACGACCTGGACGCGGTCGCCAACCGGCTAGACGAGGCGGTGGCGGCACGCGACAAGGACTATTCAAGGACTGGCACGGCCGGCGGCGAGGTTGTCGACCTTGGGAAACGGCGAAGCCCAGGTCGATGACCTGGGCTTCTGTACCGAGCCGCCTGACGGAATCGAACCGTCGACCTACGCATTACGAGTGCGAAGGTCGCAGGCCGCCCTCCCTCAGATCCGGAGCGTGGCGGAACTCGCGGAGGGACCGGCGGATGTATGCCTGAGTGCCGATTGCTTCCAGGTCCCAGAGTTTACCGAAGGCGTGTGTGCCGGTCAGCTCGATCCGACCAATTCGTAAAGGAATGTCGGGTTCAGCCACCAGTTGGCCATCGCGGGCGTCGAAGCCGAGCATGGTGCGCACAAAGAGCAGCGGTGCGCACGTCGCCCAGGCCTGTGGGCTGCAGGCGGTCGGGTACGGTACGGGCGCCTGGCCGTAGGATCGGTCGTAGCCGGAGAACGCCTCGGGCAGGCGGCCGTTGGAGTACTTGGCCGCATCCAGCATCGCCATGATGATCCGGTTGGCCTCCTGCCGGAACCCGTAGCAGGCGAGGCCGAGGGCGATCAGGGAATTGTCGTGCGGCCAGACGGTGCCCATGTGGTAGCCGATCGGGTTGTAGCCGCGTTCGGCGGCGGATGTGGTGCGGACGCCCCAGCCGGAAAACATCTCGTCGGACATCAACTGCTGGGCGACGATGGCCGCCCGGTCGACCGGGACGATGCCGCTCCAGAGTAGATGACCCATGTTGGAGGTCATGGAGTCGATCAGGCGGTTGTCCCCGTCGATACCCAGAGCGTAGAAACCACCGCGATCCTCGATCCAGAAGTCCCTGTTGAACCGGTCACGCAGCCCGGCGGCCTCGGCCCGTAACTGCCGCGCCAACCTCGGGTCGCGCAACGGCCCATCGGCCAGTTCGGCCATCCGCAACTTCGCGTCATAGGTGTAGCCCTGGATCTCGCAGGTCGCGATCGGCAGCACCGGGATCGTCCCGTCGGCGAAACGTACGCCGTCCCACGAGTCCCGCCAGCACTGGTTACCGAGTCCTTGCGGTGACCGTGTGGCGTAGTCGACGTACCCGTCGCCGTCCCGGTCGCCGTACTCGTCGATCCACCGTAACGCCGCGTACGCGTTGTCGCGCAGTTCCCGGACGAACTCGTCATCACAGGTCCACCGCCAGTATTCGGACAGCAGGATCAGCCAGAGTTGGGTGGTGTCGGCGGAGCCGTAGTAGGGGTTGTGGGGTTTGATGCCGAGGCGGGTCAGCTCACCGTTGCGGATTTCATGCAGGATCTTGCCCGGCTCCTCGTCGCTGAAGTCGTCGACCTTTGTGCCCTGCATCGCGGCGAGTGACAGCAGCGCCTGTCGTGACGAGCGTGGGGCGAAGCTCAGACTCTGGTAGGAAGCGATCAAACTGTCCCGGCCGAAAAGGGCTAGGAACCAGGGCATACCGGCAGCATAGAAAATGCTCGTACGGCCGCGGCTCTCTACCTCGATCATCAGCGCGGTGGAATCCACTACCGTCTTGTCCCATACTGCGCGCAGTAGGTCGAGGTCTGAGCGTACCCTTGGGGCGAGCGATCGCCACTGGGCAGCGCGGTCGGCCGCGCCGCCGCCGAAGACCTCTTCGAAATCCCGGCGCGGCGGCCGCATCTCCTCCGGGCCCACCCGCAGCGGGACATACAACTCACACCGCCACTCCTGTTTCAACTCCAACCGGACGTCCCACACTAGGGTGTCGCCCTCCACCCGGCTGGCCGGCGGATCGGCATTCACCCTCGTGACCGCCTCGAAAGAACCGTTGCGGTAGCTGAACTGCAGCCACGAACCGTCCGGGGCATGCGACCGGCTGATCTGCGCCGATCGGTCCCGGACGATCTCCTTGATTTCGAAGATGTCTGCGAAGTCGGTCCCGACCGCGAGGCGAACCTCGAGCGACAGCGGCTCTGGGTTGAAGCTCTGCACCTGGATACGCTCGTGTAAACCACCGTCGACGAAACGCTGTCGGCGAACGCCTACCTGATTCGCTTGCAGGCCAGGCAGTTCAGGGTTGGTCAGGAAGAAGACCGCCGAGTACGGCTCGACCGCGCCCGAACCCAGGACCAGCAGTGGCGCGCCGTTGAGCGTCAACTCCCACTGGTAGACCATGCGGGTGTCGTCGTGTGTCAGCCCACCGATCGAGCCTGGGGCGACATCGCCGACGGCGTTGGAGTACATGAACGTATGCGCTTGCTGCACCGCGATTGCGTCCGGCCCCAGCTCGGGCGGCAAATTCCGCACCATCCCGCTCGGGATCTGACCCTCAGGGGTGATGTCAGGAGTCGGGTCGGCCGGAGTGGGCCGACGGCCGGTGGTAGTCACGACACCCTCCATACGCAGGGAACAGCCGACGGTCGATCGATCCCTCGCTTCAGACTACGACCGCGAAGACTTAGAAAGTGCGCAAATTGAGAGCAATGCTCGAAACCTGTGGATGAGCGCTGGGGGGCGTACCCTCCCGGCGAGTCCAAGTCAGGGAATCGAGTAGGCCCGCGTTCGCTGCGCGGGTCGGGAAGGTACGCCCGTGCTCACAGTAGTCAACCCGGATGATCCGACGCCAGCGGCCGTGACGACGCCAGGTCCGGTGGGCGGCTCGTTGATCGACGAGATCGTACGCGACGGTGCGCGTCGGATGCTGGCCGCGGCGTTGGAGGCTAAGGTCGCCGCGTACATCGCCGCGCACGCCGACCAGGTCGACGAGCAGGGTCGCAGGCTGGTGGTGCGCAACGGTCATGCACGGCCGCGGCAGGTGCTCACAAGTGCCGGGGCGGTCGCGGTGGTCGCGCCGCGGGTCAACGACAAACGCGTCGACGAGACTACCGGCGAGCGGCGGCGGTTCGCCTCGGCGATCCTGCCCGCGTGGTGCCGCAAGCCGCTGCAGATCAACGAGGTGTTGCCACTGCTGTACCTGCACGGTCTGTCCAGCAGCGATTTCGTGCCCGCGCTGCAGCAGTTCCTCGACACCGGCTCGGGCCTGTCCGCCGCGACGATACGAGGCTGACCACGCAGTGGCAGGACGAGGCCCGTGCCTTCGCCGACCGGGATCTGTCGACGGTCGACTACGTGTACGTGTGGGCCGACGGCGTGCGCCTCAACGTGCGCCTCGACGAGGCGAAACTGTGCCTGCTCGTGATCGTCGGGGTCCGCGTCGACGGCCGCAAGAGGGTGTCTCGATCATGTATGTAGTGATGTGCCCGTTTCGTGTTGGTGGTCGCGCCATGATGGGGTCGTCTCCTGGTGGGTCGCTGGCCCATGATGTCGATCATGGCCCAGTGGATGTGGGCCCGGGAGTGCTCGGGTAACGTTTCGTAGTCGCGTACGAGTCGGCGATGCCGCATGATCCATATGCCGTGTTGATGTGACGGTGGGTGGCGGCCAGGTGGTCAACGACGTCGCGGCCGGCGGCGGTGTCCGACACGCTGGCCGCGGTGACGATCATGACGAGGAGCAGGCCGAGCGCGTCGGTGGCCAGATGCCGCTTGCGGCCCTTGACTTTCTTGCCGGCGTCGATGCCCTGGCTGCCTTCAGGCACGTTGGTGCTGGTCTTGACGCTTTGGGAGTCGATGATCGCAGCGGTGGGCTCCGGATCGCGGCCGGCTGCTTGCCGCACCTTGCCGCGCAGCAGGTCATGGATCTTCTCGGTGGTGCCGTCGGCGGCCCAACGGCTGAAGTATGCGTAGACGGTCTTGTACGGCGGGAAGTCGTGGGGCAGGTACTCCCAGGCGATCCCGGTCCGGTTGACGTACAGGATCGCGTTGACGATTTCACGCAGGTCATGCATGGGCGGGCGGTTGCCAAGCCCGCCCTGCGCGGCCCGCCACGCGGTCATCATCGGCTCGATCAGCGCCCACCGTGCGTCAGACAGATCAGTGCGATACGGGCGGCGAGGAGTCGTGATGCATCGGTCGTTGCGGTTCAGACCCTCCAAACCTGGGAGCACAGCAACCGGCGTGTATCAGGTGCAAGTCGAACAAGACGCCCTCTCAGAACGCGGAGATGTCGGTGATTGCACGCCCGAGGGTGAGGGCGTGGATGTCGTGGGTGTCTTCGTAGGTGTTGACGACCTCGAGGTTGACGAGGTGGCGGGCGACGTCGAACTCGTCGCTGATGCCGTTGCCGCAGTTTGCCCAGCTCAGGCCCCAGATTCGCGGACTATATCGAAGCGAAGCTGCGGAACGCAGGCCCGGGGCGGTCAGGCCGGGTCGTAGTGACGCGCTCCATCGGCGTCGGTGGCCTTCAGCCGCCCCTGCGCCACCAGCAGGTCGAGGTGGGCGGCCGTCTCGGCGACGGCGAGCATCTGGTTGAACAGGTCGAGGTCTGCGAAGGACCGCTCGCGCCTGGTCCAGGTCAGCCGACTCGCGACCTCGTAAGCAGTCATTCCGTCCTGCACGATCCCGCAAGCACGGTCCAGCCGCTGCGCGTGATGGTGCAGGAGTTCGTCGACACGCGCGTGAACGCTCGGGCCGGCCGGACCGTGCGCCGGCAGCAGCCGCTGGTCGGGCAGCGACCGGACTAGCCGCAACGAGTCCAGATAGTCCCCCAGCGGCAGCGCGGCGGCCACCGCCTCGAAGCCGATGGACGGCGTGATGTGCGGAAGAACGTGATCGCCAGCGAACATCAGCTGCGCGTCGCGATCGATGAAGACGACATGCCCACGGGTATGCCCAGGGGTCGCCACCACCCGAAGTGTCCTGGCCGGTAGCACAAGGTCCGTCCCACCTGCCAGCCAGTCGTCCGGCCCCGCCCAGTCCGCCGGATCATGCGGTACCAGCTCGGCCCGCGCGCGCAGCGCCTCGACGATCTCGCCTGCGCCGCATCGAACCAGCGCCTGCCACTGTTCGGACATCGGTCGACGGCCGGGAGTGGACAGCGCGAGGATCGCCGACCGCTCCCCCTCGCCAAGGCTCACCACCGCGCCGAACTCGCGCCGTACCGCCACCGCCATCGCGTAATGGTCCCGGTGTACATGCGTCACAAGAAACCGCCGCACGTCCCCAACGCCCGAGCCCAAGGCAGCCAAGGCCGCATCCAGCGCCTGCCTGGCCTCCGCGATGGCCCACCCGGAGTCGACCAGCACCAGCCCGTCGTCGACGGTCAGCGCGTACACGTTCACCGATCGCAGACCGTCCTGCGGTAGCGGCAGCGGAATGCGATACACCCCCGCGGCAACCTCGAACACCCCCGGGCGCGTCCAGTCCGACGTCACGTCATCCGTTTCGACCCGCACTGCTGCTGCGCCTGCCATCCGCCGCCCTCCGCCCCGCTCCACACGTATGCATGATCGACGTTACCCGACCTGGGCGGCCGTCCCGCGCCGCGGGCCTCCCCCCGCCAGCGTCAGGGCGCAATCGGCAGGCGAGGCCAATTGGGTAAGCCGACACAACGGAGTTCCTTTGGCGCGGAGCGTCAATTCAGAAGTCGCCCGCGTGCCGGCGCATCTCGGCGAGTGTGGCGATCAGTAAGGTCACTCCTTCTGGCGAGATTCCTGGTGCGGTGAATACCTCGGCGTTGAGCTCTTTGGTCGCCTTAACGGCCAGTTCCCGTCCGTGGTCGAGGAGTTCGACCAGAGTGGTCCGACGGTCTGTCGGGTGGGCGGTGCGTCTAACGAGTCCGGCCGACTCGAGTCGGTCGACGGCGTTGGTGACGCTGGTGGGGTGCACCTGCAGGCGCTCGCCGATCTTCGTCATGGGCAGCGCCCCGGTGCGGCTGAAGTACAGCAGCATGAGCACCTCGTAGCGCGCGAAGGTCACGCCGTAGCGCCGCAGCACGGCCTCCACACGAGCGAGGGTGATCTGGTGTGCGCGCATGAGCGAGGTCACCGCCGCCATCCCATCCGCGGCGTCCTCCCACCCGTGGGCGGCCCACTGGCGGCGCGCCTCGGCGATGGGGTCCATGGGCAGGTGATCAGGAGAGGACACGCGCCAATCCTAAGGGGGTGTCTCAGTTGGTGAGGTTGTGGCCTCGGGCATGATCTTCTATTTGTGGCGGATGTTGTGGAGGACATGATCCAGACCTGGGCGCCGGA
>NZ_JBFAJK010000102.1:0-7300 GCF_040655175.1 Micromonospora sp. NPDC050495 | reverse complement strand
CGCCGCATAACCACACAGCGCCAACCCCATCCCGGCTCCGCTGCGCTACGCCGGGATGCTGCCGCGCGTCTGGACACGGTCATTTTCGGATTAGAGCCTCGCCATGCAGCCTTGAACGGGTAGCCCGGGTGTCGGATCTTGGAGCCGGTGGCGAATCCGGTCTTAGGTTGGGCCCGTTGGTTGCGCCATCGGATGTAGTCGCCGATCGCCGCGTCCTGCTCCGCTTCTCACGGCGTTCCTTCGCGCGTCAGAAAGTGGTGACCTGGCAGAACTCACGGCGATCCTCTCAGAGGACGTGACCGCCTGGAACGACGGGGGCGGCGCGGTGCGCGCCGCCCTTCGCCCGATCGTCGGGCGACCGAACGTCCTGGCGTTCGTGGCCGGCCTGCGGTCGCGGTGCGGGATCGGCCCGGCGCGGCTCGTCAACGTCAACGACTGGGGCCCGGTGAAGTGGTCCACCTGTTGTGAGAGCCCGATGCCCCATGATGGGGCTGGGAGGAATCATCACGATGGGTACTCGACGGCGGCACACGCCGGAGCAGATCATCCGCAAGCTGCGCGAGGGCGAGAAGCTGATCGGCCAGGGCGGTGCCCTGCCCGAGGTGTGCAAGCAGCTGGAGATTTCCGAGGCGACCTGGCACCGGTGGGTGGCGCAGTACAGCGGGATGAAAGCCGATGATGCCAAACGGCTCAAGGACCTGGAGCGGGAGAACGCCCGGCTGAAGAAGATCGTCGCCGATCAGCTGTTGGACATCGACATGCTCAAGGAGCTGAACCGGGGAAACTGGTGAGCCCGGAGCGCCGCCGCCGCGCCGTGACGGTGCTGCAGCAGCGCTTCGGAGTATCCCAACGACGTGCGTGCCGGCTGGTCAGGCAGCACCGGTCGGCCCAACGCCGGCCGGCGCCGGCTCCTCGTGACGCTGATGAGGTGCTTCGGGCTCGGCTGCGGCAGATCTCCGCGCAGTATCCGCGGTGGGGGTGGCGCAAAGCCCACGCGATCGCCGCCCGGGAGGGCTTGGTGGTCAACCGGAAACGCACCCGCCGGCTGTGGCTCGACGAGGGCCTGAAACGCCCGCCCAGAGTGCGTAAGAAGCGGCGGGCCGGACCAGGTCGTCACCAGCGGATGCGCGCGACGCGGCCGGATCAGATGTGGGCGTTGGACTTCCAGGTCGACGTCACCGCCAACGGCAGGCAAGTACGGTTCCTCAACATCGTCGACGAGTACACGCGCCAAGCCCTGGCCACCCGCGCAGCCCGTTCCTTCACTGCGGACGCCACGGTCGCCGTCCTCGACGAGGTCAGCGCGCGGCTGGGTCGGCGGCCGGAGCACATCCGCATGGACAACGGCCCCGAGCTGACCGCCCACGCCCTGACCGACTGGTGCCGCTACACCGGCGTCGACCCCGCCTACATCGACCCCGCATCCCCATGGCAGAACGGGATCTGCGAGTCGTTCAACGGCCGTTTCCGCGACGAGTTCCTCACCTGCGAGCAGTTCGACGCCCTCCTCGAGGTCCAGGTACTGGCCGAGGACTGGCGCATCGAGTACAACACCTACAGACCCCACGGCTCGCTGGACTGGCTCACCCCCGACGCCTACCGGCAGCAGTGGATCACCAACCGGCAACCAACGCTCTCATAGCCGGTGGACCACCAACCGGGGCCCAGTCAGTCGCCAGCCCTGCGGGGGCCCAACGGCACCCCGATCCCAGCGCTTATTCGTCGTAGTGCTCGCGCTGGCGTACGAGTGGCTGCCTTCAACAGCAACTGCCGGTATGCCGCCTGTTCATGTAGGACGGGTGGATGCCGCGGACGTCGATGGTGACTCGGTCGATCAGGCGGCCCGCACGGGTGGTCACGTGCACAGCGAGGCTGCCAGTTGGACGCCCCATGCCTCTGCTCGCGACTCCTCGTCGCTGACCAGAGGGCCGGCGGTCCCGGCGACGCGGAAGCTCTCCCCGCGTTCGGCCTTTTGGAAGCCCCGCTTTTTCAGCGCCTTGTATGCGGCCTTGGATGCAGAACCCAGCGCGAACCGCATCTCGAGTGAAGTGTCGAAGGTCACCACGCGCAGGTCCGCGCGTGGGGTCACCCGCCCGATCCACTCCTGAATGCCGATGCCGTCCTTGACAGTTGCCCCCTTCTTGGCGGCCTGAATGCGTGTCTGCGCCTTTGGCATCGAGTAGTCGTGCGTGGGGGCACCGACCAGTAGCAGGTCGATGTCGGTACCGAGTTCGTGAGGTGCCTCGCCCGGCCGGACGACGGTGACGGCGCCGGCGCCGAGGGACCGGGCCAAGCCGGAAGCGATGGTCTGGGCGACAGTACGGGTATTGCCGAAGTAGGACTCGGCGACGATCAGAACAGTCATGGGTGGCACTTCTCCTGTCAATGCCTTGTGCAGGTGTTTTTGGGCCCGTTCGAGCCCTGTCATCTCCCTGATGCAGCAACGTCCGACGGAGGCCTAAGCCACACCAGGCAGACGGTGACCAGTCCGGCCAGGGAGGGAAGCAGCCCGACGATGCCATACATGGCAGGAAGGACCCGATCGTACTTGTCTCCGTAGAAGGTCAGGTCGAACAGGGCGACGCCCGCGCCCAGGGCGAACAGGACGGTGGTGACCACACGTGCGGCGGGCTTGTGCTTCGCGACGGTCCGGATCGCCCAGATCCAGCCGGCGATGCCGAGCAGACCGACGGCGCACAGGTAGATCACGATTGCGTTCCGGTCGCCGGAAACCAGGTCGGCAGACCAGTCGGGGTAGGTCTCGCGTACATGGTCGGTCAGGCTGTCGACGGTGAACATGTCGATGAATGGGAGCAGCATGGCTGCCACGGTCAGGGCCAGCCCGGCATACATGACGGAGGACGGTCGCGGGACCGGCGGTCGGGTTCGCCTGGTTCTGTGGGATGACACGGTTGCTCCTTTGTCGAGGTCCGATAGCGGACGTACCCAGCATTCTTATGAAGTAAGATTACTGCTGCTAGACTATACTTACGATGTAAGATTCGTCACGGGAAGGGGACACATGCCAGCCAGCCGAACTCGTGGGCAACGGGCCGGGATCACCCGACAGGCCATCCTCCAGGCCGCGCTGCGTCTGGCCGATCGGGAGGGCCTCGCGGCGTTGTCTATGCGCCGGCTCGGCGCCGAGCTAGGCGTGGAGGCCATGACCCTGTACCACCACGTCCCGAACAAGAACGCGCTCCTCGATGGGATGGTCGAGCACGTCGCCTCGGAAGCAAACCCGCCGTCATTCGGGAATTCCTCATGGCGGGAGGAGCTGCGCGACTACGCCCATTCGCTCTTGGCGGCACTCTCCGCACATCCGAACGTGGTTCCCCTGTTCATGTCCCAGCCCGCCGTGACCCCGCAGAACCTGCGGACCATGGAGGCTGCGCTTGAAACACTGTGCGCGGCGGGATTCGAACCGCGGCGGGCTCTGGACGTCGTGTACTCCCTGACGGAATTCGTCCTGGGACATGCCGCCATTCAGGTAGGAGCCGCACGGGCCGGTCAGGATGGGCCGGGTCGGGCGGCAAGCCTGTCCGCCGTCGACCAGGACGCCTACCCACTGCTCTCTCAGGCCGCCCGCGCCGACCAAAAGCACGGCACGATGTCCCGATTCGATTTCACCCTCGAAGCCCTGCTGTCGGGGTTCGACACCGCCCGATCCGTCCCACACGAGAGCGAACGCCAACGAGGCACCGCATCCTGAGGAACGGTCGCGCCCCGCCTTCGCGGAATCCTTGCCCGCCGGTCTTCGAGGCCGACATGCTGCCGTACAGTTTCGGGCTCCGCCCGAAACGGTCGGCGCATGATGCCCTGCAGGCGCCCATCTCGGCCGCCGCGTGCGCGACAGGACGGCCGGTGTCGGCGACGCGTGAAGACTGACCCTCTGGCGGCGCGTGGGTTCCAGTAGTTGTTGCAACACCTCCTAGATCATTTGGATGTGTTGATGGGACGGCGTGGGCGCAAGCGGCAGTTGGATGTCGAGGCTCGGTACTGGCAGCTGCTGTTGTCCGGGGTCGGGACGGTGCAGGCGTGCCGGATGGTCGGGATTACCCGGAAGACCGGCTATCGGTGGCGGGCGGAGAATGGCGGTATCCCGCCGGTACGGATCGCCGAGGCGGCCAGGTCGAACCGCTACCTGTCGCTGTTGGAACGGCAGCGCATCGCCACCCTTCGCGGTCAGGGCCTGGGCGTGCGGGAGATCGCTCGCCGGATTGATCGATCGCCAGCCACGGTCAGTCGGGAGCTTCGCCGCAACATCCGCCACCACGACAAAGCATACGACGGGGACCTGGCGCACGCGAGAGCTCGACAGCGCACCAGACGCCCGCGGCGGGGCAAGCTCAACCTCGATTCCGAGCTACGTGACGTGGTACAGGGCAAGCTTGAGCTGGACTGGAGCCCAAAGCAGATCGCCCAGTATCTGCGTCGCGCCTTTCCCGACCGCGACGACTGGCACATCTGCCACGAGACGATCTACCAGGCCCTCTACCACGGCGGCCGCGGTGGCTTGAGCCGACAGCTAAGCCGACGACTTCGCACCGGTCGCCCGCTACGGCGCCGGCGCCGCCGCACCGGCCAACGGCAGTGCCGATTCATCGTTCCGGCACTGCTGATCGATCAGCGGCCTGCCATCGTCAACGCCCGCGTTCGCATCGGGGACTGGGAAGGCGACCTGATCGTGGGACGGATGAGCCAAAGCGCCATCGGAACCCTCGTCGACCGGACCAGCCGATACCTGCGGCTGGTGCACTTGCCGGATGGTCACCGCGCCGACCAACTCCGGGCTGCGCTCGTCAACGTTCTGGAGCAGCTTCCAGAGGCGGGGCTGACGCTGACCTGGGACCAGGGCTCCGAGATGGCACACCACAAGCAGTTGGCCGAACACTTCCGTGACGGAATCTACTTTGCCCGGCCGGCCAGTCCGTGGCTGCGTGGCACCAACGAAAGCACCAACGGGCTCCTACGGCAGTACTTCCCGAAGGGCAGCAGCCTGGCCGTGCACGGGCCAGACATGCTGCGAATGGTCGAGGACCGCCTCAACCACCGGCCTCGCAAGATCCTCGGCTGGCGCACACCACACGAGGTCTTCCACTCCGCTCTGGCATCCTGATCGTGAGACAGCGTTGCGACGATCGCTGGAATTCACCCTGGAACCCACGCGTCGCCAGGGGGTCCGTTTTTAGCCGTCGTTGACAGCCGGATAGGATCCGGGCAACCAGTAACGCCTGCCGTGAACGGTTAGCCGGGCATTACGGTAGGACACGAAGACCTCCGCGCGGTGAAGACTCGACACCTCCACCACACCCGAGGTGTCTTCGCCATCCTCCAAGACCCCGAAGTGTCATCACTGCTCGCGGTCACTCCACCTAGCACCTGACCCGGACTGTGCTGGCGAACGAAGTCCCACCTCGTAGGTCTTTCGCATGCCCTGACGCGGCACGCCCGGCTCAGCCGATGAAGGCATTGACGGCACGGGCGAACGCGACCGGCTGGTCCTCCGGGATGAAGGTGCGGCTGTCCTCGATCTCCACCAGCCGCGCGTCCGGCAGCAGCTCCACCAGACGCCGCCCGTGCGCGGGTGGCATGACGCGGTCCTCCTTGGCCCACAGCACGAGCACCGGCCGGGCGAAGCCGCGCAGCCCCTCTGCGGCCGCCATCATGTCGCCGCGGCGCGTCGAGCGCAGATACATGGCCAGATCGCGGCGGATCTCGCTTCGGGTCACCAATCCCTCGAACCAGCGATCGGTGATCTCGTCCGGAATCGGCCGGATGCTCATCAGGCCGAGCGCGGTCGGCTGCCGCCGCACGAAGCGCAGCCGCAGCCCCTGCGCCACGAGCCACAGGCCTCCGGGCACCTTGGCCGCGAGGGAGATCGACCTCCCCGGCAGGCCGGGCGGAAAGTTCTCGAACAGCTCGCATGACGAGACCACGAGCCGCGCGATGCGCTCGGGCCGCAGCGCGGCTGCGAACAGGAACAGCCCCGAGTCGTTGCCGACGAGGGTGACCTCCCGCAGGTCCAGGGCGTCCAGGAACTCCACCTGCAGCCGCCCGATGCCGCGCGGCGTAAGGTCGGCGTCCCGGCGCATGGGCGTGCGGTGGGCGCCCAGCGGCAGTACGGGCACGATGACCCGGCAGCGGTACCGCAGCGCCGGGACGACGTTCCGGTAGAACGAGCCGTCCATCCCGAGCCCGTGCATGAGGACGACGACCGGGCCGTCCCCTCCGGTGTCCTCGTACTCGACGGTTCCTGCGGTGAGCTCAACGCTGGGCATGCGCCTGCCTCTTGCAATGATCCTCGACCCGGGCGTAGGGGACGCTAGCACCAAGGGTGGGGATCTGGGCGATACGGCTACCGTGCGTGCGGTCGGTGTGCTGACCGCGCGATGGGCACGCGAGGGGCCGGACCGGCGGTGGGGCGACGGTCTTCTCGGCGGCCGGGTAGGTCCCGCTGATCACTCGGTCACCGGCCAGCGGGCAGTCCTCCAGGAACGGCTCCACCGTCACCAAAGCCTGGGCCGATTACGGCTACAAGACCAAAGCCGTGCGCCGCCCACCTCGGCATCAATCTCGAAGTCGTCCAACGCGACCCCACCACCCGCGGATTCCACGTCCAACCCCGTCATTGGGTCATCGAACGCACCCTCGGCTGGCTCATGCACCATCGCCGCCTGGCCCGCGACTACGAAACCCACCCCCACCGCTCAGCCGCCATGATCCAACTGGCCGCAATCAACCTCATGACCCCGCCCGAACCGGCGCTTGTACTCCGATGGAGTGATGCCAGTCTTGCGACGCATCAGCGTCCACGACGACACCGACGAATTTTTCCTGGTGCTCGACGGAGAGCTGCACATCTCCTTGCGCGAGCCCGCCGGGGAACGCACGGTCCTGCTCGCACAGGGTGCGGTCTTCACCGTCCCCCGGGGCACGGAGCACAAGCCGTCGCTCCGTCCGGTGCAGCCATCCTTATGTTCGAGCCCGCCGGAACACCGACAGTCGGCGATCGCCACGACGAGATCCCGGACCACGTGGACGCAACGATCGGGCACGCACTTAACCCCTGAGCTGACAGGCTTCGGGGGCACCTTCCAAGGGCGATCAGCCCGTCACCGGGGCGGTTCGTTCACCGGACTGCCCGGCGGGAGCTGCCAGGTACTCATTCCTGCTCGCCGTACGCCTTGAGCACCGACGCGTCGCCTGTGTTCCGCAGCTCAGCGTCGATATAGTCGGCGTCGCGGTGTGAAGGTGCAGGTCAAGGCGTTGCAGTCTGGTGGAAACTGCGAAAATCCCT
>NZ_JBFAJK010000101.1:0-7585 GCF_040655175.1 Micromonospora sp. NPDC050495 | reverse complement strand
GACCCCGACCCCACACTCCCCCCACTGTCCAACACCAGACCCGTCGTCCCATTCACGATCTTCACAAACCCCGTCGGCGTCGAACCGCCGCCGAGGTTCCAGTAGACGGTGTAGTTGTAGCCCTGCGCGTCGTAGAACGGCGCCAGGTTCACCGCGGCGCCGTTGGCGCTGGCGGTGAACGCGAGCGACGAGGTGCTGGACCGGGTGACCGAGGAGACCGTCAACGACGGCAGCGACGACAGGGTCGCGTTGCCGTAGTTTCCGGCCAGCACGACCGGGCCGTAGGTGACCGCGGCGACGGTGGAGTTGTCGTTGGCGGCCCGCGTCGCCACCCGCATGGGCAGCCGGAGGGTGACGGTGTCGCCGGAGGTCCAGGACCGGCTGAGGGTGGCGTAACTGCCGGGAGTGGCGGTGATGTTCTGCGCCACGCCGTTGACACTGATCGTCGCCCCACCGGCCCAGGCCGGGATGCGCAGCCGCATCGCCCACGACCCGGAGACCGACCCGGTCACCGTCAGGGTGGTCGTGTCGCTCACCGGGTAGTCCGTGGTCTGCGTGACGGTGATGCCCCGCTCGGCCCAGGTCAGCACCGACGGCATGAACAGGTTCACGATCAGCGTGCTGCCGGCGAAGAAGTAGACCGAGTCCATCAGCGCGGTGTTGGCCTCGACCCCGGTCCCCTGGCAGCACCAGAAGGAGTTGTAGTCGGTGCTCCAGGTGCCGCCGCCCCACGCCGGGCCGACGCCGCGCCGACCGCCCGGGTTGAGCGGGGTGAAGTAGGTGATGTGGCCGTGGCTGTCGGCCGGGTTCTGCGCCCCGATGATGTGGTTGAGCAGCGTCCGCTCGTAGAAGTCGACCAGGTCGACGCGGTCGGGGTTGAGGGTGAACAGCTCCCGGGTGAGCTTGAGCATGTTGTAGCTGTTGCAGTGCTCGCAGGTGTCCCGGCTGAGGTATCCGGCGATGGCGTTCGGGGCACGGAAGTGCTCCGCCTGGCTGTTTCCGCCGATGGCGTAGGTGTGCGCGCCGACCGTGATGGCCCAGGCGTTGGTGGCGATGTCGCGGTACCGGGTGGTGCCGGTCGCCTTGTACTCCCGGGCCGCGCCCACCCACTTCGGCACCTGCGTGTTGGCGTGCAGCCCGTTGAGCTGGTCCTGGTTGGAGGCCAGCGGGTTGAAGACCGCGGCGTGGTCGAAGCGCTGCGCGGTGGTCAGCCAGCGGCCGTCGCCGGTCTGCTGGTAGAGGTCGGTCAGCACCGCGTTCATCCCGCCGAACTCGACGTTCAGCACCGACTGCATCTGGCTGTAGCTCAGCCGCCCGGTGCGCGAGTCCACCCAGCCGGCGAGGTTGAGCAGCACGTCGCGGGCCTGGGTGTTGCCGAGGTACCGCCAGACGTCGAGCAGGCCGGCCATGATCTTGTGAATGACGTAGTACGGCACGTTGCCGTTGGACAACGAGCCCGACTCCAGGCTGGTGAAATCGGACTCCGGAAAGCCGGACAGGTAGCCGGCGCTGAAGCCGGCGGCGCCGTTGTTCGCCTGGCACCTGGCCAGCTCGGCGACGACGTAGTTGGCCCTGTCCCGGCAGGTGGTGTCGCCGAGGACGGCCGCGGCCTGGGCCCACGCGGTGAGCAGGTGCCCCTGCATGTGGGTGCGGAACGGGAAGTTCGGCGCGTCCCAGCCGCCGTTCGTCGCGGCGCCGTTGGTGCCGAGCCGGTGGTTGGCCCGGAAGTTGTAGAGCATCCGGTCGGCGTCGACGAAGCGCAGGTAGTTCAGGGTGCGGTTCTGGTTGTCCAGCCACCGGCTGGCGGTGAGCCGTACCTGACCCGGCGGGAACGGGTACGCCGAGACGCCGATGTCCGGGCGGGCGGGGGCGACGGCCGCCTCGGCCCGGGACGCCGGCAGCGCCGCGGCGCCCACGGCGACGGCTGCCGGCACGACGCCGGCGGCGCGCAGCAGGGTCCGGCGGTGGATCGGGTGGTCATGCGTTGCCATCGGAATCCTCTCGAGGGTGCGGGGGTGCGGGTTGGCCGCCGCCGGTGGTCCACCGTGAACGGGGCCGGGCCGGACGGCCGGATCCGGTCAGAGGGCGGTGATGGTCCAGTGGTTGTTGGTGCTGCCGTTGGGCGCCCACATGCACACCGTCGACCCGACCGTGCCGTTGCCCATCCCGTCCAGCGCCGTACCCGTGCCCCGATTGATCACCTGATAACGGCCGTTGCCCACCCCGGCCAACCGCCACTGCTGGTTGTTACCGCCGTTCCACGGCGCCTGCAACGCACTCGCCCCATTCGACGCGTTACCCCAACTGTCAACCACCATCCCGTTGGCCCGATTCACGATCCGGTAGTAACCACCACCCACATCCACCAACTGCCACTGCAGATTCGGACTACTCACATCACTCCACTGCTTCACCACCGACCCCGACCCCACACTCCCCCCACTGTCCAACACCAGACCCGTCGTCCCATTCACGATCTTCACAAACCCCGTCGGCGTCGAACCGCCGCCGAGCGCGGGGATCTGACCCGCGAAGGTGAGCTTCACGACGTACGCGAGGGCGCTGAACGGGGCGTTGGACGAGGGCATGGTCAGGTGCAGACCCGAGCCGTCCTGGGTGCGGTTGGGCAGGTCGACGTAGGTGCCCGCGGTGGAGCCGAGCAGCCGCGCCGAGGTCAGCGTGCTGAGGTTGATCCGGTTCGCGCCGAGCGTGGTGATGTGCAGGGTGCTGCCCGGCCAGCCCAGCACGATGGCGTACAGGACGGTGTTGTCCTTGCTGCGGGTGAAGCGGATGTCCTGCCCGGTGCCCTCGCGGGGGGTCTGGAACGACCCGCCGCCCATCTGGGTGGGACCCTCGCCGTAAACCGACCAGGCCCGGGTGGCGTAGACCGACTCGCCGAAGCGGCTCAGGTGATCGCCGAAGCCCTGCAGGATCGCGCGCTGACCCGACGGGATGGTGCCGTCGGCCATCGGGGCGATGTTGAGCACCATGGTGCCGTTCTTGCTGATCCGGTCCAGCAACGCGTGCATCAGCGACCTGGTGGAGTAGTAGCCGATGCCCTGGGTGTAGCACCAGCTGGAGCTGGAGACGCTGTCGTCGGTCAGCCAGTACGGGCTCTGGATGCCGGCCGGGCCGCCGCGCTCGAAGTCGTAGACCTCGCCCCGGTTGTTGAACCCGTCCTTGTAGGTGGCGACCACGTCCTTGTTCCAGGCGACGGCCCGGTTGTAGTAGTAGGACAGGAAGTTCAGCCGCTGCGACTCCGGGATCTGGGACAGGTTGAAGTCCTGGAAGATGATGTCGGGCTGGTAGCCGTCGATGACCTCGCGCAGCTTGTCGTACCAGAGCTGGTACTCGGCGGTGCCGCCGAGCTGGCCGTAGAGCTTCTTGAGGCTGGCGTCCGACTGGCCGGGCACCCACTGGAAGTAGCCGGTGAAGTTGTACGCGTGGTGCAACGACACCCAGAGCTTCAGGCCCCGGGCCCGGATCGCGTCGGCCTGCAGGCGCAGCAGGTCCAGCCGGGGCCCCCGGCTCACCGAGTTCCACTCGTTGACGCTGCTGTTCCACATCGAGAAGCCGTCGTGGTGCTCGGCCACCGGCCCGGCGAACTTCGCCCCGGCGTCGGCGAAGAGCTGCGCCCACTCGTCCGGGTCGAAGTTCCCGCCGGCCGAGCGCAGCTTCGGCGCGAACTGCACCCAGTTGCCCGCCCGGTCGGGCGCCCCGTTGATGAAGTTGTGGTACGGCCAGACCGACGGGTCGCCGTACACGCTGCGGTGGTGGTTGTTCTCGTTCGAGCCCGAGTTGTACATGTTGCGCGGGTACCACTCGCTGGCGTACGCGGGGACGCTGTACACCCCCCAGTGGTAGTAGATGCCGAACTTGGCGTCCTGGAACCATTCGGCGGCCGGCGGGTGCTGGTCGACCGAGGACCAGCTGGCGGTGTAGCTGCTCGGGCCCACGGTGGCCAGGGCCAGGCGGACGTTCGCCAGGCCCGCGGCGGTGGCGGCGCCGGTGAGCCCGACGGCCGCGAGCAGGTGTCGGCGGCTGAGGTGCAGGGGGGACGGGGACATACCGGCAAACCTCTCTCGGAGGGTGGAAGCTGTTGACCTTCGGGACGGCCCAGGAGGCGGCGGCGCGAGGAGCAGGGGCACCGGCCCGGGGTGGTGGGACGAGTGGTGGCCCGGACGCCGGCGGGTGCTTGCTGGTGGTGCCGCGCGGGATGCACATCGGACCCGGCGGGGTTGTCGCTCACCGGTGGGGCGGCACGAACGCGGGGCCGGTAGGAGCGTCGATCCGGCGGCCGCGAGCCGCCTTCGTCGTCTGGCCGCGCCCCTCGACCCTGCCCTGTTACCGCTAACATCGCCCGGCCTGGTTTATGTAACAGGTGGATGACCGCCGATGTCAATAGTCGACTCCGGCCCGGCCCGGGCGCCGTCGGCGCGACCGCACCACCCTCCCTGATCAACTGCGAAGGGGGACGGATAACGAGTGCTCAGAGCCGGATACGACCCCGCCCACCGCGCACCGGACGTTGACAGATGCGGATGTGAACGCGACGCTAATTGTCGATGTTAGCGTTCACATGCCCGTCATCCATCCGGGAGGAACGATGAAACCGAACGTCGGCCGTCGGCGTCGCCTGACGGCCACCCTGGCACCCCTGGTGCTGGTCGCCGCGATCACCGGCGGCGTGTCCGCCGCAACGCCCCAGGCCCGGGCCGCGACCACCGGGCCCTGCGACATCTACGCCTCCGGCGGCACGCCGTGCGTGGCCGCGCACAGCACCACCCGGGCGCTCTACGGCTCCTACAACGGGCCGCTCTACCAGGTCCGGCGCTCGTCCGACAACGCCACCCGCGACGTCGCCCCGCTCGCCCCGGGAGACGTGGCCAACGCCGCCACGCAGGACACGTTCTGCGCCGGCACCAACTGCGTCATCTCCGTCATCTACGACCAGTCCGGTCGGGGCAACCACCTGACCCAGGCACCGCCCGGCGGGTTCTCCGGCCCGGCGGCCGGCGGCTACGACAACCTCGCCGACGCGACCCTCGCGCCGGTCACCGTCAACGGTCACAAGGCGTACGGCGTGTTCGTGGCGCCCGGGACCGGCTACCGCAACAACAACACCAACGGCATCGCCAGGGGCGACCAGCCGGAGGGCATGTACGCCATCTTCGACGGCACCCACTACAACGGCGGATGCTGCTTCGACTACGGCAACGCCGAGACCAACAGCCGGGACAACGGCAACGGCACCATGGAGGCCATCTACTTCGGCAACATCAAGGTCTGGGGTTACGGCACCGGACCGGGCCCCTGGGTCATGGCCGACCTGGAGAACGGCCTCTTCTCCGGGGTCAACGCCGGCTACAACGCCAACGACCCGACCGTGACCCACCGGTTCCTGACCGCCATCGTCAAGGGCGAGCCGAACCACTGGGCCATCCGGGCCGGCAACGCGCAGTCCGGCGGGCTGTCCACCTACTACAACGGGGCCCGCCCCAACGTCGCGGGCTACAACCCGATGAAGAAGGAGGGCGCGATCATCCTCGGCATCGGCGGCGACAACAGCCACGGCTCCGCCGGCACCTTCTACGAGGGCGTGATGACCTCCGGCTACCCCTCCGACGCCACCGAGAACTCGGTCCAGGCCAACATCAACGCCGCCGGCTACGCGGCGAGCACCGGCGGCGGCACCCGGCAGAACGTCGAGATCGTGGGCAACCAGTCGGGCCGCTGCCTCGACGTGCCGGACGGCAGCACCACCAACGGGACCCAGGTCCAGCTCTGGGACTGCTGGGGTGGGAACATGCAGCGCTGGACGTACAACTCGGCCAAGCAGCTGACCGTGTACGGCAACAAGTGCCTCGACGCCGAGGGGGCCAGCAGCACCCCGGGCACCCGGGCGATCATCTGGGACTGCAACGGCCAGTCCAACCAGCAGTGGAATCTGAACGCCAACGGCACCATCAGCGGCGTGCAGTCCGGGCTCTGCCTCGACGCCTACAACTGGGGCACCACGAACGGCACCAAGATCGTGCTCTGGACCTGCCACGGCGGGACCAACCAGCAGTTCGCCCTCCGCAACTGACCGCACCTCCGCCCGGTGCCGACGACGGCACCACGGACGGCGGGGTGGAGCCGTACCGCGCAGCGGGAACCGCTCCGCCCCGCCGGCGGGCACCGGCGCCGCGGGCGGTCAGCGGGCGGGCGGTCCGACGCTCTGCCGGGAGACCAGGGTCGGCGCTATGGTCTGCCGCAGCTCACCCACCGCCCCGGCCCCGATCTGCGCCAGCAGCAGCTCCAGGCTCGCCCGGGCCACCGCGTCGAAGTCCGGCCGGACGGTGGTCAGCGGCGGGATGAAGTACGCCGCCTCCGGCACGTCGTCGAAGCCGACCACACTGATGTCGTCCGGCACCCGGCGGCCGTACTCGTGCAACGCGCGGAGCACACCCAGCGCGAGGTGGTCGTTGGCGGTGAAGATGGCGGTCACCTCGGGCATCCGGGCCAGCATCTGCCCGCACCGGTAGCCGGACGCCGCCGACCAGTCCGCCGGCACCAGCGGCGGCACCTCGGCGCCGGCCGACCGCAGCGCCTCCCGCCAGCCCTCGATGCGGCCTGCGCTGTCGAACCAGTCGGCCGGCCCGGACACGTGCCAGACCGTACGGTGGCCGGCGTCCAGCAGGTGCCGGGTGGCGTCCCGGGCACCGGCCACCTGGTCCACCGTCACCAGCGGCACCGGACGGCGCGGGTCGCCGTCGACGGTCACCAGGGGGACGTCCTTCGGCAGGTGCTCCAGCGCCTCACCGGCGGACTCCACCGGCGCGATGACCACGATGCCGGCCACCCGGTGGGCCAGGTGCCGCTCGACGGCGGCGGAGATGGAGACCCGATCGAGGTCCCGCACGCTGCCCACGGTGACCGCGAAGCCCTCCTCGGCGGCGGTCTGCTCGAGCGCCGCCAGCAGCGACGCCGGACCGTACAGCGTGGTGTTCTGCGCGACCACCCCGATCACCTGCGAACGGCCGGTGACCAGCGCACGAGCGGCCCGGTTGGGCCGGTAGCCGAGCTCGGCGATCGCCGCCTGCACCCGCAGCCGCGTCTGCTCACGGACGTTGGGGTGCCCGTTGAGCACCCGCGACACCGTCTGGTGGGAGACCCCGGCAAGGCGGGCCACATCCGTCATCGCGGGACCCCGCACGCGCTCACCCTCCCGCCAAGCCCCGACCGTGCTCCGGCGGTCGAACGCCGGAGCGGCTGGACGCGCCATCCGCAGCCCTGCCCCCGCCCCGGCCGAGCGTGCCCAGGGCATCCCGGCACAAGGCCAGCGTCAGTGTACGCCCAGCGGGCTTCCCGTCCCGGCGAGGCACGGCCGCGCCCACTGGTCGGAACGCCGTGGGTCGCCCGCGGTCGCCCGGACGGCGCGGTCTCGGACCGGACGGGACGACGGTGTGCGCCGGTGCGGCGCGGTCGAGGACGGGACGACGGCCTGCGCCGGGCGGCGCGGTCGGGGTCGGGGTCGGGACGAACGGCGTGCGCCGGGGCGCGGCCGGGATGACCGTGGATGGGCTCGGCCGCCCACCGAGCC
>NZ_JBFAJK010000100.1:0-7609 GCF_040655175.1 Micromonospora sp. NPDC050495 | reverse complement strand
AGCCTCCAGGTGGTGCCGGGTTGGGCGAGTGGGACGGCAGTGAGCTTGCCGGTCATGGCCGGGGCCTTTCTGGTGATGCGGTGCAGGCGAGGTAGAACGCCACGTGGTCGTCGGTCCATCGTCGGCAGGTGGCGATGTCGACGTCGGTCGAATCGGGGTGCAGAAACAGGAACCGCGGGATCTGGAGCGGGCCGAACAGCTCCCAGACGAGCTGCCGGGCGGTGACGTCGCCGCGTATGAGGCCCTGGTTCTGCCAGTGCGCGAAGAGGCCGGCCAAGTGTTCGAGGGTTGCCTCGATGCCGACGTACACCCGGCCGAGCCCGCTGGGGCCGGCCCCCTCGCGTAGCAGGAAGCTGCCGAAGAGGCGGGCGCGGGGGGTCGACCACTGGTCGAGCGCCCGGCGGACCAGCTCGGGCACGACCTCTGCGGGCGTGCGGGCCGCCAGTACCTCGGGGTTGAGCCCGAGCCGCTCCCACGACGGCGGGCCCGCCTCGGCGAACAGGACGTCGTACATCGCCTGTTTGCTGGGGAAGTGCGCGTAGATGGCGGCGTCGCGCACGCCGACCTCTGCCGCTATCTGCCGCACGGTGGTCGCCGCGAACCCCAGCCGCGCGAACAGCGCCAAGGCGGCGTTGAGCAGGGCCTCCCGGGTGTCGCGACCTTCACTGCTCGGTGGACGCCCTCGACGCCGAGAGCCTGGTGATGTTGCCATACCTAAATAATAAATGAGCGCTCATTAAGATACACCGCCGCCGTCGGTGTTGCCTGCGAGATGCGCCCGAGAGGCGTTTTCGCATAGGCCGAAGCGGTGCCACAGCCCGCATGGCATGGCGGGGACAGGCGCGATCAGGGCGTGGGCTCGGTGCTCCAGGTGTGGGGATGTGGAGCGCGTCGTGGGCCGGGGTGCCAGCTGCCAGTGCGGCGATGACGTGTTCGAACACGACCCAGTCCGCGACTCACGCCGGTGGCAGCCCAGCGGGTGATCCTGATGGAACTCGCCCCGCTCAGGCAGCCGACCCGGCAACCGCTGGCTCGCAAGGCCGTTCTCGGACAGGCAGCCATGGCCGCCGCGCGGAGCAAGGACTCCTCCCCCGGCGCACAGTACCGGCGCATCGCGGCCCGCCGCGGCGCGAAACGCGCCACGGTCGCGGTCGGCCACGGGCTCCTCGTCGCGATCTGGCACGTCCTCGACAGCAACACCGAGTACCGCAGCCTCGGGTGGGATCACTTCCATATCCGCATCGATCCCACCCGGCAACGGCTTCGTTTGATAGCCCAGCTGGAACGCCTCGGGTATCACGTCACTCTCGAACCCCTACCAGCCGCAGCGTGAGCTTCCACGGAGGTTCATTTTCGAGTCAAGGGTGTGCGCTCGGTCGGGGTGGCCCGGCAGTACTCCGGCACCGCCGGCAGGGTCGAGAACTGCTAGGTCGGGCGCTCGGCCTACAGCTCCGCCAAGGGGCACGGGTTGATCGACCGGCAGTTGTATCTGCCCGCGGCGTGGACCGACGACCGTGAGCGTTGCCGCGCCGCGGGCATCCCGGACGACGTGGAGTTCGCCACCAAGCCGCAGATCGCCAGGACCTTGCTGGCTCGAGCCCTGGATGCCGGGGTGCCGGTCGGGTGGGTCACCGCCGACGAGGCTTACGGGCAGCGCAAGAGCCCGCGGGTCTGGCTGGAGCAGCGCGATGTGGGCTATGTGCTGGCCACCCGCCGCAACGACGAATGATCACCACCACGATGGGCACCTGCCGCGCCGACGAGCTGATCGCCGCGCTACCCGCCCCAGGCGTGGTGCCGCCTGTCCGCCGGCGCCGGCGTGCACGGCCCCCGCGCGTGGCCTGGTCCCCGAGTCCGGCGAAGGCGTTGGTGCCGGCCACCCCGGAGCCGCAGCGGGACGCCACCCCGGAGCCGGCCGCGAAGCCGGAGCCGAAGGTGCAGCGTGACCCGGCTCCCCGGGCTCTCCGCGAGGCCATCGTGAGCGGCCGGCTGCCGGTCGGCACCCGGCTCCCCTCCACCCGCGGCCTCGGCGCCGACCTGCGCGTCTCGCGAGACGTGGTGGTGGAGGCGTACGAGCAGCTGGTCGCCGAGGGGCGGCTGCTCGCCCGGCACGGCTCCAGCACGGTCGTCGCGGCGACCTCCCCCGGCCACGCTGGCCCCGCCGCGCGTCCCGCCACCGCCCCCGCACGCGACGATCGGCAGCTACCGCTGCGGCCGGGCCTGCCCGACCTGGGTCTCTTTCTCCGCGGGGCCTGGCGGCGCGCCTACGAGCGGGCGCTCGCCGGCGCCCGCGACGCCGACCTCGGCTACGGCGACCCGGGCGGCGTGCCCCGGCTCCGGGCCGAACTCGCCGCCTACCTGGGACGGGTCCGCGCCGCCGGATCGGCCCGGCCGACCTGCTCGTCACCACCGGGGCCGCCCAGGCGTTCCATCGGCTCGCCGGGATGCTCGTCGACCGGGGGTGATCCGGATCGGCATCGAGGACCCGGGCAGCAGCCGTATCCTCGATCCGCTGCGCGCGCGTGGCCTGCGCCCGGTCGGCGTACCGGTCGACGCCGCCGGCCTCGACGTGCCCGCGCTGCACCGCCTGGACGTGCCCGCGGTGCTGGTCACGCCCGCACACCAGTACCCCACCGGCGTGGTGCTCGCCCCCGAACGCCTGGTCGCCCTGCTCGACTGGGCCCGGCGTACGGGTGGGCTGGTGGTCGAGGACGACGACGACGCGGAGTTCCGCTACGACCGTGATCCGGTCGGCTGCCTCCAGGGGCTCGACCCGGCGCGCGTCGTGCACATCGGGTCGACCAGCAAGGCGCTGGCACCGGGACTGCGGCTGGGCTGGCTGGCCGTACCGGCGGGACTGCGGGCGGCGGCGGTGGCTGGCAAGTACGCCGCGGACCTCGGCGGCCGGTGCCGGAGCAACTGGCCTTCGCCGAGTTCCTCGCCTCCGGCAGGTACGACCGGCACCTGCGCCGGGCCCGCCGGGTGTACCGGGAGCGGCGCGACGCCCTGATCGCGGCGGTACGTCGGCACCTGCCGGCGGCCCGCGTCTCCGGGATCGCCGCGGGGCTGCACCTGGTGCTGGAACTGCCGGCCGGGGTCGACGACGCGGCGGTCGCCCGCGCCGCCCGGTCCGCCGGGCTCGGACCGGGCGCCCTCGCCGACTTGCGCGTGGACCGCCCCGGTCCACCCGGCCTGGTGCTCGGCTACCCGCCCTGGTCGCGGGATGAGCTGGCGGGCGCGGTGGGGACACTCGCGGAGTTGATCGGACCGTAGGATGCCTCCTTCGCGCCGCGTGCCGAGCGGATCATCGACGCCATCCTGGAACGCCGTCCCGACCTGGCCTCCGCCGCCGGGGACCACCGGTACGACGACCGCCTGCCGGACCTCTCCGCCGGTGCGGTGGCGGCGGACGTGACGATGCTGCGCGAGGCCGCGCACGCGCTCGCCGAGGTGGACGCCGAGTCGCTCGACGCCGCCGACCGGGTGGACCACGCAATGCTCAGCTCGCTCGTCGACCGGGAGCTGTTCGAGCTGACCGAGATCGCCGGGCACGAGTGGGACCCGCTGCGGTCTAACCCCGGCCCGCTGCTACACACGCTGATCGCCCGCCTGTACGCCCCGGTCGACGTCCGGCTGACCGCGCTGGCCGGCCGGCTGGCCGCCGTACCGGACGCGCTGGCCACGGCGCGGGCCAACCTGCGCGACGTGCCCCGGATCCACGCGGAGACGGCGGCCGGCCAGTTCGCCGGTACGGCCGCGCTGGTGCGCGACGGGCTGCCCGCGCTGATCGCCGAGGTGCCCGGCCTGCGTGCCACCGTCGAGCCGGTCGCCGCGGCGGCGGTGGAAGCACTCACCGGGTTCGCCGACCGACCAGGTGCGGGACGATCCGGGGCCGGGACGCGACTCCCGGCTGGGCCGGTGCCGCTGGGAGGCGCGGTTCTGGCACACGCTCGACACCGAGCTCTCCGCGGCTGAGGTGCAGCGCCGGGCCTGGGCAAACCTGGGCCGGGTGACCGAGAAGATCCGCGTGGCGGCGGTCGAGCTGGTCGGCGGCCGGGCGACGGACGAGACGGTACGCCGGGCGTTGGACCTGCTCGCCGCCGAGCATCCGGACGACCGCACGATCGTCGGGCTGGCCGGGATCACGCTGGATGAGACGACCGACTTCGTCCGCGACCATGCGTTGGTGTCCCTGGTGGACGGCCCCCGCGTCATCCAGGAGATGCCGGAGTTCGCGCGGGGGGGGGCCGTGGCGTACTGCGACTCGCCCGGATCGCCGGAGATCGCCGACGTCCCGACCTTCTACTGCATCTCGCCGACGCCCGCGGAGCGGGTCGAGTCGTACTACCGCGAGTACAACGACCACATGCTGCGCAACCTCACCGTGCACGAGGCGGTGCCCGGGCGCTTCCTCCAGCTCGCCCACGCCCGCCGGTTCTCGGGTAGTAGGCGGGTGCGGGCGGTCGCCACGTCGGGGGCGTTCGTCGAGGGTTGGGCGGTGTACGCGGAGGAGCTGATGGCCGGCTTCGGCTTCGGCGGCCTGCCGGTGAAGTTGCAGCAGCTCAAGATGCAGCTCCGGATGACCATCAACGCGCTGCTCGACCAGTTGGTGCACTGCGAGGGGCTGCCGAAGGCCGAGGCGATGAAGCTGATGTGGAGCGCGGCTTCCAGGAGAAGGGGGAGGCGGCCGGCAAGCGGCGGCGCGCCCTGCTCACCTCCACCCAGCTCTCGACGTACTTCGTCGGTTACAGCGAGCTGGCCGAGGTCGCGGCACTGCGCCCGCAGGGCGTGTCGCGGCGCAACTGGCACGACGAGATGCTCGCCCACGGCACCCCGTCGCCCCGTCACCTGCGTGCCCTGCTGCGGTCTGACCAGGCGGTTGCCGCTCCAGCCGGCCGCACGGGGCTGGCGGGCCGCGCTGACGATTGAGCCACGGACGGGTCGTGGGAACGTTTAGCCTGGCCTGGATGCCTCCTCAATCTGGCGTTTCATCCCGCGGAGCAAGCCATGTCGAGCACTGAACGTCGGTCCACCCCGGCCGACCCAACACCGCATCTGACGCCGGCGGCCGAAGTACCGGGCAGGCTGGCACGGAGCCTGCCTCCGGAACTGGGGTCGAACGCGATCGCCGTGCTGCAGGCGCACACGTTCATGTACTCCGACGCCGTCGGGGACGTACATCGCGGATCGATCGGTGGGCTGGTGCACGAGGACACCCGCTTCCTGGACCACTGGGAGCTGACGGTCAACGGCGCCAAGCTGCTGGCGCTCAGCTCTGGAACGGTGGAGTCGCACTCGGCGGCGTTCTTCCTGACGAACCCCGAGGTGCCAGGTCTGCAGGCCAACCACCTCGGGGTGCGCCGGCAGCGGTATGTCGACGGGGGCCTGCACGAACGCATCAGTGTGCAGTCGTTCGCCGCCGAGCCGGTGTCGGTTCAGCTCCGCCTGTCGGTCGGTTGTGACTTCGCGGACCTCTTCGAGATCAAGGAGACGGTGCGGGACCGGTCGGCGGAGATCACCCGCTCGCATGCCTTGGATGGATCGTACTTGCGGTTCTCATACCGGAATGGCCCCTTCGAGGCGTGTAGCGAGGTGGTGGCCCGGCCGGCGGCGACGCGGATCGAGGGCGACTCGTTCGTGTGGGACCTACGGTTGGAGCGGAACGAGGAGTGGCGGTGTGAGGTGCACGTCCCGCTGTGGGTGCGCGAGCAGGAGCTGCGACCGGCGCCTCGGCCCTTTGACGAGGTATTCGGTGGGGGCATCGACCCCCAGATCGCCCAGTGGATAGCTGTCGGGCCGAAGGTGGAGACGGATTGCGCCGCGCTGACGGAGGTGTACCTCAAGACGCAGCTGGACTTGATCGGCATGCGGATCGAACTACAGTTGGATGATCACCGTAGCATCCTCCTTGCCGCCGGAATGCCCTGGTATCTCACGCTCTTCGGCCGGGACATGCTGATCACCTCTTACCAGGTCCTGGCGCTGTCCCCGCACACAACACGGGCCGCGCTGCTGGCACTCGCCGCGCAGCAGGGCACCAAGGTGGATGACTTCCGCGACGAGGAGCCGGGCAAGATCCTGCACGAGATTCGTCGTGGTGAACTGACCCAGCTCGGGTTGCGGCCGCACAACCCGTACTACGGCACCGCCGATTCGACCCAGCTGTGGCTGATCGTGCTCTCCGAGTACTGGCGGTGGACCGGGGACGACGATCTCGTCCGCGAGCTGCGGGACAACGCGTACGCGGCGCTGCGGTGGATCGACGACTACGGCGACCGAAACGGCGACGGGTACGTCGACTACGCCACCCGCTCTCCGCACGGGTTGGGCAACCAGTGCTGGCGCGACTCGTGGGACGGTGTCCGGTTCGCCGACGGGACGCTACCCGTCCTGCCCATCGCCACCTGCGAGATCCAGGGCTACACGTACGACGCGAAGCTGCGGCTGGCTGAACTGGCCGAGGGGCCGCTCGACGACCCGCCACTCGCCCGACGGCTTTGTGACGAGGCCGCCCAGTTGCGCGACCGTTTCAACCGGGACTTCTGGATCGAGGAGCGGGGCGGCTTCTACGCCCTCGGCATCGACGGGGACGACCGGCTGATCGACTCGATGACCTCCAACATGGGCCACCTGCTCTGGAGCGGCATCGTGCCGCCGGACCGGGCGGCTGTCATCGCCAATCACCTGATGTCCGACGACATGTTCGCCGGCTGGGGCGTACGCACCACCTCTGCCGCTGAACGCGGCTACAACCCGATCGGATACCACATAGGCACGGTCTGGCCGCACGACAACTCCCTCATCGCCCACGGGCTCGCCCGCTACGGGTTCCGGCGGGAGGCGAACCGGATCATCATGGCCATGCTCGAGGCCTCCGCGTTTTCCGGTTACCGGCTGCCCGAGGCGTTCTCCGGCTATCCCCGGAGCTTCGGCCAGGCGCCCGTGCCGTACCCGACCGCCTGCAATCCGCAGGCGTGGGCGAGCGCGGCACCGGTGCTTTTCATCCGCACCATGCTGGGTCTCGAGGCCCGCGACGGTGAACTCACCCTCGATCCCGATCTTCCCGAACAGATCGGCCGACTCATGGTGACCAACACGCCCGCCTTCGGCAAGACCTGGAATGTCAAGGCCGTCGGCAGGCAAGGGTACGTCCGCCTCGCGCCACAGGCGTTCGTCATGGAGCCGGAGCGGACACCGCTCCGCTGACGCCCGTCCGGCTGCGCGGCGATCCGGCCACCGGCCCGTGCCGTCGGCATTAGCCTGACCTAGAGGCGGAGCCCTGGTCGTCTTCGCCGCCGCCGCTCTGCTGTCGGCCACCGTCCAGGGTCATTGCGTTGTCGGATAGGGGGGCTGTCTCGCTAACGGCACCTCTCTTGTCAACCCGCCGGCAGCAGAGAGGTGCCGTTAGATCCACACTCCCGGGCCTGGTCACGCTGGCGCCGCCGGCGCCAACACCACGCCCGCACCAGCCACTACCGCCACCGCGGCTACCCGCCATAACTGCCGTTGCAGTATTAGAGGGCGTCTTGGTTGGGTTGGATGTAGTACACGCTGATTGGCGCCTTGCTGAGAGCGGGAGGCGCGGGTCGTGATGATCTACGCATGACGA
>NZ_JBFAJK010000099.1:0-8296 GCF_040655175.1 Micromonospora sp. NPDC050495 | reverse complement strand
AGCCTCCAGGTGGTGCCGGGTTGGGCGAGTGGGACGGCAGTGAGCTTGCCGGTCATGGCCGGGGCCTTTCTGGTGATGCGGTGCAGGCGAGGTAGGGACGCTCAGTGCGCCGGGGCCGGGGCAGGTGGCTGCCAGGTGAGCACCGGGCCGAGTGCGTTGAGCATGGATGAGGGGGGAGTGAGGCGGAGCAGCCAGTTGCGCAGGGTGCTGGCGGGGGCCGAACTCCATTGCGCGACGGACCCGATTCGGTGGGAGCGTCTGGCGATCATCTGGGTACGGGGGCGTCGCTGCTGGTCGTAGGCGGCCAGTGCGGACTCCACGTGGGGATTGGAAGCTAGCAGCGCGGCCAGGGTGACGGCGTCCTCGAGGGCCTGGATGGCGCCCTGCCCCATGTTGGGCGTCATCGCGTGCGCGGCATCGCCGAGCAGCGCGGTCCTGCCGGCGACGTAGGTGCTGATCGGCGGCAGTTCGTAGATGTCGTGGCGCATGACCGTGTCCTCGCTGGCGGCCGCCAGGAGATCGGGGATCGGGGCATGCCAGCTGCTGAAACGCCGTCGCATCTCATCAAGCTCCCGGCCGGGGCTGCGCTGCCCCGGGGGGGTGTTGGCGACGCCGAAGAAGTACACCCGGCCATCCGGAAGAGGAGCGATTCCCACGCGCTCCCCGCGCCCCCAGGTCTCGCCGCCGGCCGACAGCGGACGGCCCGCGTCGGCGATCAGTCGCCAGGCCGTGTACCCGGCGTAGCGGGGCTCGGGGGCCTGCGGCCACAGTGAGCGCCGTACCGTGCTGTGGATCCCATCGGCGCCCACCAGCAGATCGGCGCGCGACACCCCGTGGTTGTGCTCGACCTCGACCTGAGATGTGCCACTACCGGCCCGAACAACCCGAATGACCTCGGTCTCCTTGCACAGCGAAGCGGCGGGAACGGCTTCGCGAAGGATGTCGAGCAGGTGGGCACGATGGATCATGACAAGGGGACCGTACCGGCGTCCCAGTTCGTCGGTGTCGGTCTGCGACAGCCAGCGGCCGGACACGTCCCGGATGCCGGTCTTGGTTTCGACCAGGGCATGGGCGCGGACCTGCTCGCCCACGCCCAGCGCGTCCAGCGCGCGCAGGCCGTTGGGCCACAGCGACAGCCCCGCACCCACCTCGCCGAACGCGGTGGCGCGTTCCAGTACCTCGACCTGCCAGCCACTGCGGATCAGCGCGACGGCGGCGGCCATGCCGCCGATACCGCCCCCCACCACGATCGCGGTGCGCTGGCTCATGCTGGTGCCGCGTTCCATCCTGCCCATCTCAGGCTCCTCTACATCTGTAGCAAACGCCCAACACTCTACACCTCTAGAGGATGTGCTCGCGTAAGGGAGGAACTGTGATCAAGGTCACGGCGAGCCGTTTCCCGCCGGGAGTCTCCCAGGCCCCGACGTGCTACGCACCGGGAATCCGCCGTTTGTGGGGCCGCTCGCGTCTGCTGACTCGCCCCACCTTTCCGTCCGAAGACGTTTCCCGCGCCGTCCCACTGTGAGCGTGCGAGACCACGTGCGGCGGGTCTTGCCGAAATCCCCGCTTGCCAGGACATGGCACGGAGCGTACTGTCCGGCGTACTAGAAACCCCATGCTGGTACACCAAGCCCGACGTGGACCCAGACGCTGTAGTCAGCAGACAAGAAGTCAGGCTGGTCGACCCGGCAGCGGTGGGTGCCGCCGTCGGCTGCCGTGCCGATCCGGCGCCGCCCCCGTCGTCCCCGTCCCCGTCCACGGCCACGCTTCCGCCCCGAAGGTGACTCGGTGATGACCTTCTTCGACCCGGCTATCGTCGCCGGACTCGTCGCCGGCCTGTCTGGTCTCGCCACCGCCGGATGGTTGACCCGCTCGGCCAGTCTGCTGCGTCGCCAACTCGCCGTCGCCCGGCACGATGCCACCCACGATCGGCTGACCGGTCTGCTGAATCGAGCCGGCCTGGCCGAGGTGTGGCCGCGGCTGGCTCCGGCTCGGCCGTTCGTAGCGGTGCTCGATCTGGACGACTTCAAACCGATCAACGACCTCCGCGGCCACGCGCCTGGCGACGTGGTGCTCAGCGTCATCGCCGACCGACTCCGCACCCAGGTCACCAGCATCGTCGCCAGGTTGGGCGGGGATGAGTTCGCGCTGATCCTCGCATCCTCGTCCGATCTGCACGCGGTCCGAGAGGTGGCCGCCGCAGTCGCCGACCCGATCGGACTGCCCTCCGGGGAAGTCGTCTCGGTCACCGCCTCCATCGGACTTGCTTCGGCCGACAGCGGCGACCTGGCCGAGGCGCTCGCCCGCGCCGACGCCGCCATTACAGGGCCAAAGCCACCGGATCCGGTGTCAGCGTCTACGACCCGTGCGCCGACGACCGGACGAGCCCTGGCGCCGACCCCCGCCCGATCTTGCGCACGTGCAACGTTCGCACCAGCCCTCTGAAGGTGATCGCATGACCAGACGTCGACGCGGACCGGCTGCGGCAGAAGGGACGACGTTGGGGGCGGAGCGCCGTGCCGGTACGAACCATGTCGATGGTGTGCCGGAACCCCGTGGGGACGACCTGCCCGTGCGCGTCCTGATCCGGGGGGCGGTGGCGGAGATCGTGTTGTCCCGCCCAGAACGCCGCAACGCGCTCGACGTGACCGCGGGCGTCGCCCTGGCCGAGGCGGTCGAGGAGGTCCGTGGTCGCGACGACGTCAGAGCGGTGATCGTGCGGGGAGAAGGCGCGGCCTTCTGCGCGGGCGGCGACGTCAAGGCGATGTCCGCCGGTGCCCACGAGGGCAGAGGTGAGCCGGTGCTTCGACAGATCGCCGGGGTGGTGCACACCGCGATCGTCGGCTTGACGCGCCTGCCGAAGCCCGTCATCGCTAGCGTCCACGGGCAGGCGTACGGCGCGGGTTTCTCGCTCGCCCTGGCCTGCGACATGGTCGTCGCATCCCACGACGCCACATTCTGCCAGGCGTTCATCAAGCTCGCCGCGACTCCCGACTCGGGTAGCACCTACTTCCTACCCAGAGTTGTGGGACGTCAGGTGGCCTCGGAGCTGATCATGCTGGGCGATCCGGTGAGCGCGGAACGGGCGTACCAACTCGGCATGGTGAACCGCGTGGTGCCTCGCAGGGAGCTGGACGGCCAGGTCCGCGATCTGGCCGAGCGGCTTGCCCGGGGGCCGGCTCAGGCGTACGCCCGTGCCAAGCAGCTCATTGCCGCCAGTGCACACGCGGGCCTGGAGCAGCAGTTGGAGAACGAACGCATCTCACTGGGTGAGTGTGCCCGTACGGAGGACTTTCTCGAGGGCGTCGACGCGTTCGTCAACAAGCGCGTGGCGGTCTTCGGCGCGACAAGGTGAAGGTGAAGGTGAAGGTTCTGTGAAGAAGCGAGCGCGGGTCGTCGGGGTCGGCATGGTGCCGTTCATGACCCCGAGAAACGCGGATCCGTACGACGACATGGCCGAGGCCGCGGTCCGGGCCGCGCTGCGGGATGCGTCGCTCGACTACGGGCAGGTCGAACAGGCCTACGCGGGCTATGTGTACGGCGATTCGACCAGCGGACAAGCCGCGCTCTACCGGGTAGGCCTGACCGGCATTCCGGTGGTCAACGTGAACAACAACTGTTCGACCGGGTCGACGGCGCTCTGGCTGGCCCGGCAGGCGGTCGAGTCCGGGGCCGCGGAGTGCGTGCTGGTCGTCGGCTTCGAACAGATGCAGCGCGGTGCGATCAGATCGCACTGGGAGGACAGGCCGAACCCGTTCGCCCGCTTCGACGATGTCGCGCATGCCGTGCAGGGGACGGACGACGGCGCGGCGCCGATGGCGGCACGGTACTTCGGTGGCGCCGGGAAGGCCTACGCGGAGAGGTACGGCACCGCGCCGGAGACCTTCGCGCGGATCGTCGTGAAGGCCCGGCAACATGCGGCGAACAACCCGTACGCCGTCTTCCGCGACCCGCTCACTGTTGAGGAGGTGGTTGCCTCCCCGCACGTCTACGGGCCGCTGACCCGCTTGCAGTGCTGCCCGCCGACCTGCGGGGCGGCGGCGGCGGTGATCGCCAGCGAGGAGTTCGCCAAGGCACACGGCCTTGACGCGCGGGTGCAGATCACGGCGCAGGCGATGACCACCGACACGGCGAGCAGCTTTCACGACGGCGACATGATCAAGCTGGTCGGGTACGACATGTCCGCCGCCGCCGCTGGCAAGGTCTACGAGGCCGCCGGTGTCAGCCCCCAGGACCTCAGGGTGGTCGAGCTGCACGACTGCTTCAGCACCAACGAACTGCTGACGTACGAGGCGCTCGGGCTCACCCCGGAGGGCACCGCCGAGAAGTTCATCCTGGAGGGCGCCAACACCTACGGCGGTCGGGTCGTCACCAACCCCTCCGGGGGTCTGCTGGCGAAGGGTCACCCGCTCGGGGCGACCGGTCTCGCCCAGTGCGCGGAGCTGGTGTGGCAGCTGCGCGGTCAGGCCGGACGCCGGCAGGTGGAGGGGGCGAACCTCGCGCTCGCGCACAACATCGGCTTGGGTGGTGCCGCGGTGGTCACCCTCTACGAGAAGGTGAGCTGACATGCCGATTCCGACCTCCCTGATCGGTTTGGAACTCCCGCCGATCACCGTCGAGGTGGAGCGCGGCCGGTTGCAGTTCTTCGCCCTGGCCATCGGCGAGTCAAACCCCATCTACCGCGACCCTGCCGCCGCGAGAGACGCGGGTCACCCCGACCTGCCGGTGCCGATGACGTTTCTGTTCGGCCTGGAGCTGGAGCAGGCGAACCCGTTCAGCTACCTCACCGACGTCGGGGTGGACCTGCGGCACCTGCTGCACGGCGAGCAGTCCTTCACGTACCACTCGGTCGCGCATGCGGGCGACAGGCTGACCTTGCGGCGGCGGATTTCCGACGTCTACCAGAAAAAGGGCGGTGCCTTGGATTTCGTGGTGAAGCAGACGGCGGTGACTCGGGCGGATGGCTCCCGAGTCGCCGACCTGGCCTGCGTCATGGTGATTCGTAACCCCGGGGTGCATGCATGACCGAGCTGAAGCTTGAGCTGCCCCCGATCTCCCGGACCACGCTCGCCCTCTTCGCCGGCGCCTCGGGGGACCACAACCCCATCCACATCGATATCGACGTGGCTCGCTCCGGTGGGCTGGATGACGTGATCGCCCACGGCATGCTCTCCATGGCGTACCTGGGGCGGCTGCTGACCAACTGGGTGCCGCAGGAGCGGATTCGCTCCTACCGCGTCCGGTTCGCCGCGACCACGCCACCAGCCGGAAAGCCGACCTGCACCGGTCGGATCATCGATATCAATGACGGCGGACTGGCCACTGTGGAGCTTGTCGTCGCTCTGGCCGACGGCACGGTGACGCTCACCGGCGAAGCTGTCGTTGAGATTGAAGGGACAGCGGCATGAGAAGACTTGAGGGCAGGGTCGGGATCGTTTCGGGCTCCGGCCGTGGCATCGGCCGCGAGATCGCCATGAAGCTTGCGTCGGAAGGCGCCCGGGTGGTGGTCAACGACCTGGACGCTGAGCCGGCCAAGGAGACGGTCGCGGCGATCGAAGCGGCCGGCGGGCGGGCCGTGGCCTGTGCCGGCAGTGTGACCGAGGAGGGGTTCGCGGAGCGGTTCGTGCAGACCGCAATCGACTCGTTCGGCGGGTTGGACATCATCGTCAACAACGCCGGCTACACCTGGGACACCGTCATCCAGAAGATGACGGATGAGCAGTGGGACGCGATCCTGGACGTACACCTCAAAGCACCCTTTCGCATCCTTCGCGCTGCCCAACCGGTCATCTCCGCGGCGATGAAGCAGGCCAAGGCGGCGGGTGAGCCGGTGCCCTGCCGCAAGGTCGTCAACATCTCCTCCGTCGCCGGGCTCGGCGGCAACGCGGGCCAGGTCAACTACGCCGCCGCCAAGGCGGGCGTCATCGGACTGACCAAGACCCTGGCCAAGGAGTGGGGCCGCTACAACGTCACGGTCAACTCCGTGGCCTTCGGTCTGATCAAGACCCGGCTCACCGAGGCGCCGGCTGGTGCCAACGCCACCATCACCGTGCAGGACAGAGACATCAAGGTCGGCATCAACGCCGAGCTCATGGAGGCGGTGCAGCGGTCGATCCCGCTTGGCCGCGTCGGAACATCGGCCGAGGCGGCGGCGGCGGTCTACCTGTTGTGTACGCCCGAGTCCGACTACATCAGCGGGCAGACCCTCGTCTGCGCCGGCGGTTACACCATCTGAGGAAGAGGAGGGCACAGCATGTATCTCACCCAGACGTTGCACCAAGCGGTGCAGCAGGATCCTCGACGTGCCATGACCGTCTACGGTGACCGCACTCGTACGGCAGCCGAAACGGTCGACCGGGTAGCTCGACTGGCCGCAGGCCTGCGGGCGGCCGGTGTGGCCGGCGGCGGCCGAGTCGGCGTTCTGAGCCTCAACTCCGATCGTTACCACGAGATCCTGCTCGCGGTGCCCTGGGCGAATGCGGTCGTCGTACCGATTAACGTCCGCTGGAGTGCCGCGGAGATCAGCCAGGCACTCCGGGAGTCGGATACCCGCGTGTTGTTCGTCGATGCCACGTTCGCGCCGATGGTGTCCAGCCTGCGGGCACAGTTCGGGCACCTGAGCACGGTGATCTTCTCTGAGGACGACGCTCCGCCCGACGGAATGGTCAGTTACGAGCAACTGGTCCGCGACAACGAGCCCGCGGTGGATGCGCGCCGCGGTGGTGACGACCTGTTCGGCATTTTCTACACGGGCGGCACGACCGGCAGTCCGCGGGGCGTCATGCTCAGTCACACGAACGTCATGGTTTCCGCTCTGGGCAGCCTCGCCACCGGAAGCTTCGTCACGCCACGCGGACGACTGCTGCACGCCGCGCCCATGTTCCACCTCGCCGACATCGCGGCGTGGGCGGCCGCCCTGCTTGTCGGCTCGACGCACGTCATCGTTCCCAACTTCACGCCGGCCGGAGTCTCGGAGGCCATCGAACGGCACGTGGCCACCGACGTCCTACTGGTGCCCACCATGATCCAGATGCTCCTCGATCATCAGGCCGCCGCTGAACGGGATCTGTCCAGCATGCGGCACGTGATCTACGGCGCATCACCGATTTCGGAAACCCTGCTCGAGCGCGCCCGCAAGGCGTTCCCGCAGGCCGGATTCACCCAGGCGTACGGGATGACTGAGCTGTCTCCCATCGCCACCCTGCTCCTGCCCGACGACCACGACGTCCCCGCACTACGGAGATCGGCGGGCCGTGCCGCACCGCACGCCGAGGTGCGCGTCGTCGACTCCGACGACGTGGAGGTGCCCCGCGGCACGGTCGGCGAGGTTGTCGTGCGCGGCGACCACCTCATGCGCGGTTACTGGCAGCGCGACGGGGACACCGCAACCGCGCTTCGTGGTGGCTGGATGCACACCGGTGACGGCGGCTACATGGATGAGCGGGGATACGTCTACATCGTGGACCGGCTCAAGGACATGATCATCTCTGGTGGAGAAAACGTCTACTCCGCCGAGGTGGAGAATGTGCTGGCCAAAAATCCGGCGGTCGCATCGTGCGCGGTGATCGGAGTTCCCGATGAGCAGTGGGGCGAGCGGGTGCATGCCGTCGTCGTGTTAGCGCCCGGCCGAACCGCCACCCAGGATGAGCTGCGCGACTTCTGCCGGGAGCAGATCGCCGGATACAAGGTCCCACGGACGGTCGCCTTCGTCAACGCGCTCCCGATCTCCGGTGCCGGCAAGATTCTCAAGCGGACGCTACGCGAAATGCCCTGGTAGATTCCGCTCTCGGGCGGGTTCGCGGGCGCCCTTCTTTGGTGGGTACCCGCGAGCCCGCCTCTGGCTGGCGAAAGAGGTCAGACATGACTGAGGTCACCGAACGCCGCTGACGATCCTTGGTTGTCCGGCCCCACGCCCACCTCTCGGTCGCGAACGGCTCGAAGGGTGCATTTTGACCTGCTGTCGCCGCAGAACATGTGTGCGTTCGCTACCACCGGTCCGCGGGTGTCAGTCGGCGTTTTGCGCCGGTGGTCGGACTGGCGAGCAGCCCAGGGTCATTGCGTTGTCGGATAGGTGGTGGTCACGGCGGTGATGAGGGCGGGTGGCGCGGGCGATGTTGGCCTCGCCGTTGGTGCGGTGGTAGCCGATCGAGGTGTTGCGCAGGGTGGCCAGGACGGCGGGTCCGGTGCCGGTGCGGGCCTGGTGTCGGGGTACGGCCTGGAGTGCAGAGCTAGGTACAGCTGATCTTGCAGAGGTGCGCACTGGTTGTCCGTCGTCAGCGGGTGACTGAGGGTGAGG
>NZ_JBFAJK010000098.1:0-8343 GCF_040655175.1 Micromonospora sp. NPDC050495 | reverse complement strand
GCAACCCACCCCAATACCAAAACGTCGGCCTTCAACACCACAACCAGTTATTGAAGGCCGACGTCACGCAGAACCCAAATTAACCAACAGCATCCGCACCCGCCGCGGGCCCTTCGCACGTCCGCCGAGGCCGCCCGCGCCCGCCCCGGGTACGCCGTCGCGGCGCCGGCCACGTCGCACGCGCGGGCCCCGCCGCGCCACCTTCCCGGGTGACGGCGACTACGCTCGACGTGACGGGGACCGGGACGGCGAGCGGAGCGGGCAGGTCGATGAGCGTCAGACGGATCATGGGCACCGAGATCGAGTACGGCATCTCCGTTCCCGGCCAGGCCGGGGCCAACCCGATGGTCACCTCCTCACAGGTGGTCAACGCCTACGGGGCGCGCCCCGAACTCAACCGGGGCGGCCGGGCCCGCTGGGACTACGAGGAGGAGTCGCCGCTGCGCGACGCCCGCGGCTTCACCTACTCCGGTGCCGCGTACGACCCGGCCGAGGCGCTCGCCGACGAGGACCTGGGGCTCGCCAACGTGATACTCACCAACGGCGCCCGGCTCTACGTCGACCACGCGCACCCGGAGTACTCCACGCCCGAGGTGACCAACCCGCTGGACGTGGTGCGCTGGGACAAGGCCGGCGAGCGGGTGATGGCCGAGGCGGCGCGGCGGGCCGCCACCATTCCCGGCACCCACCCGATCCACCTCTACAAGAACAACACCGACAACAAGGGCGCCAGCTACGGCGCCCACGAGAACTACCTCATGCGCCGGCAGACCCCGTTCGCCGACATCGTGGCGTACCTGACGCCGTTCTTCGTCACCCGGCAGATCGTCTGCGGTGCGGGCCGGGTCGGCATCGGCCAGGACGGCGGCCAGAGCGGCTTCCAGATCTCCCAGCGTGCCGACTTCTTCGAGGTCGAGGTGGGGCTGGAGACCACCCTCAAGCGGCCCATCATCAACACCCGGGACGAGCCGCACGCCGACGCCGACAAGTACCGCCGGCTGCACGTGATCATCGGGGACGCCAACCTCTCCGAGATCTCCACGTACCTCAAGGTGGGCACCACGGCGCTGATCCTCACCATGATCGAGGAGAAGGCGCTCGGCGCCGACCTCGGCATCGCCGACCCGGTCAGCGAGCTGCGCGCGGTCAGCCACGACCCGGGGCTCACGCACCTCATGCGGCTGCGCGACGGCCGCCGGCTCACCGCGCTGGACGTGCAGTGGGCCTACCTGGAACGGGTCCGGTCCTTCGTGGACGACCGCTACGGCGACGACGTGGACGCGCAGACCGCCGACGTGCTGGACCGCTGGGAGAGCGTGCTGGACCGGCTCGGCCGGGACGCCTTCGAGTGCGCCGACGAGCTGGACTGGGTGGCCAAGCTGCGGCTGCTGGAGGGCTATCGGGAGCGGGAGAAGCTCGGCTGGGGCGCGCACAAGCTCCAGCTGGTCGACCTGCAGTACTCCGACGTGCGCCCGGAGAAGGGCCTCTACCACCGGCTGGTCTCCCGCGGCTCGATGAAGACGCTGCTCACCGACGAGCAGACCCGCGCCGCGATGACCGAGCCGCCGGAGGACACCCGGGCCTACTTCCGGGGCCGCTGCCTGGCCCAGTACGCCTCCGAGGTGGTCGCCGCGAGCTGGGACTCGGTCATCTTCGACGTGGGCCGGGAGTCGCTGGTGCGGGTGCCGATGATGGAGCCCGAGCGGGGCACCCGCAAACACGTCGGGGAGCTGTTCGACCGCTGCGCGAGCGCCAAGGACCTGCTGGAGATGCTGACCGGCGGCTGAGCCGGATGCCGGAAAGCCCGTCGAGTGCCGGAACCCGGCGCGCGACGGGCTTTTCGTCGTCTCCGCGAGGTAAGTTGATCGCAGGGCGATCGTGGAGGAGGCACCACCATGGCGACGCAAGAGGGCGGGCAGACCCAGTCCGGCAAGTCGCACGAGGAGGTCGAGGAGGTTACCGCGCAGGCCAACCCCGAGGTTGCCGAGCGGCACGCCGAGATCACCGAGGACGTCGACGACCTGCTCGACGAGATCGACTCCGTCCTGGAGGAAAACGCGGAAGAGTTCGTGAGGGGGTACGTACAAAAGGGAGGTCAGTGAACATATCGGGGCGAAATGGACATGTCGCTCCCGGTGGATGATCAGGACGGGAAACGCCGCTGCCGCGATTGCGAGGAATGGAAGCCGCTCGACGAGTTCTGTGCGAGCAGCAAGCGTCCGAGCGGCCGCGGCAGCTACTGCGAACCGTGCTTCAACGCGCGCTCAAAGGCCAGCTGCGCCAAGCGGGTGAAGGAGCGATACGACCGCGAGGTGAAGCCAACCCGGGACGTCCCGGAAGGTCATCGCCTCTGCGCCGATCCCCGGACCCGCAACACCTGGACCACGATCATCGCACCGGATGGGTGCGCGGGATACTCTGCTTCAACTGCAATGGTGGTCTTGGCCAGTTCCGGGACAGTCCGGCGAGGCTGGCCAGGGCGATCACGTACCTGAGAGGAACCACGTGGCAGCGGGTTTTGATCCATCCGGGCGTCTTCCAGATGTGTTCACCAACGCGGGGACGTCCTCCTTCACAGCGTTCCTGAGCAAGGTGGCCCCCGAGATGCTGCCCGGCCGTCGGCCGCTGCCGCCCGGCATGGCCGCCGACCTGGCGCCGCACGCGACGACCATCGTGGCCATCTCGGCCGCCGGTGGCGTGGTGATGGCCGGCGACCGGCGCGCCACGATGGGCAACCTGATCGCCCAGCGGGACATCGAGAAGGTGCACCCGGCCGACGCGTACTCGCTGGTCGGCATCGCGGGCACCGCGGGCATCGGCATCGAGCTGATGCGACTGTTCCAGGTGGAGCTGGAGCACTACGAGAAGATCGAGGGCGCGATGCTCTCGCTCGACGGCAAGGCCAACCGGCTGGCCTCGATGATCCGGGGCAACCTGGGCGCGGCGATGCAGGGCCTCGCGGTGATCCCGCTCTTCGCCGGGTTCGACCTGGCCGCCGGCGACCCGGTGCGGGCCGGCCGGATCTTCAGCTTCGACGTGACCGGCGGCCCCTACGAGGAGACCGGCTACGACGCGATCGGTTCGGGCTCGCTCTTCGCCAAGTCGGCGCTCAAGAAGCGGTTCCGGGCCGGGCTCTCGGTCGACGACGCGGTGCGGCTGGCCGTGGAGGCGCTCTACGACGCGGCCGACGACGACACCGCCACCGGCGGTCCGGACCTGATCCGCCGGATCTACCCGGTGGTGATGACCGCGACGGCGGACGGCACCCACCGGCTCACCGACGCCGAGACGGCGGCGATCGCCGAGAGCGTCGTGGCCGGCCGGATGGAGAACCCCGGCGGCTGAGCCGTCCGCGCCCACCTGACCCGTCAGCAGTCCCCAGCACAGCGCCCGAAGGAGAACCGCCGCCGTGGCCATGCAGTTCTACGCCTCGCCCGAGCAGATCATGCGCGACCGCTCCGAGCTGGCCCGCAAGGGCATCGCCCGGGGCCGCAGCGCGGTGGTCCTGAGCTACGACGGTGGGGTGCTCTTCGTCGCGGAGAACCTCTCCAGCACCCTGCACAAGGTCAGCGAGATCTACGACCGGATCGGTTTCGCCGCGGTGGGCCGGTACAACGAGTTCGAGAACCTGCGCCGGGCCGGGGTGCGGATGGCCGACCTGAACGGCCTGAGCTACGACCGGCGGGACGTGACCGGCCTGGCGCTGGCCAACGCGTACGCGCAGACGCTGGGGGCGATCTTCACCGAGCAGTCGAAGCCGTTCGAGGTGGAGATCTGCGTGGCGGAGGTGGGCGCGACCCCGGACGACGACGCGCTCTACCGGGTGACCTACGACGGTTCGGTGAACGACGAGCCGGGCCGGATGGCGATGGGCGGCCAGGCCGAGGCGATCACCGGGGTGCTGAAGAACGAGCACCGGCCGGAGATGTCGCTCTCCGAGGCGGTCCGGGCCGCGATGAAGGCGCTGAGCAGCGTCGGTGGTGAGGGCGGATCGGCGCGTACCATCGCCGCCAACCAGTTGGAGGTGGCGGTGCTGGACCGCCGCCGGGTGGGCCGGACGTTCCGGCGGATCACCGGGGCGGCGTTGACCGCCCTGCTGGAGGGGGACCCGGCCGCGGACGCCGCGCCGGCGGCGGGGCGGGCGAAGACCCCGACGGTGCCCACCGAGGAGGCGAAGAAGCCGACCACGTCGGCGGACCTGGAGGGCCCGCAGGACGAGGCCGGCGAGTAGTCCCGGACGGGGGACCGCGCCGGACCCGGGACGAAGGCGCGAGCGGCCCGGGCTGAGGCCGCACGCAGGCCAGGCACGAGACCGCGCCGACCCGGGCTGGGCCGCGGCAGGCCAGGCACGAGACCGCGCCGACCCGGGCTGAGACGGCGGCGGGCCAGGCACGAGACCGCCGCCGGGCCTGGGAGGAATCCTCGGGACCGGCGCGGTTCCGGAGCGGGTGGGACGGCGACGTCCGTGGGCGCGTCCACCTGGGACCGGGACGCGAGGCGTCCCCGCGTGCCCGCCCGCCGGCCGCCCGCGAGGAGGTCACGTCGCGCCGCCCGCCGCGCGTACGCCGGGTCGGAAAGCGGCACCCGCGGTGACCCGGATCGGCCCGGACGGCGACCGCCCCCGACGGTGGGATGCGCGCGCGGTGGGAATGGTTGGGCCGATACCGGCCGGACCGGCGTAGTGAGCGCTGCCCATCTGCGGCCTCGGGCGGCTAATGTCACATCATGGAGCGGCGAATCTTCGGCCTCGAGACCGAGTACGGCGTCACCTGCACCTACCGCGGGCAGCGTCGGCTTTCCCCCGACGAGGTCGCGCGGTACCTGTTCCGGCGGGTGGTGTCGTGGGGCCGGTCGAGCAATGTGTTCCTGCGCAACGGAGCCCGCCTCTACCTGGACGTGGGCTCGCACCCGGAGTACGCGACGCCGGAGTGCGACGCGGTGACGGATCTGGTGGCCCACGACCGGGCGGGCGAGCGGATCCTGGAAGGGCTGCTCGTCGACGCGGAGAAGCGGCTGCACGACGAGGGCATCGCGGGCGAGATCTACCTGTTCAAGAACAACACCGACTCGGCCGGCAACTCGTACGGCTGCCACGAGAACTATCTGGTCTCCCGGCACGGCGAGTTCGGCCGCCTCGCCGACGTGCTGATCCCGTTCCTGGTCACCCGGCAGTTGATCTGTGGCGCCGGCAAGGTGCTGCAGACGCCGCGCGGCGCGGTCTACTGCCTCTCCCAGCGGGCCGAGCACATCTGGGAGGGCGTCTCGTCGGCGACCACCCGGAGCCGGCCGATCATCAACACCCGGGACGAGCCGCACGCCGACGCGGAGCGGTACCGCCGGCTGCACGTGATCGTCGGTGACTCGAACATGAACGAGGTCACCACGCTGCTGAAGGTCGGCACCGCCGACATCGTGCTGCGGATGATCGAGGCCGGGGTGGTGATGCGGGACCTGACGCTGGAGAACCCGATCCGGGCGATCCGCGAGGTGTCGCACGACATCACCGGGCGGCGCAAGGTGCGGTTGGCCTCTGGCAAGGAGGTCAGCGCCCTGGAGATCCAGGAGGAGTACCTGGCCAAGGCCACGGAGTTCGTGGAGCGCCGGGGCGGGGACCAGACCGCCAAGCGGGTGGTCGACCTGTGGGCGCGGGTGCTGCGCTCGGTGGAGACCGGCGACCTGGACCCGGTGGCCCGGGAGATCGACTGGGTCACCAAGCTGAAGCTGATCGAGCGGTACCAGCGCAAGCACGACCTGCCGCTGTCGCACCCGCGGGTGGCGCAGATGGACCTGGCGTACCACGACGTGCGGCGCGGGCGGGGCCTGTACGGGCTGCTGGAGCGGCGCGGCGAGGTGGACCGGGTGGCCACCGACCCGGAGATCTTCGAGGCGAAGGAGACCCCGCCGCAGACCACCCGGGCGCGGCTGCGCGGCGAGTTCATCCGGCACGCCCAGGAGAAGCGGCGGGACTTCACCGTGGACTGGGTGCACCTGAAGCTGAACGACCAGGCGCAGCGCACCGTGCTGTGCAAGGACCCGTTCCGGGCGTACGACGAGCGGGTGGAGCGGCTGATCGCCAGCATGTGAGGCGCGGCGGCCGGTGCCCCGGTGCCGGCCGCCTCGCCACCGGTACGCTGGCACGGCGATGAACACTTCCGAACCCTCCGGCCGCGACGGCGGCGCGCGCCCGGACCGCGACCGCGGCGCCGAGAAGCTCAACTGGATCGATCGGCGCCGGGAGAAGATCCGCGCCGAGGTCGAGCGGAACCGCCGTGGCGAGTACACGGTGCCGACCTGGGTGCTGGCCGCGGCGCTGGTGGTGATCGTGGGCGCCTGGCTGGCGCTGATCTTCTTCGCCGGCTGAGCCAGCCGGCGGCCGCCGCGCCGCCCGTGGTTGACCGCGGGTTGACCAGGGTCGTTCTGTCGGGGGTCGGGGTTAGCCTCGCCGGCAACGGGAACGGATTGCCTGCCGCCCCGTCCGTCGCTGGGAGGGGTGCCGGGTGTCCAGGCGGAGCGCGCCCGCGGTGCCGTCGCTGTCGCGCCGGGCGGTGAACCGGGCCACCCTCGCCCGGCAGTTCCTGCTCGATCGAACACAACTGCCGGCCCTGGACGTGGTGCGCCGGCTGGTCGGGTTGCAGGGCCAGGTGCCGACCGCGCCGTACCTGGGGTTGTGGTCCAGGGTGAGCGGGTTTCGTCGCGACGACCTGACCGGGCTGCTGCTGCGGCGGCAGGTGGTGCGGGCGACCACCGTGCGCGGCACCCTGCACGTGACCGCCGCGGACGATTACCGGTGGCTGCGTCCGCTGCTGCAACCGTTGATGGCGCGGCTGCAACGGCAGTTCATGGGCCGGGCCACCGCCGGCGTGGATCCGGCCGAGCTGGTGGCGTACGCCGCCGCGCTGCTGGCCGAGGAGCCGCTGAGCCGCACCCGGCTGCGGGAGTTGCTGGCCCGGCGCTGGCCGGACCGGGACCGCAGCGCCCTGCTGCACTCCGTGCAGTACCTGCTGCCGCTGGTGCACCTGCCGCCGGCCGGCACCTGGGGCGGCCGGGTGGACGGCCCGTGCGCCCTGGCCGACGAGTGGCTCACCGCCGCGCCGGCCCCGGCCGACCCGGTCGTCCTGGTCCGTCGCTACCTGGCCGCGTTCGGGCCGGCGTCGGTACGGGACGTGCAGGCGTGGTCGGGGCTGACCCGGTTGGTCGAGGTGATCGAGCGGATCCGGGGCGAGCTACGGGTCTTCCGGGACGAGCAGGGGCGCGAACTGTTCGACCTGCCCGACGCGGCGCGGCCCGGCCCGGACAACCCGGTGCCACCCCGGCTGCTGCCGGAGTACGACAACCTCCTGCTGGGCAACGCCGACCGGTCCCGGGTGCTCGGCGACGCGGAACGCCGACGGGTGATCACTCCGGCGGTGGCCGCGACGGTGCTGGTGGACGGGTTCGTGGCCGGCACCTGGACGATCGTGCGAGGGGATGGCACGGCCACCCTCGCGGTGCGGCTATTCGGCCGGCTCGGGCCGGCGGACCGGGACGCGCTGGAGGCGGAGGCGCGAGGGCTGCTCGCCTTCGCCTGTCCCGAGTTGCTCGACCTGGCGGTGCGGATCGGCCCGGCCGGGTCTTGACCCGTACCGGCCCGCATGATCGTCTGTCGGCGACAGTGGGGAGCGTGGACCGGATGGCACACATCGACCTCGGCTTCGACGAGCGGGAGCACCCGGGCATCCGGGGCCTGACCCGGTTCCGGCCGGAGACCGCCGGGCCGCTCAACGCGCTGGCGGAGGCGCTGCTGCGCGCCCCGCACCCGACCCTGTCGCCGGGGGAGCGCGAGTTGATCGCGGCGTACGTGTCGGGTCTGAACGAGTGTGGTTTCTGCGCGGCGTCGCACGGGGCGACCGCGGCGGCCCAGTTGCCGGCGGGGGAGTCCCTGGTCGAGCAGGTTCGCGTCGACCCGGAGAGCGCCCCGGTGAGCGGGCGGCTGCGGGCGCTGCTGCGGATCGCGGCGGCCGTGCAGCGGGGCGGGCGGGAGGTCACCGCCGAGCTGGTCGACGCGGCCCGGGCCGCGGGCGCGACCGACCTGGAGGTGCACGACACGGTGCTGATCGCGGCCGCGTTCTGCATGTACAACCGGTACGTCGACGGGCTGGGCGCGTTCACCCCGGACGATCCCGAGGCGTACCGCCGTTCGGTCGGCCTCCTGGTCCGGCACGGCTACCTGGCCGGCTGAGCCTGAATCCACCGATGGTTGGTGGTGTGGTCTTTGGACGCGTGAGTATTGGTTGATGTTGATTGGTTGGGGTGTTGGGCAGGTCGGGTTCGCCGGTCTGCCCGGCTTGCTCCATGGTCCTGGTT
>NZ_JBFAJK010000097.1:0-8996 GCF_040655175.1 Micromonospora sp. NPDC050495 | reverse complement strand
CCGCCGCATAACCACACAGCGCCAACCCCATCCCGGCTCCGCTGCGCTACGCCGGGATGCTGCCGCGCGTCTGGACACGGTCATTTTCGGATTAGTGCTCGTCGTGCCTGCCCGACTTCTCATGCCGCTGACGGTCGTGACGGGCGTCACTTGTGGTTGGCATTGGTCTATGGTCGACTAAGTGAATCACCAATAGCTTTGAGAGAGTAAGGGGTACGCGTGAGTCGACGAGCGTTGGTAGTGGGCGTAGGCATGGTGCCGTTCGCCACACCGAGCAGGAGTGACACCTACGACGTTCTCGCCGAAGGGGCGATCACTGCCGCGCTGCGCGATGCCGGCGTCGAGTACTCGGCGGTGCAGCAGGCCTACGCCGGTTACGTCTACGGTGATTCGACAAGCGGGCAGAACGCGCTGTACCGGGTCGGCACCACCGGCATACCCGTAGTGAATGTGAACAACAACTGCTCGACCGGATCGTCGGCGTTGTGGCTGGCCCGCCAGGCGGTCGAGTCGGGCAGCGTCGACTGTGCTCTGGCGTTCGGCTTCGAGCAGATGCAGCGTGGGGCTTTGAAGGCACACTGGGATGACCGGCCCGGCGCGTTCAACCGCTTCGGGTCGGTGGCCGAGAAGACACAGGGCGTGCACGAAGGTGTGCCCGTTGCCGCTCAGTGGTTCGGCGGCGCGGGCGTGGCGTATGCCGAAAAGTACGGAACGAGGCCGGAGACGTTCGCCGCGGTCGCGGTGAAGGCCCGCAAGCACGCCGCCAACAACCCGTACGCCGTGTTCCGCGATGCCGTGACCGTCGAGGACGTACTGGGCTCGCCGAGCCTTTTCGGCCCGTTGACGAGGCTGCAGTGCTGTCCGCCGACCTGTGGTGCCGCCGCGGCGGTCATCGCGAGCGAGGACTTCGCCCGCCGGCACGGGCTGCGCACGGACGTCGCAATCAAGGCCCAGGCCATGACCACGGACACCGAGGAGTCCTTCGGCGGCGACATGATGAAGCTCGTCGGGTACGACATGTCGAAGGCCGCCGCACGGCAGGTGTACGAGCAGGCCGGCGTCTCGCCGGAGGACATACGCGTGGTCGAGTTGCACGACTGCTTCACGGTGAACGAAGTTCTCACGTACGAGGCCATCGGGCTCACCCCGGAGGGCGCCGCGGAGAAGTTCATCGCCGATGGTGACAACACCTACGGCGGCAGGGTGGTCACCAATCCTTCGGGCGGGCTGCTGTCCAAGGGGCATCCCCTTGGCGCCACCGGTCTGGCGCAGTGTGCCGAGCTTGTCTGGCAGTTGCGCGGCGAGGCGGGCTCGCGTCAGGTCGAGGGCGTGAACCTGGGCCTGCAGCACAACATCGGCCTCGGCGGCGCCGCCGTCGTGACCCTGTACGAGCGGATGAGCTGATCATGGGCGTGGACAAGTCCGGCGTTGGTAAGGCACTGACCCCGGTCAGGATGACCATCGACGGCGGCAGGCTGCGGTTCTTTGCCAAGGCCATCGGCGAGACGAATCCGATCTACACCGACGTGGAGGCCGCCAGGCAGGCGGGTCACCCCGACCTGCCGGTGCCACCCTCGTTTCTGTTCGGGATCGAGATGGAGACCCCGGAGCCGTTCGGCTGGTTCCGCGATTTCGGCGTGGAGCTGCGTCACGTCCTCCACGGGGAAGAGTCCTTCACCTACCACTCGGTAGCCCACGCCGGCGACACTCTCGTGGCCGCGCCGCGGATAGCCGACATCTACGACCGCAAGGGCAGTGCCCTGTCATTCATCGTCAAGGAAACCGAGATCACGCGGGAGGACGGCAGTCCCGTGGCGGACTTGAGAAACATCATCGTGGTGCGGAACATGAGCGACTCGGAGACGGACCAGTGACCGCGCTGCAGGGCATTGAAGTGGGCGAGGAACTCCCGCCGCTGAAGGTCGAGCCGATCTCCCGGACCACCCTGGCCCTGTTCGCCGGCGCCTCGGGCGACCACAACCCGCTCCACGTCGATATTGACTTCGCGCGTTCCGCCGGGCTCGAGGACGTGGTGGCGCCGGGCATGCTGTCCATGGCCTACCTGGGCAGGTTGCTCACCAACTGGGTGCCGCAGGAGAGGCTCCGGACCTGGCGGGTGCGGTTCATTGCCATGACCCCGGTGTACGGCGTGCCAGTGTGCACCGGCCGGGTCACGGCTGTCGACGACGGAGACGGAGTGGCCACAATCAAACTGGCCGTCACCCTGGACGACGGCACTATCACCCTCCTCGGCGACGCGACCGTCGCCATCAACTAGCCGAGTCTGAAAGGCGTAACGACATGGGAAAGCTTGATGGCAAGGTCGCCATCGTCTCGGGCTCCGGCCGTGGCATCGGGGCCGAGATCGCGCTCAAGCTGGCAGCCGACGGCGCGGCCGTGGTGGTCAACGACCTGGACGAGGCCCCGGCAAAGGCGACCGTGGCCGCCATTGAAGCAGCTGGCGGCCAGGCCGTCAGCTGCGTCGGCAGTGTGACCGATGAGGGCTTCGCGGACCGGTTCGTGCTGACGGCGGTGAAGTCCTTCGGTGGGCTGGACATCATCGTCAACAACGCCGGCTACACCTGGGACACCGTCATTCAGAAGATGACGGATGAGCAGTGGGACGCGATCCTGGACGTACATCTCAAGGCACCCTTTCGCATCCTTCGCGCTGCCCAGCCGGTCATCTCCGCGGCGGTGAAGCAGGCCAAGGCGGCGGGTGAGCCGGTGCACGGCCGCAAGGTCGTCAACATCTCCTCCATCGCCGGCCTGGGCGGCAACGCCGGCCAGGCCAACTATGCCGCCGCCAAGGCGGGGATCACGGGTCTGACCAAGACCCTGGCCAAGGAGTGGGGCCGCTACAACGTCACCGTCAACACCGTCGCTTTCGGTCTGATCAAGACGCGGCTCACCGAAGCCCCCGCGGACAGTGACGGGACCATCGAAGTGCAGGGCAGGGAGATCAAGGTCGGCGTCAATTCTGACCTGCTGTCGACCATGGAGCGCATGATTCCGCTCGGCCGCGGCGGCACCCCGCAGGACGCGGCAGGCGCCGTCTATCTGATGTGCATTCCCGAGTCCGACTACGTCAGCGGCCAGACCCTCGTTTGCGGCGGCGGATTCATGATCTGAGGTCGATGCCGCGCACCACGACCTTGGCCACTGAATCGCCACCTTGACGACGGACCGCACGGCGTATTCCCTAGCCGGCGGATGTGGCGGCCCATCCTCCCCACAAGCCAACACGTTCGCCACGATCGGAGGCTTCATGAAACGGATCCTGTACGAGGCTGAGCACGAAGCCTTCCGGGAGAGCGCACGTACCTTCATCGCCAAAGAGGTAGTCCCGCACTACCTGGAGTGGGACAAGGCGGGCATCGTGCCGCGCGAGCTGTTCGTCAAAGCCGGCGAGCTCGGCCTGTTCGCCGCCGTACCGGAGGAGTACGGCGGCGCAGGCGTGGTCGACTTCCGGTACAACGCCGTGTTCGCCGAGGAGGCGGCGGCCGCCGGGGTGACCCCCGCGACCCTCGGCCCAAGCCTGCAAGCGGACGTCTGTATGCCGTATTTCCTGGAGATGACCACCGAGGAGCAGAAGGCGCGCTGGTTCCCGGGGATCGCCTCCGGCGAGCTGATCACGGCCGTCGCCATGTCCGAGCCAGGCACGGGCTCGGACCTCTCCGGAATTCGTACCAAGGCGGTCCGCGACGGCGACCACTACGTGATCAACGGTGCGAAGACGTTCATCACCAATGGCATCAACGCCGACTTGGTTATCACCGCTGTTCGCACCGGGGATCACCCGCACCGGGGCCTGTCGCTGATCGTTGTCGAGCGCGGCACCCCGGGCTTCGAGCGGGGCCGCAAGCTGGACAAGGTTGGCCTGCACGCACAGGACACGGCCGAGCTGGCTTTCACCGACGCCCGAATGCCCGCGGCGAACCTGCTCGGGGTCGAGGGAGACGGCTTCTTTGGGCTGACCCGCAACCTCGCACAGGAACGCGTGTCGGTCGCGGTGTCCGCCGTGGCGCAGTGCGTCGCCGCGCTCGGCTGGACGTGCGGCTACGTCCGGGAACGCAAGGCGTTCGGCAAACCCATCGGGTCCCTGCAGCACATCCGGTTCGCGCTTGCGGAGCTGGCCACAGAGATCGACATCGCCCAGCAGTTCGTCGACCGGTGCGTCACCGAACTCGTCCGCGGTAGTCTGTCCCCAGTGGACGCGGCCAAGGCCAAGTGGTGGACGACCGAGCTGCAGGGCCGTGTGATGGACAGGTGCCTCCAGATGCACGGCGGCTACGGCTATATGCTGGAATATCCCGTGGCGCGTGCCTGGATGGACTCCCGGGTCTCCCGGATATACGCCGGTACGACGGAAATCATGAAAGAGATCATCGGCCGCTCGCTCGACATCGGCTGAGCGCCAACGAAGATGCGGAGGGAGGAGCGTTGCTGGACCAGGCGGCTGCTCTTCCCGAGCGGGGGCGGCGGCCGCGCAACCGCCGCGCGCTCATCCTCGCGGCGGCATCCGATCTGTTCGCTCGTTGCGGCTACGACCAGATCGGTATGAGCGACCTCGCCGACGCGGTGGCCGTCCGGCCGTCCGCGCTGTACCGACACTTTTCCGGCAAGCAGCACTTGCTGCGCGAAGTCATCGCCGAGGGCCTGATCCCTCTCCGGAACGTGGTCGGTTCGATGGACCTGACCGACCGGACTGTCTGGCTCTTCAGGCTGGGCGGGCTCGCGCTCGATGAGCGCCGCATCGGCATGCTCTGGCAGCGCGAAGCCCGCCACATGGCCCCTGAGGATCACGCGCGGCTCCGCGCGGAGTTGTACGAGATCGGGCAGACATTCATCGAACGTGTGCGCGACGCACGTCCGGACCTGAACGTCAACGCTGCCGACCTGATCACCTGGTCGATCATGGCCGTGCTCATGAGCACGTCGTTCCACAATCTCGAACTGCCTCGTCCAGCCTACGAGGCACTTCTGGCAGAACTCGCCGAGACAGTGCTGGAGACCCAGCTCCCGGCGGACTTTCCCGCGCCGGGCCCTGCGGAACCCACGCCGACGCTCACGCCGCATCTCCGCCGCGAGGCACTTCTCGCGCAGGCCGTCCGGATGTTCGCCCAAGCCGGATACACCGGGGTAGGAATCGAGGACATCGGCGCCGCGGTCGGTATCGCCGGTCCGAGTATCTACAACCACTTCCCGAGCAAGCTCGACATGCTGGTCACCGCCCTTCGACGAGGTACGGCCACGCTGCAGATGGACATGTCCGCCGTCTACGCCACGGCCGGCACCGCCCCCGAGGCGCTTCGCCGACTCGTGCGCTCCTATGTCGGCTTCACCCAGGTCCACCACGACCTGGTCGACCTGCTGATCACCGAGACCAGACACCTGCCCGAAGACGAACAGCGCCTCACGAGGCAGGTCCAGCACGACTACATCAGCGAGTGGGTGCATCTCCTGCGGATGGTGCATCCCGGCATCGACCTCACACCCGCCCGGGTTCGGGTACACGCCGTACTCACTGTCGCCAACGACGTCGCCCGCACACCCCATTTGCGCCGCAACCCCAGCGTCCCCGCGGCGCTGGAGACGATCTGTACCCGCCTGCTGGCGGTATAAGAGCGACCGTCAATAGGCGTTATCTGAGGCGGCGGGTGGTGGGGCGGGTGTCCCAGCGGTAGTGGGTGCGGGCTTCCCGGATGAGGCTACGCGCGGTGACGAGCGCGGCGGCGAGGTACAAGTAGAAGTCGACGATGGCGGCTTGCCGGTCGGTGCAGCGCCGTAGCTTGCCGTACCCGTTCATCCACGCGTGGGTGCGTTCGACCGGCCGGCGGTTGCTGGCCTGCACCGGGGCGGGCACCCCTCGTTTGCCGATCTTGGCGTCGAAGCCGAGATCGGCCAGTACCTGGCGGCTGGGCTTGTTGTCGTAGCCTCGGTCCAAGTGGACTTTCACCTGTTCGGGTAGCGACCCGATCCGGTCGAGGGTGGCCAGGGGGGTGCCAGCAGCGGCGAGTCGTTCCGGTTCGCTGGGGCGCTGACCAGGCCGAGCGGGATACCGGTGGCCTCGGTGACGGTGGAGCGTTTCAGGCCGCCCTTGCGGCGGTCCACAGGTGACTGGCCGGCCTTGTCAACGCCACACGGGGCTTTCGTGATCGCACTGTCGACGGCGAGGTCGGACAGATCCAGGCCGATCATCATGTCGTACGCGGCTGCATCATGTCGTACGCGGCTGCCGCCAGCTCGTGCAGGCGGTGGGCGATCCGCAGGCGTGCCCACTCCGGCAACCGGCGGCGGATGGTGGCGTCCGAGCACTGCGCGGAGGCGCGATCCGCTCGTAGCCCGAGCCGTGCACCAGTGCGGCGATGACGTGTTCGAACACGACCCGGTCCGCGACTCGACGCCGGTGGCAGCCCAGCGGGTGATCCGGATGGAACTCGCTCCGCTCAGGCAGCAGCGCGGCGAACTGGACCCAGACCGGTTCTAACAGCGAAGATGGCAGCGCAGGCACGGGAATCCTTGTCGGTCACGGAGCGTAGAGAACTCACATGATCGACAAAGCCGTGCCTGCTTGCTACCCCCGAACAGCTACCCGGGCGGTAGACGCCCAATTGACGGTCACTCTTATCTTCCTGGCATTGGGGTTAGGCGTCGGCCGCCCGCTAACCGTCTGCGGATGTTACGACTGTTTCGTGCTTGGTGTGATCGTCGGTTTGGTGAACCAGCCGACGTAGGTGAGCCACAGGCCGCCCAGCGCCAGCAGCGCGAAGAAGATCCTGGCGGCGGTAAGTGCGCCCGATGACAGCTCCGTGGCGGAACGCACCGCCGAGGTGGTTGCGATCAGCCCGAGCCCACGCAGCCCCACGAACCAGCCAAACAGCGACACCGCTATCGCGGCGGGTCCGCGCCAGCTCCGGTGCCCACCGATGATCACTAGCCCGCCGGCGAGCATTACCGCGCCAAGAATCCATACGCTGGCCGCGTTGGCGAACAGGTTATCGATCAAGTCGGTCATGTCGGGCAGCCGGATCGCGAGGACGGTGGTGAAGATCGCCACATACGGCCCGAGCACCCTGGCGAACGCCCGGGTGCGCAGTTGGGCCTCGACGTTGGCCTCAGACATGTGAAACACTCCTTACTTCGTAGACCGACGGTCGGTTTATTTAAAAAACGGTACGCTTCTTGCGGGTACCCGTCAACTGACGGCATGTGCGGGCGCCGGTCCTGAAATGGCTGGACGGGTGTCCAGCGGAGAGGTGAGCGCGATGGTTCGGCAGGTCAAGCCCGAGGAGTACGCTGCCCGGCGTGCCCAGATCCTGGTTGCCGCCCGGGACTTGATCCGAACCAAGGGCTACCAGCAGATGACGATCGCCGACGTGCTGAGCGCACTCGACATCTCCAAAGGCGCCTTCTACCACTACTTCGACTCCAAGCGGGCCCTGCTCGACGGGATCGTGGAGACGATGGCCGCTGACGCTTACGCGACCCTGCAGCGGGTGGTGTCAGATCCGTCACTCGACGCGATGACCAAGCTGCAGACCTACTTCGCCTCCGCCGCGGCCTGGAAGGCTGCTCACGACAGCGAACTGGAGGCAGCCATACGCGTGTGGCAGCACGAGAGCAACGCGATGCTCAGGCAGAAGTTCACCAGCGAGTCGATGCGGCTCACGACTCCGTTGATCGCCGCGATCATCCATCAGGGGTGCGCGGAAGAAGTGTTCGACACCACGTACCCGGAGGAGTCAGCCATCATTATCACCGGGATGGGGCTACATCTCGCCGATGCCTTGATCGATGCCTTTAGCCAACCAGTGGGCCGGGCGTCCCCCGATGACCCTCGTGAGGTACTTGTCCGGGCCTACCTCACGGCCCTTGAGCGGATCCTCGGTGCCCGACCCGACTCGCTGACGGTGGTCGCGCCAAGGATCGTGGCCGCGGTGCCATTCAAGCTCTAACGACGTGGTGCGCGATTGGGGGGCGGGACGTGTTGGCCTGGAGGGGTCAGCTGGTGATGTTCAGCGCACTGCGCAGCGGTCGGAGACCAGCCCGGCGATGGCAAGCATGGTCTCGTTGAAGTACTCGCGACGTCCGATTTAGCGCTGTAGCGACCTCCACTGCTTGAGTTCGGGTATGGCGTGTTCGACGCATATCCGTCTGGAAGATTGGACCTTGCGGGTCTGCGCCCATTCCGCGACCTCGTCTGGCGGGGTGTCTGGGCCGGGTTTCTTGGGTGGGGCGGTGATCTGGTCGGGAAAGTCCCTGGCCAGGCCCTGGTAGCCGGAGTCGGCCTCAGCCCGGACCTTGCGGTGTTGGAAGAGGAGGTCCTCGATCCCTTCGGTCCGCACCGCCGTGACATCGTGCATGCGCCCGGGACGGATGGCCCCGGTCCACAGCAGTCGGCCCTGGTCATCGCTGATGACGGTGGTCTTCTTGGTGTCTCTTTTCTTCTTGCCCGAGACGAATGCCCGACGACCTGGCGGCCCGCCTTGGGGCGGCGAACCTGGAGCTCGGTACCGTCGAAGCGGAGCTTGACGCCTTATGCCTTGGCGTAGGCGAAGACATCCGCCAGGGTGCGCAGCCCGCAGCACGGGACGACCGGGAACAGCGAACCCCCGCGCGGCGAGCAGAGGCCGAACCTCATGGATGGCCCGGGTGATCGCGGAGCGGTCCACCTTGTAGAACAGGGCCACAGCCGCGTGTGGAGCTGGAAGCGCAGGATGACCAGGGTGGCAATCACCCGATCGGTAAACGCCAGCTCGTGCTCCGACCCCGCACCGGGGGGCCCGCAGCCGGTCACGACCACGGCGCTCACGGAGCCGGCTCTCCTGCTGCGCCAGCCCGGCATCAACCAGGCGGAGGTGGCCGAGTACCTGGCCGAGCAACTGGAGATCGCCGACGCCTGCGTTCCGCAGCTCGGCGTCGATATAGTCCGCGAATCTGGGCTGTGAGCTGGGCAGACAGTTGTTGGCCCGGTGACGGGGTGTGTCACTAGG
>NZ_JBFAJK010000096.1:0-9129 GCF_040655175.1 Micromonospora sp. NPDC050495 | reverse complement strand
GGGCGAGGGTGACCGGCGCAGGGATCAAGCCTGACCGCCCGGAGCCGGTCACCCTCGCCCCCAGCCCTAACCGCAACCAGCAACAAGCCCAGCCACCCACGAACGCAGAGCAGCGGAACCTCAGGACCCCGCAGCAGACCGCCCCGACGCCGACCCGCCCGACCGCCGCCCCCCGACGATGTCGAGAACCCCGGCCACCAGCGCCAGCGCGATGATCCCGGCGGCCAGCAGCAACGCGTGCCGGAACGCGGTCGCCCAGTCGCCCCGGGTGTCGGCGAGGGTGGAGAAGAAGAGCGCGCCCACGCCCGCGATCCCGGCGGCGGAGCCGATCCGCTGCCCGGTCTGGAGCATGCCGGCGCCGCTGCCCGCCTGCGGCACCGGCACCTCGGACAGGGCAAGGGTCTGGTTCGGTGCGATGACCAGGCCGCTGCCGAGGCCGGCCAGCAGCAGCGGCAGGGCGGTACGCAGGCCGACCGAGTGGTGTGGGTCGCCGCGCAGCACCCAGAACGTGGCGAGCAGGCCGGCCACGACGACGAGCAGGCCGGTGGCGACCAGCGGCCGGCCCAGCCGGGTGACCACCCGGCCGCCGACGGCGGAGGCGGCCGCGGAGCCGAGCGCGAACGGGGTGATGGCCAGGCCGGCGGCGAGCGCGCTGTAGCCGAGGCCGACCTGCAGGTAGAGGGTGAAGATGAAGAAGATCGCGGTGAAGCCGGCGAAGTAGATCAGGCCGATCAGCGATCCGAGGGTGTACGACTGCAGCGCGAACAGCCGCAGGTCGAATAGGGGTGGGCGGTGTCGGGCGTACCAGCGCTCCCAGGCGGCGAAGGCGGCCAGGAAGGCCAGCCCGATCGGGATGAGGAGCCACTTCCACGGGGTCTGCCACTGTTCCCGCTGCACCAGCGGCAGCAGCACCAGGGTCACCCCGATGCCGAGCAGCAGCACGCCGACGGGGTCGAGGCGGTGCCGGTCGGGTTGCCCGGTCGGCCGGCCGGGCAGCAGCCGCCAGCCGAGCAGCACGGCGACAATGCCGACCGGGACGTTGACGAAGAAGACCCAGCGCCAGCCGTGCTCCTCGCCGCCGAACTGGATGAGCAGCCCGCCGAGCAGCGGGCCGACGGCGGTGGAGATGCCGATGGTGGCGCCGAGCACGCCGAACGCGCGCCCCCGCTCGGCGCCCCGGAACAGCTGCTGGATGACGCCGCTGACCTGGGGGTTGACGACGCCGGCGGCGGCACCCTGGACGAGTCGGGCGATCACCAGCCATTCCGGGGAGCGGGCCAGGCCGGCCAGCGCGCTGGTCACCGTGAACAGGGTCACCCCGACCACGAAGCCGATCCGTCGGCCCCGGGCGTCGCCGAAGCGTCCGGCGGGCACCAGCACCAGGCCGAAGGTGAGGGCGTACCCGGACAGCACCCATTGCAGGTCGCTGGGGGTGGCGTGGAGCGCCCGGTCGATCGAGGGCACCGCGACGTTGACGATGCTGACGTCGAGCAGTGTCATGAACGCGGCGACCAGGCCGACGCCGAGTGCCTGCCAGCGCCGCCGGCCGTCGTACCCGGCGGGTAGGTCCGCCGGCGTCGACGACCGGTCCGCGCTCACCGTGCTCTCCGGGGACCGTCGATCACGCATCCCCGATCGCTACCCGGCGGCCCGTGGGGCAAACCGGGCGGGTCACGCCAGCTGGTGGGCGCACCAGCGGGGACCGAAGTCCAGGCCGGCCATCGGCGAGTCCTCCCGGTGCAGCAGGCCCCGCTCGGTGAGCTGGTGCAGCGGCTCGCGCAGCTCCTCCTCAGGCATTCCGGTCTCTTCGGCGATCGTGTCGGGGTAGGGGACGTGGCCCCGCACCTCCAGGGCGACCACCGCCTGGTAGACCCGTTCCTCGACCGCAGACAGCCGTACCTGCTGCATCGTTTCCCTCCTCGGGGTGATCCGCCCGACCGGCGGGCGGTCAACGCCCGGCGGTTACCCCTCCGGCGTCCGATGATGCCCACCCGTTCGCGGGATCCGGCGGCGCGGCGCGCCGGGCGTCCCGGCCGGGCCGGTGCCCTAGGCTGCACCAGTGATCATCTGGGATCTCGTCGTCGTCGGCGGTGGGCCCGCCGGCCTCTCCGCCGCCCATGCCGCGGCCTGCGCCGGTGTCCGCACCCTGGTGGTCGAGCGGGCCACCCACCCGCGCTACAAGACCTGCGGGGGCGGCCTGATCGGGACGTCGCTGGCCGAGGTGGCGGGCCGGATGGAGGTGCCCGCCGACGACCACGTCGACCGGGTCACGGTCACCCGGGACGGGGGACGCGCCTTCACCCGCCGGCACTCCGGTCCGCTGCTGGCCATGGTGCGCCGGGAGGAGTTCGACGACCGGCTGCGGGCGGCCGCGGTCGCCGCCGGGGCTGAGGTCCGCGAGGGCGTGGCGGTCCGCGCGGTCGAGCAGGACCCCGACGGGGTACGCCTGCGACTGGCCGACGGGGAGGTGGTGCGGGCCCGCGCGGTGATCGGTGCGGACGGCTCCTCCGGGGTGACCGCCCGGCACGTCGGGGTCACCTTCCGCCAGGTCGACCTGGGGCTGGAACTGGAGTTGCCGGTGCCCCGCGCCGAGCAGGACCGCTGGCGCGGCCGGGTGCTGCTGGACTGGGGGCCGGTCCCCGGGTCGTACGCGTGGCTGTTCCCGAAGGACGACCGGCTCACCATCGGCGTCATCGCCGCCCGGGGCGAGGGCGAGCGGACCCGGGCCTACCTGCGTGACTTCGTCGCCCGGCTGGGCCTGTCCGGGGTCACCCCGGAGCACGACTCGGGCCACCTGACCCGGTGCCGCGCCGACGACGCGCCGCTGCGCCGGGACCGGGTGCTGGTCGCCGGTGACGCGGCGGGCCTGCTGGAGCCGTGGAGCCGGGAGGGGATCAGCTACGCGCTGCGTTCCGGGCGGCTGGCCGGCGAGGCGGTCGCGGGCGGCGACCTGGCGGCCTACGAGCGGGAGGTGCACCGCCAGTTGGTGCCGACGATGCGGGCGGGGCACCGGCTGCTGGCGGTCTTCGAGCGGCGGCCCGACGTGTTCCATGCCCTGCTGGCCAGCCCGCCGGGCTGGCGGATGTTCGTCCGGTTCTGCCAGGGCCGGACCAGCTTCGAGCGGACGCTCGCCCGGTGGCCGGTGCGGGCCGGCCTGGCCCTGGTGGACCGGCTCCCGCCGTGGCGGCCCGCGGCGGATCGAGCCGGCGCGGCCGCCCGCTGACCCGCCGGGCCGCCGGGGCACCCGCGCCGCGCCGGCGACCGTGCTGGGCGCCCGTGGGCTCAGGGCACGATGACCGCCCGACCGTGGATCTCGCCGCGGCGCAGCAGGTCGTACGCCTCCGGCGCCTCGGCCAGCGGGAAGGTCTGCACGTCGGCGCGGAGGACACCGTCGCGGGCCAGCGCGATCACCTCGCGCAGTTCGGCGCGGGTGCCCCAGAACGGCACCTCGACGCTGGTCTCCAGCGGCAGGGTGGGTGGCTCGTCGGCGACCGGGCGGACCGGCAGGGTGCCGCCCGCGAGGCCGACCAGCAGCACCTGGCCGCCGCTGGCGACGACCTGCCGGGCGGTGGTCAGGGTGGGGTCGGCCCCCACGAAGTCCAGCACCACGTCCGCCCCGTCCGGCGGCGAGCCGACCAGCGTCCGGATCCGGTCGACGCTGTCCGGCCCGGCCTGCACCACGTCGTGCGCGCCGAGCCGGCTGGCCAGGTCCAGCGCGGCGACGCTGGTGTCGACCGCGACGATCCGTACCGCCGTGGTGGCCACCAGCAGTTGCACCGCCATGTGCCCCAGCCCGCCGATCCCGATCACCACACAGGTCGTGCCGGGCCGCAGCTTCTCCCGGGCCAACTGGATCGCGTGGTACGGGGTGAGTCCCGCGTCGGTCAGCGGGGCCGCCTGGGTGAGGTCCAGGTCGCCGACGCGCAGCAGTCGGGAGGCGGGCACCACCACGTATTCGGCGAGCCCGCCGTCGCGGCTGAGCCCGATGCCGCCGACCGGGATCTCCCGGCACTGGTTCTCGTTGCCGCGCAGGCAGGCCCGACAGTGGCCGCAACCGATGATCCCGTACACCGCGGCCCGGTCGCCGGCGGACCAGCCGGACACCCCCGCGCCGAGCGTGTCCACGGTGCCGGCGATCTCGTGGCCGAGCGTCATCGGGGTGGGGAAGAGCCCGGCCGGCGCGTCGAGGATGTGCAGGTCGGAGTGGCAGGCGCCGACCGCGCCGACGCGTACCAGCACCTCACCGGGGCCGGCGGTCGGGTTGGGCACCTCCACCTGTTCCAGCACCCCGGGGGCGGTCATCCGTACCGCGCGCATCGTTCGCCTCCACCTCGTCGACGGTCCGGCGCGCTTACCCCTCCCGCCGGCCTTGATGCCGGGCGCACAATGTCGGTCATGAGCGAGCCGACCGAGTCGTTCACCGACGAGGAGTACGCGTTCCTGCGGCACGTGCGCTTCGGCGAGCTGCCGCCCGCGGTCCGTCCCGAGGAGCAGGTGGCGTTGACCGAGACGGACCCGCGCCGGGACCGCCCGGAACCGGCCGGCGACCCCGACGAGTGGACGCTGCGGCACGGGGCCGGCTGAGCCCGTGCCGGAGACGGCCGACGGGCCCCGGGTGCGGCACCCGGAGCCCGTCGACGCTGGTGGAATCAGAAGACCGGTACGCCCTCGCGGACCAGCTTCCAGTTCGGCACGTAGAAGTCCTTCGGCCGGATCTCGCCCTTGGCCTGCGCCCAGTCGATCAGCAGCTGGCGGATCTCCTGCTGCTGGTTGTAGACCTGGGTCTTCACGATGCCGGGGAAGTTGCCGCCGCCGCTGCGCCGGTAGTTGTTCACCGCCACCACGAACTGCGCGTCCGCGGGGACGGGGGTGTCGGTGCCCGGCAGGACCAGGCGGGTGATCCGCTGGCCGACCGGCTTGGCGATGTCGATGTCGTAGTCGAGCCCCGAGATGACGTCGTAGTTGTAGTCCGGGACGTTCGGGTCGTTGATGTTCGGCAGGTCGATGGTCTGCCCGACGGCCCACGTCTTGAAGTACTTCGCCGAGTACTCCAGGTACGCCTTCACCTCGGCGCCGGTCATCACGACCGCCTCCAGGGTGTTGTCGAACACGTACAGCCCGGCCACGTCCCGGATCCGCACGTCGCCGGCCGGGAAGACCGCGGTCCGGCTGAACGGCGACGCCTGCGACAGCACCGGCAGGTCGGCGTACGCGGTGCCGGCGAGCGCCGCGGCGACCACCTCGGCCTGGACGTGGTTGATGAAGTCCAGGATCGGGGTGTCCCGGTACCGCGACTCGACGGTGGACAGCTCCTCCACCGACTGCGCGACGACGGTGTTGACGTACTCGACGGTCTTGGCGTGCTGGCCGCGCACGGCCGCGAGCACCACCGGGTCCTCGACCACGGTGTTGGTGTTCAGCGTGGTGGCCGACTTGGCGACCACCTGCCAGCGGCCCTCGACCCGGCTCAGGGTGAAGTCCATCCGGGTGAGGCGCTGGCCCCACTTCGACGGCTCCGAGGTGAGCACCTGCGCGCCGGTGGCCTTGTTCGTGACGAACTTCTCCGGGACCTCGTTGTGGGCGTGGCCGAAGAGGATCGCGTCGATGCCCGGGACCTGCTCGGCGATCAGCGCGACCGGGTTCTCGTTCGGCAGTTCCGGGCCGTAGCTGGAGGTGCCGCTGTCGCCGCCGTGCGCGGAGATGATGACCAGGTCGGCGCCGCGCTCGCGCATGACCGGCACCCACTTGGCGGCGGTCTCGATCATGTCGGCGAAGATCAGCTTGCCCTCGACGTTGGCCCGGTCCCAGATGGCCACGCCCGGGTTGGTCAGGCCGAGGATGCCGACCTTCAGCTTCGGCCCGCTGTGCCCGCCGAGCCGGACCTCCTTGATCACGTACGGCAGGAAGGCCGGCTTGCCGGTCTTCTCGTTGATCGCGTTGGCGGCCAGCGCCGGGAAGCCGAGCTGGCTGATCCAGGTGGCCAGCAGCGGCAGGCCGTAGTTGAACTCGTGGTTGCCGAGGGTGACCGCGTCGTACTTGAGCACGTTCATAGCGTTGGCCATCGGGTGCGTCTCACCGCTGGTGGTGATCGGCTCCTGCTTGGCGTAGTAGGTGGCCAGCGGGGTGCCCTGGATGGTGTCGCCGGCGTCCAGCACCAGCGTGGCCTTGCCCTTACGCTCCGCCCGGATCTGGTTGACCAGGGTGGCCAGCTTGGCGACGCCGACGTCGTTCTGCTTGCTGTCGTCGTACTCGGCGTCGCGGTAGTAGTCCCAGTTGTAGACGTTGCCGTGGGTGTCCGAGGTGCCCAGGACGGTCAGGTCCCAGGTCTTCGGCCCGTTGGCCGTCGCCCCGGCGGCCCGGGCGGGAGCGCCGGCGAGCAGGGGCGCGGTCGCGGCGGCGGCCGCGACGGCCAGCACCTGACGGCGCGAGGCGCCGGAGGAGGAGGTCATGACGTGCCTTTCCATGGGGGTGGATGCGCCTCGTGGGCGCCGTTGCGCACCATAACGACCCCTGGTCACCGGCGCCACCTCGCCCCGAGGTGTGTCACTCCACCAGCGCCGGCGGGCCACCGGGCGTAACACGTCGGTCGCCGGCCGGTCGTTTCCCGGCCCGGCCGCAGGGTAGGGCCAGTGCCGACGCACCGCGGCGAGGCACGAAGGAGACCCCCGGTGAGCGAGGACCAGTACACCCGGCAGGACCCCACCGAGCAGTACGGCCAGCGGCAGGGCCAGCCGCCGCAGCAGCAGTCCGCGCCCGGCTCCGAGCAGGAGATGGGCCCGAAACCGGACCACGGCGAGGAGTCGTACCGGGGCAGCGGCCGGCTCTCCGGCAAGCGCGCGGTGATCACCGGCGGTGACTCGGGGATCGGCCGGGCGGTCGCCATCGCCTTCGCCCGCGAGGGCGCCGACGTGCTCATCTCCTATCTCGGCGACGAGGAGGAGGCCGACGCGCGGGAGACGGTGCGCCTCGTCGAGCAGGCCGGCCGCAAGGGTGTCGCGGTCCGCTGCGACGTGCGGGAGGAGGCGAACTGCCGGAACCTGATCGACCGGGCGCTGGCCGACCTGGGCGGCATCGACATCCTGGTCAACAACGCGGCGTTCCAGATGTCGCAGGACGACGGCCTAGCGGGGATCAGCACCGAGCAGTTCGACCGGGTCTTCAAGACCAACGTGTACGCCATGTTCTGGCTCTGCAAGCTGGCGCTGCCGCACCTGAAGGACGGGTCGACCATCATCAACACCACCTCGGTCCAGGCGTTCAACCCGTCGCCGCAGCTGCTCGACTACGCCACCACCAAGGCCGGCATCGCCAACTTCACCAAGGCCCTCGCGCTGGACCTGGCCGACCGGGGCATCCGGGTCAACGCCGTGGCGCCCGGCCCGATCTGGACCCCGCTGATCCCCGCCACCATGCCGACGGAGAAGGTGAAGCAGTTCGGCACCGACACCCCGCTGGGCCGCCCCGGGCAGCCCGCCGAGCTGGCCCCGGCGTACGTCTTCTTCGCCTCCCAGGAGTCCAGCTACGTCACCGGGGAGATCCTCGGCGTCACCGGCGGCAAGCTGACCCGGTGAGCCGTCGCCCGCCCGGCGGGGGGGCGCCCGGAGCAGCCGGGGGAGGGGCGTTCTGGCCGGGCCGCCGGTCAGCGGGGCCAGGCGGCCATCCGGTGGCGCACCTCGGCGATCCGGGCGGCGTCCAGGCCGTACCGGGTGAACCGGCGGTCCGGGACGGTGTCCAGGTAGCGGCCCGCCGCCCGGACGTCGTCGAGGTCCAGCGCCGGGTCCACCTGGCGGGCCAGCTCCAGCAGTTCCGCCACCGCGTACCGGTCCAGCGCGGCGGAGACGTCGATGTAGTCGCGTACCTCCCGCCGGTTGACCAGCGCGGCGGTCTTGTTGGCGATCAGGTCGCGGACGTCCATCACCGGGCCGAGGTCCATCACCACCGGGCTGCGGTAGCGGTCGAGCCGGGCCAGGCTCAGCCGGATCTGCCGGCCGTCCCGGCTGACCACGAAGTCCCGCATGTCCCGGTCGAAGCCGTCGAAGAGCTCGCCCAGCTCGCTGTCCGGATCGGCGTCCACCACCTGGTAGCCGGCCCGCTCCAGGGCAGCCCGCACGCCGGCCGCCGCCGCGGCGGCGGCCCCCTCCACGTCGGCGAAGAGGTCCACGTCCTCGGTGGGGCGGGTGACCAGGCCGTGCGCCGCCCAGGCCACCCCGCCGCCGAGCACGAAGCGGTGCGGGCCGGCGGCGGCCAGCGCCACCCGGGCCACCTCGCGGTAGAAGTCGTGCAGGTGGGTCACGCGGTACGCAGACCCCGGTGCCGGCTCTCCCAGGCCAGGCGGACGCCCCGGGGCAGGTTCAGCCGCCGCCACACCCGGCGCAGCGTCCGGCCGTCGACCAGGGTCCGCAGGTCGTCGACCCGGGTGGTCTCGCGCAGCACGTTCTCGTACATCCAGAGCAGGTCGTCCGGGTCGGCCAGGTCGAAGACCCGCTCGCTGCTCCACATCAGCCGCACCGGCAGCTCCACGACGCCGCGGGTCGGGCCGGTCAGCTCGGCCAGGGTGCGGGGCACCACGGCGGGACGCCCGGGACGGGCGAGGTGCGCGGTGGTGACGGCCGACATGGTGTCAGGGTAACCCCTGTCCGTCGTTTTCCCTCCGCACGACGTGCACCCTCCGGGCCGTCTGGCCCGGCCTCCCGGCGTGGGCACCCGGGTGGTTGCGGTCGCCGGCCCGGCTTTTCGGCGGTGAGTGGAACGTCATTGCTGTCTCCGGCGTCCGGAGGCCTCCATGGCGTTCCACCGACCGAGTGACCGGCAGGCCGGCACCGGGCGGCCCTGTCCGGTCCGTCCGGTTCCGGGGGTGGTCCGGTGGCACCGTGGCGGGCGGAAACGGCCGGCAGCGCCACGGTGACCGCCGTCACCGGACGCCAGCGGAAGAGGAACGGACCCCGTACCGTTGTGCAGAGCGTCGGTGTGACCAGTGTCCCCGGGCCTCACCTAATTTGCCTTCGCGGAATACCGTCCGGCTGGAGCCGCGTCGCGCCACTCGCCGAGAGGCGACCTGCACACCGACGCCCAGCGGCGGGCCCGGCCCCCCGCCCCGGGGGGCCCGGGTTTGGGGTTGCGGGGTTTTGT
>NZ_JBFAJK010000095.1:0-9211 GCF_040655175.1 Micromonospora sp. NPDC050495 | reverse complement strand
GCGGCGAACCGTTCGCCGAGCGGTTCGGGCACGCTGCGCGGCACGTACTGCGCCTGGCCGCCGCTGCGGTAGGGCGCCGCGACCAGCCGCCGGGCCGCGTGGTTCGAGGCGGCCACTCCCAGGTCGCCGCGGAGGATGTGCAGGCACAGGTCGATGCCGGAGGCGGCACCGGCCGACGTCAGCACGCTGCCCTCGTCGACGAAGAGCACGTTCTCGTCGACCCGGACCAGCGGATGCCGCTCCGCGAGGGACCGGGTGTAGTGCCAGTGGGTCGTGGCGCGCCGGCCGTCGAGCAGCCCGGTCGCGGCGAGCGCGAAGGCGCCCGTCGAGATGGCGGCCACCCGCGCACCGCGCCGGTGCGCCGCGAGCAGCGCCTCGACGACCGGGGGCGGCGGGTCGTTGCGGTCCGGGAAGCGGTAGCCGGGGACGAACACGATCTCCGCCCACTCCAGGGCGTCGAGGCCGTGCGCGACGTGGTACGACAGCCCGTCGCCGCCGGCGACCAGACCGGGCGCCGCCCCGCACACCCGCACCTCGTACGGCATGCTGGCCCGGGTCGTGAACACCTGCGCGGGGATCCCGACGTCGAGGGGCTTGGCCCCTTCCAGGACGAGGACGGCGACACGGTGCAGAGGGGTGCGAGACACGTCGGCCAGGGTACGAGCAGCCGGCCGTCACCCGAGCCGCCGCGCCCGTGGCCGGTGCGGCGGCGACGCCGCCGAGGTGCGTCCTCCACCCGGCCCGGGCGAAGCGTGCCTACCGGCTCACCCGGCCGCCCGCCGGTCCGTCGCCGAGGCGAAGCCCAGCCAGGTGTGACGGTTGCCGGCCCAGCACCAGCCCACCTTGGGCGCGTCGCGGCGCTCGCGGCCGTCCCGTCCGGTGCCGTTGCTGAGCCAGATCGCCGGGGTGCGGGAGTCCAGGGCGCCGCCCGCCTTGCGCAGCCGTGAACCGATCGTCATGAAGCAGTGGTTGCGCTCCAGCACCTCGGGGCGTTGCAGCACCCAGTGGATGCCCTCGCTGAGCAGCAGCGGCGTGCGGCCCTCCGCGGTGAGCGCGGGCAGCGCCTCGTCCGGGCTCCGGTTCGCCAGCCGGTCGCCCCGGTCGAGACCGGTCAGGACGTAGAGCGGGGCGTCGGGCGGCACGGTCGTGCCGAGCGGGGCGAAGAGGTCGACGTCGGTCATGTCGGTGACCACGAACCCCGGCCGCCCGGCGTGCCGCAGCAGCGGGGCCAGCGCGGAGGCGGGAGCGCGCTCCGGGTGCACGGCGAGCAGGGCGCCCTCCCCGGCCGGGGCCGCGGCGACGGCCCGCACCTCGGCGGGGGAGAGGCCGGCGATCTCGTGCACCCCCGACGCGATGAGCAGTTCGGCCTGGATGCCGAGGGACGGGAGCGCGGGCAGGACGGCGGAGGCGGCGGACACGGATTCGGGCACGATGCTCCCAGGGCCGGGGACGGGATTCGGTGTCGGCCCAACGACGGGACGAACCCGAATGTTCCCGCCCATCAGGCCAGTTGCCGCACAAAGGTCAGAGCGGGGTGCCCCGACAGCCGGGTCTCGCCGGTGACGGTGAAGCCGGCCCGGGCCAGCACCGTGCGGGACGCCTCGTTGTCGAGACGGGCCGCGGCCCGCAGGAAGGCCAGGCCGTACGCGTCGGCGGCCAGGCCGCAGACCTCCCGCGCGGCCCAGGTCGCCAGTCCGCGGCCCGCCGCCCGCTCGGCGATCCGGTAGCCGAGGTCGGCGCCGCCGTCCGCCAGGTCCACCAGGTTGATCCGCCCCAGCAGTTCGCCCGACGCGCCGACCACCACGTGGAAGCGGCAGCTCCCGGCCTGCTGTTCGGCGAGCAGCGCGCGGTGCCGCTCCTCGAACCGGGCGAAGTAGTCGTCACCGCGGTCGGGGATGGACGCCGCGAAGTAGGCGCGGTTCTCCAGCTCGAAGGCGAGGAGCGCCGGGGCGTGGTCGGAGCGAAGCGGTTGCAGCTCGGGCATGGGGAGGACGGTAGGTACCGGGGCCGTCCCTCCGCCAGCGCATTACGCCTCGCGCAGGTCCTTGACCCGGCGCAGTTTGCCGATGACGTCCCCGACGACCAGCGCGGTGCGGTCCTGCGACAGCGGGATCACGTCGTACCAGTCGCCGCCGACCTCGCTGGTCGCCTGGGCGGGCTGGTAGCGGGAGGCCAGTTCCAGACCCGTGTGGTGCGGCGGATGGTCCGGGAGCAGGCTGCGCTGCAAGGTCAGAGCGGTGTTGCGGACGCTCTGGAACCAGCGGGCGTTGTCGATGGCCACGGCCGCCCGCCCGGCCAGCTCGGTGGCCAGCACGACGTCGTCCTCGTCGAAGGGGACCGGATTGCGGGTGCGCTTGAGGTCGAGGGCGCCGAGCACCTCGCCGTGGGCGATCAGCGGCACCGCGAGGTACGAGTGCACACCGGCCTGCGCCAGCAGCTCGCCGGCCTGGGCGTTGCGCGCGATGCGCGGCAGGTCGTGCTCGCCGACGTGCGGCACCAGGACCGGCCGCCCGGTGTGCACACACAGTGTGACCAGCCGGTCGCCCTCGTACGCCGCGAGATCGCCCGGCGGGTCGGCGGCCCGCAGCGCGACCGTGGGATGGTCCGCCTTCAGTGCCAGCGCGCGGAACAGCTCCGGGCCGTTCTCCGGCCGGCGGGAGCGCCGCAGGGCCAGCGCCGAGTCCAGCACGTCGACGGCGACCACGTCCGCGAGGACCGGGGTGGCGATCTCGGCCAGCTCGTGCGCCGTGCGCTCCACCTCCAGCGAGGTGCCCACCCGGGCCGAGGCGTCCGCGATCAGCGCGAGCCGCCGCCGGGCCCGGTCGGCCTCGGCCGCCGCCCGGTGCCGCTCGGTGACGTCGACCACCGAGGTCGCCGCGCCCAGGACGCGGCCGCCGGGATCCTCCAGCCGGTAGAACGACAGCGACCAGGCGTGCTCGTGGTCGGGATCGGTCGGCGGACGGCCCACGTGGTACTGGTCCAGGAGCGGGGTCCCGGTCGTGAGGACCTGCCGCAGCGCCGATTCGACGCTGTCGATGTCGGGCAGCGCCAGGGTCTCCCGCAGCGGGCGGCCGATGTGCTCCCTGGCGGGGACGCCGTCGATCCGCTCCAGCGCCGGGTTCACCAGCAGGTAGCGCAGCTCCGGGTCGAGGAGGGCCAGGCCGATCGGGGACTGGTTGATCAGCCGTTCGCACAGCGCCAGGTCCGTCTCCACCCGCTGGAGCATGGAGTGGTCGGCCACGATGCCCAGCGCGTAGACGTCGCCGAGATCGTCCAGCAGCCGCATGGTGCGGAACTCCATCAGCCGGGTGCCGCCGTCCTTGCGCCGCACCGGGAAGGCACCGGCCCAGCTGTGGCCGGTCTCCAGCACCTCCATGAACATGTTCACGGCGGCCTTCAGGTGTTCCGGGCTGGCGAGCAGGCGTGCCGCGTTCTGGCCCAGGGCGTCCTCGGCCGTGTACCCGAAGAGCTCCTCGGCCTGCGGGGTCCAGAACACGATCCGGCCCTGCGAGTCCAGGGCCACCGCGGCCACGCTCAGCATGTCCAGCAGGCCGGTCGGACGCGCTCCGCCGGGGCCGTACTCGTCACCGCCGGAACCGTCCGGGCCACCGGAGCGCAGGAATCCCACAGCCATGGCTCCACCACCTCCATCGGCCTGCGGGCCGAGATCGCCGACGCGGCACTTCCATGCTGCCCCGGACAGCCCGCCCGTGCCGACCCGGGCCGGGTACCCCGATGCGCGGCGGGCTCCCGCGCGGCTCCGCCGGAGGCGCTCCGGAGACCCGTGCGCATCGGGTGGACAAGCAGGAACATTGGGGTACGTAGAGGATGTAGCCAATGGATTTTCCGCGAGAAGATTTCGACGCGCCGCCCGCCCGGGGCCCGCGCGACCTCCTCGACGCCTCCAGCGACGCCGCGGCGCTGCTGTCGGCCGAGGGGGTCGTGCTGGGCTGGACGCGCGGTGCCGAGGCCCTGCTCGGACGTCCGGCCGCCGAGGTGGTCGGCCGTTCCGCGGTCCGGCTGCTCGCGTCGCGCGCGGACCCGGCGCGGATCGCGGGCGTCGCCGAGCGCTGCCGCTCCGGCATGGGATGGAGCGGACTCATCCCGGTACGCCACCGCGACGGCCACACCCTCGACGTGGACCTGCGGGTCTCCGCCGCCTTCCACATCGACGAACGGGAGTGCTTCCTGCTGTCGGCCCGTGAGCGCCGGCCGCAGTGGACGATGGAGCAGTCCGTCCTCGACGGGTTCCTGACCCGCTCGCCGATCGGCATGGCCGTCATGGGCCCGGAGCTGCGGTACGTGTGGCTCAACGACACCCTGGAGCGGTTCGGCGGAGTGCCCCGGGAACAGCGCCTGGGCCGCCGGCTGAGCGAACTGCTGCCCGGTCTGCAGGCGACCACCATAGAAGGCCTGATGCGCAAGGTGCTCACCACCCGGGAGCCCATCACCGACTACGAGTACCTCGGCTGGAGCTGGGCCGATCCGCACCGCCAGCACGCCTACTCGACGTCGTTCTTCCCGCTCGTCGACGCCGACGACTCCGTGACCGGCGTCTGCTACATGGTCTCCGACGTCACCGAACGGTGGAACGCCCGCCAGCGGCTGTCGATGGTCAACGAGGCCGCGACCAGGATCGGGACCACCCTGGACGTCCTGCGCACCGCCCAGGAACTCGCCGACTTCGCCGTCCCGCGCTTCGCCGACTTCGTCATCGTCGATCTGCTGGAGCCGGTCCTGAGCACCGAGGGCCACGGCGCCTGGCTGAGCGACGCGGGCCCCGTACCCGAGGGCCCGGTGATGCGCCGGGCCGCCCTGCGGACCGTCCGCGACGGCAGCCCCGAGGCGGTGGCGGACATCGGCGACCCGGTGGACTTCCTGCCCCCGGCGCACGGCATGGACCTGCTCATCACCGGCGACCCGGTCCTCATCCCCGAACTGGATCCGGAGGACCCGCTGTGGCTCGCCGAGCAGCCGGAACGGACCGCGCGGATGCGGGAGTTCGGACTGCACTCGCTCATCTCGGTGCCGATGCGCGCCCGCAAGACCGCCCTGGGCCTCACCACCTTCGCCCGCTCGGTGAACCCGGTCTCCTTCCAGCCCGACGACGTCCTGCTCGCCGAGGAACTGGTCGCCCGCGCCGCCGTCTGCGTCGACAACGCCCGCCGCTACACGCGGGAGCACACGGCGGCCGTGACCTTGCAGCGCAGCCTGCTGCCGCAGGCCCTGACCGGCGGTACGGCCCTGGAGGTGGCGTCCTCGTACCTGCCGGCGGACGCGACGGACGGCGTCGGCGGCGACTGGTTCGACGTGATCCCGCTGTCCGGCGCCCGGGTCGGCCTGGTCGTCGGCGACGTCGTCGGCCACGGCCTCGCCGCCGCCGCCAGCATGGGCCGGCTGCGCACCGCCGTGCAGACCCTCGCCGACATGGAGCTGCCTCCCGACGAACTCCTCGCCCACCTGGACGACCTGGTGCTGCGCCTGGGGGAGGAGGAGAGCGGGGGCACCGGCTCGCAGGGCAGCACGGCCACGTTCGTCGGGGCGACCTGCCTGTACGCGATCTACGATCCGGTGACCCGGCGCTGCTCCATGGCCCGGGCCGGGCACCCGCCGCCGGTCGTCGTGGCACCCGACGGGCGGGCCTGGTTCGCCGAGCTGCCCGCGGGACCGCCGCTCGGGCTCGGCGGCATGGCGTTCGAGGCCACCGAGATCGAACTCGCCGAGAACAGCCTCCTCGGCCTCTACACCGACGGCCTCATCGAAGGCGCGGACCAGGACGTCGAACGCGGCATGGCCCGGCTGCGCGGCGCGCTGGCCGATCCGGCCGCCGACCTCGCCACGCTCTGCACGGCCGCCGTGGAACAATTGGTGCCGGTGCCCCAGCCCGACGACATCGCCCTGCTCCTGACCCGCACCCACGCCCTGGGTGCCGACCACGTCGCCTGGTGGGACGTGCCCGTGGACCCGGCCGCCGTCGCCGACCTCCGGGCCCTGGCCTCCCGCCAGGTGGTGGCGTGGGGGCTCGACGAGCTGGCGATGACCACCGAACTCATCGTCAGCGAACTGGTCACCAACGCCATCCGCTACGCCGAGCCGCCGATCCGGCTGAAGCTGCTCCGGGACGCCTGGCTGACCTGCGAGGTCGCCGACGCCAGCAGCACCGCCCCGCGGCTGCGGCACGCCCGCAGCATGGACGAGGGCGGCCGCGGCCTCTTCCTGGTGGCCCAGCTCGCCCACCGCTGGGGCGCCCGCTACACCGGCGACGGCAAGATCATCTGGGCCGAGCAGGAGATCCCGCCCGACCGGCTCCGGGGGCGCGGCCCGGCGCGGTGATCACTTGCCGGGCGCGTCCGCGCGGGGCGCGACGATGTCCAGCACCGCCATCATGCCCATGTCCTCATGGTTGAGGATGTGGCAGTGCAGCACGGTCCTGCCGGTGAAGTCCGCGTAGTGGACGCGGAGCACCGCCGTGCCGCGCACCGGCACGTCGATGGTGTCGTACCAGGCGTGGTCGGGGTCGTGCGGCTTCCCGTCGACGCTCATCAGCTGGAAGTCGTTGGTGTGGATGTGGAACGAGTGGGTCTCGTCGGTGTCGTTGCGCACGGTCCACTCCTCGACGGTGTCGAGGGCCGCGGTGAAGTCGGTCCGGTGCGGGTCGTAGCGGCGGCCGTTGATGAAGAACTCCGTGCCCGCCTTGTTCTCCGTGAAGACGACGGTCTTGCGGGCCGCGATCCGCGCGTGGCTCAGGTCCTCGTGCGGAGCGATGCCGGTCGGCAGGGCGGCCCGGCGCACGGGCGGCCCGCCGGTGACGACGGTGGCGAGGTCGGCCCGCGGCAGCTTGTTCCCGGCCGGGCCGGTGTCGTGGGCGAGGGTCTCCAGGCGCGCGGTGCCCGGCGGCCCGCCCTGCACGAGGACGTCGAACCGGGCGCCGGCCGCGAGCAGCAGGGTGTCCTGGTCGTACGCCCTGCGGACGGGGATGCCGTCCTGGGCGATCACCCGGAAGCGGGAGCCGGGCAGGTGCAGCTTGTAGTAGATGTTCGCCCCGATGTTGGCGAGCCGCCACAGCTGGGTCTCGCCCGGCCGGATGTCGATCACCGGGTTCCGCCGGCCGTTGACGGTGCGGTTCGTGGGCGCGCCGATGCTGAGCGGGTGCGTCTTGACCGAGTCGCCCTCGACCTGGAAGTCCTTGAGGGCGATCGTGTGCTCGGTGATGCCGCGCAGGGACGGCGGCAGGTGCTGCTGGAGGCCTTCGACCACGATGACCCCCGACTCGCCGCCGGCGACCTGCGGCGCGGACATCATGTCCGCGTGCGAGTGGTACCAGAAGGTGCCCGTCGGATGGTTGAGGGGCACCTGGTACGTGTAGTGGTACGACTGGTTGTAGGCGAGCGAGACGAACACGTCGTCGGAGGGGGCGCGCGGCGAGACGTGCAGGCCGTGCGTGTGCACGTTGGTGTCCTCGGCGACGCGGTTGGTGAGGGTGAGGTCGATGCGGTCGCCGGGGCGTACGCGCAGGGTGGGCGGCATGTACGCGCCGTTGTAGACGGTGGCGTACAGCAGGCGGTCGCCGACCCGTACCTTGCGGCGCTCCACCACGACGGCGGCCTTCAGGACACCGTCGTGGCTGACCAGTTCCGGCGGGTCCTCCAGCCGCGGACCGGCCGGGAGGCCGTGGTCGGTGTCCGGCGCGGGCTGCCGGGTGGCGTGCGGGTCTCGGGCCGCGGGCAGCTCCCCGCACCCGGCGAGCCAGCAGGCCGACAGGAGCAGTCCGGCCGTCGGCCGGGCCAGCGCGGAACGGATGCGGGACCAGGTCACATCTCTCCCAGGGAAGCCGGGCGACCGGGCGGCGGTGCCACGCCCGGAGGGTCGACGTCACGACGGTCCGGCCGGCGGTCCGTCAGCCGGAATGTAAGCGGGCCGCACCGGGCAGCCCGGCGTGCCACGCGCACGGCGCGGCGGCAACCACCCGAGGCGTCCGGGCTTTCACGCGGATGGCGGCCGGACGGCCGTCCCGGCACGTGACGGGTCTTCTGGACCCTGTCGGCGTCGCGCGATTGGCCGTACGCTGTCAATTCCGTAGGATTCGGCAGCAATTGGGGGAGCCGCCATGTCCGGGGACGCGTACGGTCCGTATCCGGGGCCACCGCATCAGGAACCTCCGCACGGGCCTTTCGGCGGGCCGCTGGCCGGCCAGGGCTTCCCGGTGCCGGGCCCGTACGTCCCGCCGATGCCGTCGGGCCCGCCGCCCGCGCCGCCGGACGCACTGCGCGCCGCCGCCGTGGCCCTGCTCAACCTGACCGGTCTGGGCCTCGGCTATCTGCTCGTCCGGCGGTGGCTCCCGCTCGCCGTCTGCCTGGCGGCGACCGCCGTCCTGCTGTTCGTCGCGCTGCCCGCGGACGCCGACGGCGTGCCCGGCTCCGCACTGGCCGGCTACGCGGTCCTCCTGCTGCTCGCCGCCGTCCACGGCGCCTTCGTCGGCCTGCGCACCCGGCTGGTGTGGCCCGGGCAGCGGGCCGTCGCGCTCGTGCTGGGCATCGTCCTCCTCGCCGTCCCGGCGGCCGGCGCGCTCTGGTACGACAGCGCCCGGAAGGAGGCCGTCGAACGCGCGCTGCTCGACCGGCTCGCCGCCGCCGACCGGCAGGTCGACGCGGCCGGGGAGAAGGACTTCGCCACCGCCCGGCCCGCCTACCGGGACGCCCTGGGCGTCTACCGCGACCTCGCGGTCCACCACGCCGGCTCCCGGGCCGCGGCCCGGATCCCCGGCCGCATGCGGACGTACTACACGACCGTCGCCGCCGCCTACGCGGACCAGGACTACTGCGCGGCCGTCGAACCGCTGAAGTACCTGCGGACGGTGCCCGACTCCATGCCCAGGGACCAGCTCGGCACGCTCACCCACTGGCCCGACGACCGGCTCGCCACCTCGCTGTACGCATGCGGAGCGGACGGCCTGACCGGCACCGGCGGCGACTGGGTCCCCCGGTTCGGCTACCTGCTGGACACCTTCCCCGACTCCGCGCAGGCGGCCAAGGTCGTCCCCGCTGTCGACGCGGCCGAGAAGCGGACGGCGAAGGCCGTCGCCGGGAAGGACCCCTGCGCGGCCGTCGAGCGGCTGCGCACGCTGAGCACCCAGATCGGCCAACTGCCCGGCGGGACCGACGGCCTGGCCGCCGTCGCCGGCCGGGCCGACGACAGCGCGGACTCCGGCGGC
>NZ_JBFAJK010000094.1:0-9339 GCF_040655175.1 Micromonospora sp. NPDC050495 | reverse complement strand
TCCGGCGCCCAGGTCTGGATCATGTCCTCCACAACATCCGCCACAAATAGAAGATCATGCCCGAGGCCACAACCTCACCAACTGAGACACCCCCTAAAGGGCTCCTCTCACAATGCATGGACATCAGATAGTTGGACGTCCTACTATCGACACCTAGCCTCGTGCGCCATTGCGTGCGACAGCCCTCGGTTCAGGAGTGCCATGAGTCAGCCGAAGTCGTCCTCTCCTGCTCCCGCACTGCATGTGCCGGTGCATCCGGTGCGCTTTGTGACCGCGGCCAGCCTGTTCGATGGGCATGATGCGGCGATTACGATCATGCAACGGTTGCTGCAGAGCCAGGGTGCCGAAGTCGTACACCTCGGTCATGACCGCAGCGTCGAGGAGGTCGTGACTGCGGCCCTGCAGGAGGACGCGAACGGCATCGCGGTCTCCTCCTACCAGGGCGGACACGTCGAGTACTTCAGCTACCTGGTCGAACGGCTCGCCGAGGGAGGTGCGGGACACGTACGCGTGTTCGGCGGAGGCGGCGGGACGATCGTGCCCGACGAGATCGCGCTGCTGGCGGAGCGGGGTGTGCGTGTCTTCAGCCCGCAGGACGGCCAACGCCTCGGCCTGCCCGGGATGATCAATGAGCTGATCCGCGAGTGTGACTTCGACCTGTCGGTCCAGGGTCCCGAGATCGACACGCTGCTGACAGGCGACGATGCGGCGCTGGCTCGGGCGATCACCGTACTGGAGGCCGGCGCCGACGACTCACTCGCCGCCGCAGTGCACCGCGCCGCGCAGGCGCGCACCGTTCCGGTGCTCGGCATCACCGGAACTGGTGGTTCCGGGAAGTCGTCCCTGACCGACGAGCTGGTGCGCCGACTGCGCCGCGACAGCGAGGACAAACTACGGGTGGCCGTGTTGGCCGTGGACCCCACCCGCCGCCGCGGTGGTGCGTTGTTGGGTGACCGGATCCGGATGAACAGCATCGCCCCCGACGTGGTGTTCTTTCGCTCCCTCGCGACGCGCACCCCGGGCGCGCAGGTGCCCGAGCACCTCGGCGACATCGTTGCCGCCTGCAAGGCGGCCGGCTACGACCTGGTGATCGTCGAGACGCCCGGCATCGGGCAGGGCGACGCCGCGATCGTGCCGTTCGTCGACGTATCGCTGTATGTGATGACACCGGAGTTCGGCGCGCCCAGCCAGCTCGAGAAGATCGACATGCTCGACCTGGCCGACGTCGTGGCCATCAACAAGTTCGAACGCCGCGGCGCGCAGGACGCGCTGCGGGACGTGGCACGGCAGATGGTGCGCAACCGCGAGCAGTTCGGCACGCCGTGGCAGGAGATGCCGGTCTTCGGCACGAGCGCGGCCCGCTTCGACGACGACGGCGTGACCGCCCTGTACCAGCACCTCAAGCACCTTCTCGGCCAGCACGGCCTCCCGGACTTCACCGGGGTGCTGCCGGTCGTGGCCGGGCGAACGTCGACCGGGCTGAGCTCGGTGCTGCCGTCGGGCCGGGAACGGTATCTCGCTGAGATCGCCCAGACCGTGCGCCGCTACCACGCCACCACCGCCGAGCAGGTGGATCTCGTCCGGCGACGCCAACACCTGGCCGCCACCCGCGACCTCCTCGCGGGCGAAGACGCCCAAGCTGCGGCGGCCGTTGCCGCGCTGCTGGAACGCACTGAGCAGAGCCTGCACAGCGACGTGCGCGAAATGCTGGGGCAGTGGCCTGCCGTGCGCGCCCGCTACGACGGCGACGAGCAGGTGTACACCGTCCGTGGCAAGGAGATCCGGACCCCGCTGACGCGCACCACTCTGTCCGGTACGAAGCAGCCCCGGGTCGCGCTGCCCCGCTACGGGGACGAGGGTGAACTGCTCCGCTTTCTGCGCAGCGAGAACCTGCCCGGCGCGTTCCCGTTCACCGCCGGGGTGTTCCCGTTCAAGCGGACCGAGGAAGCGCCGGCGCGCATGTTCGCCGGCGAGGGCGACGCCTTCCGCACCAACCGCCGTTTCCACCTGCTCAGCGCCGGCCAGCCGGCCACCCGGCTGTCGACCGCGTTCGACTCGGTGACGCTGTACGGGCGCAACCCCGACAAGCGCCCGGACATCTACGGCAAGATCGGCACGTCCGGGGTGTCGATCGCAACCGTCGACGACATGCGCGAACTGTACGCCGGGTTCGAACTGTGCTCGCCGACCACGTCGGTGTCCATGACCATTAACGGCCCGGCCCCGGCGATCCTGGCGATGTTCTTCAACGCGACCATCGACCAGCAGTTGGACCGGTTCCGCAAGGCCGAGGGCCGCGAGCCGAGCGACGACGAGGCAGAGCAGATCCGGGCACGGGCGCTGTCGACCGTGCGTGGCACGGTGCAGGCCGACATCCTCAAAGAAGACCAGGGCCAGAACACCTGCATCTTCTCCACCGAGTTCGCCCTGCGCTGCATGGCCGACATGCAGGAATGGTTCATCCAGCATCAGGTGCGCAACTTCTACTCCGTCAGCATCAGCGGCTACCACATCGCCGAGGCCGGAGCGAACCCGATCACCCAGCTCGCGTTCACCCTCGCCAACGGCTTCACCTACGTCGAGGCGTACCTCGCCCGGGGCATGGGCATCGATGACTTCGCCCCCAACCTGTCGTTCTTCTTCTCCAACGGCATGGACGCCGAGTACACCGTCATCGGCCGCGTCGCCCGCCGCATCTGGGCCATCGCCATGCGCGACAAATACGGCGCCGGCGAACGCGCCCAGAAACTCAAGTACCACGTACAGACCTCAGGCCGGTCCCTGCACGCCCAGGAGATGGACTTCAACGACATCCGCACCACACTGCAAGCCCTCTGCGCGATCTACGACAATGCCAACAGCCTGCACACCAACGCCTACGACGAGGCCATCACCACACCCACGGCCCAGTCCGTGCGCCGGGCCCTCGCCATCCAGATGATCATCGACGCGGAATGGGGCCTGGCCGAGACCGAAAACGCGCTACAGGGCTCGTTCATCGTCGACCAACTCACCGATCTGGTCGAAGAGGCCGTGCTCGCCGAGTTCGACCGCCTCGCCGAACGCGGCGGCGTCCTCGGCGCCATGGAAACCGGCTACCAGCGCGGCCGCATCCAAGACGAGTCCATGCTCTACGAGCACAAGAAGCACGACGGCTCCCTGCCCATCATCGGCGTCAACACCTTCCTCGCCGAACACGCCGACGCGCCCGCCCAGAAGATCGAACTGGCACGCGGCACCGACGCCGAAAAGCAGTCACAGCTCGACCGGCTCGCCGACTTCCACGCCCAACACGCCGACGAGGCCCCCGCCGCCCTGGAGCGGCTCAAGACCGCGGCAACCAACGGCGGCAACATCTTCGAGGCCCTGATGGACGCGGTCCGCTACTGCTCGCTGGGCCTGATCAGCGAAGCGTTCTTCGAAGTCGGCGGACAGTACCGGCGCAGCGTCTGACGACCAGCCGGGAGTGTGACGTGACGGTCGACCTATTCAAGCTGCCCGAGGACTACCAAGAGCTGCGGGCGGCGGTCCGCGCCGTGGCAGAGGACAAGATTGCGCCGGCTGGAATCGGCAGGCTTGGTAAGGCGCACCGCCCACCCGACCGACCGTCGCACCACGCTGGTTGGAGCTGCTGGATCAAGGGCGCGAACTCGCCCTGGGGGCCACCAGGGAGCTCAACGCCGAGGTGTTCGCGTCTCGGCGATGAAGCATGGGCGACGCCGGCGGCGGGTGGCAGGGCCGCTGCGAGCAGCAGCGCGGCGGCTGCCAGCGTCGTAGGCCCTCGTCACAGCGATCAATCCTCGTTCCCGAGGGCCGGAGAATTACCGGTACCGGGGTGGGATGGCCCGGGCCCACCCGACCTCCAGCTCAATGGCGGCAGCCAGTCGGATCAGCGTCGCTTCGCCGAACGGTGCACCGATGAGCTGGGCGCCGATCGGTAGATCCGCTGCGGAGAAGTGAACCGGCAGGCTGATCGCCGGCAGTCCGGTGATGTTGCAGATGGCCGTGAGGAAGACCATGCGGGTCTCGGTCGGTCGGGGGCCCTCGACGTTCTTGTTGGCCTCGGCCAGGACGGTCCCGAGCCTCGGTGGGGTGCACGCCATCGTCGGTGTAAGCAGCACGTCGAAGTCTCGGCCCCACTGTGCGACGATCTGCCGTAACTCGGCCTGCAAGAGCGCGGTCACCTGGACGTACTGACCGGCGTGACAGATTCTGAGTGCCTGGTAAATAAGGGGTTCAGGCGGTTGCTGAGCCTGGCGAAGATCGATAATCGTGACGGCGCTCGGCGTGGCGGCGTGACATGAGGAAGGGCCTTCGGATACGAGCACAGGTGACTAAACCAGCACGACCGAAGGCCCAACCCTGTCTGTATACCTGGTCGCCGGCGTGGCCGCACCTGCCACGCCGGCCACCCTCGACGCTCACCTGCCCACCGCCCGGCCACGGCACTACCCGTCGGACACCAGCGACGCCGAATGGCGGCTCATCGCCCCGCACGTCCCGGCCGGGACCGGACGCGGCCGGCCGATCATCTACCCCCGCCGGGACGTGGTGGACGCGATCCGCTACCTCGACCGGACCGGCTGCCAGTGGGACGCGCTGCCGGCCGATTTCCCCCACCACAAGCTCGTCTACCACTACTTCAATCGGTGGACCCGCGACGGGACCGTGAATCGCATGCACGGCGGGTTCCAGTACCTGCGCAGCGGTGACACCCTCACCCGCCTTGCGGCCGGTTTCGGTGTGTCGGTGACGATGGTGTGGCGGTACCTGCGGGACGTCGACCTGCTCGCCGCCCACGCCGCGGACCTCGCCGAAGCGATGCGCCGAGCTGCGCGCTTGGCCTACGCGATCCTCGACGGGACCCTGATTCCGATCGACCGAGTCGCCGAGCAGCGGCCCTACTACTCGGGCAAGCACGACCGCTAGCCCCAAACGCCGCGGCCGGGTACCGCCCGCCTGCCCACTTCGACGTGCTGCTGCTCGGCGTGGGTGAGGACGGCACGTCGCCTCGATCTTCCCGGGGCATCCTGTCGGCTACGAGACGCGGCCGGTCAGCGCGGTGCGCGGTAGGCCCAAGCCGCCGCCGGTACGGTTGACCCTGACGCTCCCCGGCGATCAACACGGCCGACGAGGTGTGGCTGGTCGCCGCCGGCGGGGACAAGGCGCGTGCGGTCGGGATGGCGTTGGCCGGGGTGGGGCCCGTGCAACTGCCAGCCGCCGGGCGAGCGGGGTGAGCCGTACCCTCTGGTTGCTCGACCGGGCCGCCGCCGCGGAGGTTAAGCCGCGGTTCCGTAGCCTTCGCTGATCGGTAGCCCGCGCTACGGCGGGCCGAGGACGCTGCGGTCGCCCGCCATCGCGCTCATGGGGCTGCCTGGACAGCCTGGGCATGCGATCGCCGCGCCCGGGTCAGCGTTTCCGGACCCCAGAGCAGGACGACGGCCACCGTGACGGCGGCGAGGATGATACCCGTGACGAGGGGGTCGTAGTGCGAGCTGTCGTTGGGGAACAGGGCTTCGCTGAGGTTCATCATGGCGTGGAACATGACCGCGGCGTAGACCGCCCCGCCGGTGTTGTTGAACAGCCAGACGATCAAGACCCGGCCGGCGACCGTGGAGAGGCATTGTCCCGCCACCCACCGTGCGTCGTGAACATACGCCCAGGGCGTGACGTGCCAGGCCGCCCAGACCACGCCGAGCACGACGCCGGTGGTCAGCGCGTTCCACCTGGCCTGCAACGGCTCCGCCGCGTACCCCATCCAGCCGGCCTCCTCCAACGCGGCGGCGATGGTGAAGACGAGGAAGAGCACCGGTATCGCCGCCAGTGAGACGTACGGCTGCTCGGGCAGCGGCGCCCCGGTCAGGCGCATGACCACGTACGACAGGAGCAGAACCGCCGGCATCAGCAGTACGGCGGGCAGGTACCAGATCCTCGGCCTGACCTTCGTGACGTCGATGCTCCGCTTGACGAGTCGCCACACCCCGGCTCGGCCTTCTTGCCGATGGATCAGGAGGGACGCCGCGATGAGGGGGCAGAAAATCATGAACGCGCTGACGGGCATTCCCATCGGCATCCACCGGGGCGACTCCACGATAGCGCCGACGACGAGGAAGGGGATGGAGAGCGCGACGAGCAGGAGGATGAACGTGAATGGTGATCTTCTGGTTGCGATGCCGGTATCCATGGCCGGGGACCTCCGCGTCTCGACGTTGCCGCGGTTTTCCTGGTCACGGAGCCCGCGCAGCCCTAGAGTACAGACTTGGTATTTGGAATACCATGTCTCAAAGAAGGGTGTGACGTGAAGGACGAGCAGCGACCACGCCCGGGCCTCGGTCGGCGACGGAGCAGGCTGTCGGACGAGGAGACCGCGCGCCGGATGCTCGAGGCCGCCACGGCGGCGGTCAACCGGTCGGGACTGACCGTGAGCCTGGGGCACATCAGCTTCGAGGACGCAATCCGCGACGCCGGCGTGTCACGCAGCGCCGCCTACCGCCGCTGGCCGTACAAGGACCTGTTCTTCAGCGACCTGTTGACTGAACTCGCCCGGGCCGCCACCCCCGCCGCGATCGCCCACGACGAGACGTCGGAGCTGATCAGGCGGGTGGCCCTGGACCACTTGGACTGGCTCACGACACCGGAGCTCCGGCACGCCCTCGGCGTCGAACTGCTTCGCCAGGGAGCCCTGCGCGACTTCGAGACCATGTACGGATCGACCGAATGGCGCACCTACCTCGCCCTGCACGCCACGTTCATGAGTCTCGACGACGGCGATCTCAGGGCCGAGGTCCAGAGCGCGCTCGGCCGGTCGGAGCAGGGGTTCATCTCGCGAATCGCGACATCCTACGAGCGTGTCGCGGGGTTGATCGGCTACCGGCTGCGCCCTGAGACCGGCGCCACCTTCGAGACGCTGGCGACCCTGGCGAGCGCCACCATGCGGGGACTGGTCATCATGGCCCTCTCCACGCCTGACATCGCGATACGACGCGTCGAGGCGGAACCGTTCGGCGCGGCCGAACCGGCGGAATGGTCGCTGCCGGCCGCGGGGATCGCCGGCCTCGCCTTCACGTTCCTCGAACCAGATCCCACCGTCGAGTGGGACGACGGCCGGATCAGGGACCTCCGCGAGACGCTGGAGTCCCCCGCGGGGCTGGTGACCTGATCGGCGCTGACGCACTCCCCCGCGCCGGCCGGACAGCACTGCGCGCGGTCCGTCCAGGACGAACCTGGTCGACCACGGCGCAAACCAGATCGTCGAGCATCCGGCCGCGGATGACGGGGTCGCGCTCTGCGGCCATGCGGCTCAGGACCGGCCCGGCATGCTCCTCCAATTCACTGCCGGTGAGCACCCGTGACACGCCGAGGGCGGCGGCGCGGTCGGTGTCGGCGATCAGCGCGACCAGCAGCGCCGCAAGGCAACGCGCCTCGGCCAGGTCGCGCCCGTTCTCGCCGGGGATCGGCGCCGGTGTTCAAGATCCCACCGCAGAGCCCGCGAGCCAACGCCTACGCCGAACGGTTCGTCGGCACCGTCCGCCGCGAGGTCACCGACCGCATGCTCATCGTCGGCGAACAACATCTCCGTCGGACCCTCGACCAGTACGTCCGCCACTACAACCGGCGACGACCGCATCGGGCATTGCAGTTGCAGCCTCCACATGCCGACCGACCGCCGTCGATATCGCCCACGAACGGGATCAGACGTCGGCCTGTCCTCGGCGGGCTGATCAACGAGTACGAACGAGTCGCATAAAGAACCAGCTCAGGGCACATAACCGAGTTTTGAAACCCAACACGGAGTGTGGATTGACGGCACCTCTCTTTGTCAACCTGCCGGCAGCAGAGAGCAGGGCTCCGGCAAGGTAGCGATATGGCCGTTGTGGGCGGCTGAGGGCGGACGCTCCGGATCATGGTGGTATAGAGACGGGCGCGGCCTTTCAATGATCATCCAGGTGTCGAGTCTGGGAAGATCAAAGAGGACCACGCCCGTTGGGATCATCATCGCTGATTGACGTGTTGGCCGTGCACGCGGACCGCCTGTTGGACGAGCCGTTACCTGACCAGCGCAGGGCAAGCCTGGTCACGGCGTTGACGGCTGTGCCGGACCGGCGTGACCCTCGCGGTGTCGTGCATGCGCTGCCGCCGGTGCTGGCCACGGCGGTCGCGGCGGTATTGACCGGCGCCCGATCCGCGGCGGCGGTCGCGGAATGGGCCGCTGACGCGCCGCAGCAGGTCCTCGCCGAGCTGGGCATGTTCCGGGATCCGCTCACCGGGGTGTATCGGGCTCCGGACGAGTCGACGTTCCGGCGGATCCTGACCGGCGTCGACGCCAACGCCTTGGATGAGGCGGTCGGTCGGTGGGTCCTCGCATCCCGGCCGGTATCGAGCTCGGGCCGGCAGGTGTACAGCGTGGACGGCAAAACCTTGCGAGGCAGCGGCCCGGCCGGCGCCCAGGTGCATCTGCTCGCCGTGCTGGATCAGCACACCGGAACCGTCCTGGGCCAAGTCGATGTCGACGGCAAGACCAACGAGCTGACCCGTTTCCAGCCACTGCTGGCACCGCTCGACCTGACCTCGGTGGTCGTCACCGCCGACGCGCTGCACACTCAGCGCCAGCACGCCCGCTGGCTGGTCGACGACAAGAAAGCCGCCTACCTGTTCACCGTGAAGAAGAATCAGCCGCGTCTGTATCACCAGCTCAAGACCCTGCCCTGGGCGAAGATCCCGATCCAGGACGAGACCAGCACCCGCGGACACGGCCGCTACGACATCCGCCGCCTGCAGGCCGTCACCTGCACCGGCACACTCGCGCTGAACTTTCCGCACGCCGTGCAAGCACTACGGATCCGCCGCCGACGAATGAACCTGGCCACCGGCCGCTGGTCCACCGTGACCGTTTACGCGATCACCAACCTGGACGCCGCCGAGGCCAGCCCCGCCGACCTGGCCGACTGGCTACGCAGGCACTGGACCATCGAAGTCCTGCACCACATCCGCGACACCACCTACGGCGAAGACGCCAGCCGCCTGCGCACCGGCCAAGCGCCTCGGTCATGGCCACCCTGCGCAACACCGCGATCAGCCTGCTCCGACTGGCCGGTATCACCGCCATCGCCCCAGCCCTACGCCGCAACAGCAGAAACCCCTACCGGCCACTCCAAATACTCGGACTCGCCTGAAAGGGTCATATAGTTACCTTGCCGTGACACTGGGACGAACGGTGTAACCCGAGTTCCGCAGTTCGTAGGGAGGGGCTTGACCCCTGATCCTGGACACGGGGTTTATGCGGCTGGGGCCAGCGTAGCTGGCGCTGGTCGGGTGTTGTTCTCGTAGGTGATCGGGGCT
>NZ_JBFAJK010000093.1:0-10002 GCF_040655175.1 Micromonospora sp. NPDC050495 | reverse complement strand
GCCCCGATCACCTACGAGAACAACACCCGACCAGCGCCAGCTACGCTGGCCCCAGCCGCATAAACCCCGTGTCCAGGATCAGGGGTCAAGCCCCCAGATCGGCATCATGCCGTCGTGGGATCGGACTGGATCTGGGAGCTGCGAGTGCCGGCGGCGGCAGAGCCAGCTCTTCGCGAGCTGCACGCCCTGGCAGCCGACCGGGGCCTGCGCCCGCAACGCCCCGATGGGCTGATCAACCTGTTCACCAACCCGGACGGCGACCTGCGCACGGTCGAGGACCCGCAGGCGGCGCTCGACGCCATGGCGACGGGCAAGGAGCATGGCCAGCTCTGGACGAACGGCAACGTCGACATCTTCGTGCACTGGCAGGACGGGACTCTCATGTGGGCGTTGGATTCCGCCTTCTGTTACCGCCACCCAACGCCCGAGGCCGACACCTTCCGCGAGTTGCACGCTCGCCTGACTGTGAGCATGGCGGGGTCGGTTCAGCAGTGGTGAGCTGATAGCTGGCAGTGGCAGGTGTGACTCTTCGTCTGACTGGCTTTGTGCCTTTGGCGGGACTTGTCCGCCTGCTGCTGCCGGCGCCGGCCCGGCGGGAGACGTTTGGCCTGATCAGGAGCTTGACCGCCAGTTAGCGGCTGGCGTGTCTCATCACAGTCCTGCCATCTCCGCACCGGACCGGACCTTGCGTCCCCACGGTTGAGGAGAGAACGCATGTCCATGCTGGCAGATCTGGTCGAGGTCGTCATCGGCGTCGACACGCACAAAGACACGCACACCGCCGCGGTGCTCGACACCCGCACCGGTGGGGTCATCGCCAGGGCCACGGTGAACACTGACAGGGACGGCTATGCCGAGTTGGTGGCTCTAGCCGAGCAGCATTCAGGGCTGCGGGCCTGGGCGCTGGAGGGCTCCGGCGGTTACGGGGCCGGCCTGGCCCGGCACCTGGCCGACGCCGGTGAGCTGGTCGTGGAACTGGACCGACCGGTGCGACCGGCGCGCCGCGCCGGGGCGAAGTCCGACCCGATTGACGCCGAACGAGCTGCCCGCGACGCCCTGGCCCGCACCCGCCTGGCCCAGCCCAAGACGGGACCCGAGCGGGCTGCGCTGCAGGCACGGCTGACCGCCCGCCGCGCAGCCGTGGAAGCCAGTTCGGATGCCCAGCGGCAACTGCACGCGTTGGTAATCACCGCTCCTGAGGTGGTGCGGGCCCGCTTCCGCGGCCAGAGCACCCGCCTCATGCTCACCACCGCCACCCGGCTGCGTCCCACCCCCAACACCGATATCGAGGTGTTCACCTGTCTGACCGTGTTGCGGGACCTCGCTCGCCGCGTCCGCTTCCTCGAAGCTGAAGCCACCGAGCACGAAAAGGCGATCCGCACGATCGTGCGCTCCTGGCGACCGGACCTGCTCGACCTCACCGGCGTCGGACCGATCGTCGCGGCCACCGTGCTGACCGCATGGTCCCATCCCGGGCGCTGCCGCAACGACGCCGCGTTCGCCATGCTCGCCGGAGCCGCCCCGATCCCGGCGTCCTCCGGCAAGACCGTCCGTTACCGCCTCAACCGCTCAGGAGACCGCCAGCTCAACCGGGCCCTGCACACCATCGCCCTATGCCGCCTGCAACGCGACGAACGCACCCGCGCCTACGCCGAGCGCCGCCGCACCCAAGGCAAAACCGATCGGGAGATCAAACGCTGCCTCAAGCGCTACATCGCCCGAGAGCTCTACCGACGCCTCGAAACCCCACCCCAAACACTTGACGCGGCATAGGAGCGTCCGGCTTGTGGCTCGACGTCGCCCAGCGCCTGCAGGCCGACGTCGGCCGAATCCTCGACGAATGGTCAAGCGAGCAGGTGTGGGACCTCGGCATCCACGACCACTCCCACCCGGCCGGTGGTTGGCCGGCCGAACTCGGCTGGTGGACCTACCTGGGCCCCGACCGCCACCTGCCACCGGCACCGCTGCCCGAGATCGCGGCCCAGGCACGCCGGCTCCCGAACGGCGCCCTACTCGTCGAACTCCTCGACGAGCCCGCCACCGTCGACCCGCTCCGCTACCAGGACATCCACACCCGCTGGCTCCAGCCGGCATGAGCCCAGCGAAGCAAAACCCCTTGCAACACTGGCGGCCCAGCTCACGCACGGCGGAAGATCCGGGTACCTGAAGATGCGCTGCTTCAAGGCAGACAGCGGTGGGTTGCTGCGTGTGGGTGACTCATGCCGGGCCGCCTGGAGCGTCAGGCAACGCGAACCATCGGCCTTCAGCCACCTCGCGTAGGTGGCCCTCGCTGGCGAGATGGGTGCAGGCCGCCACGATGTCCTCATGGCTGTAGCCGTCATCGGCGGCTTCGTTGAGGAACCAACGGATTCGCCAGGCGTCGAATGCTTCAACCTCGCGCCCGAGCAAGGGATCGGTGACCAGGTCGACGTCGGCCTCCCTGCCGTCGGAGCTGATTAACCGGCACCCAGCGCCGTGGACGGTGTACTCGATCCCGCTACGGGTGACACCTTCCCGGGGCAACTCTCCGCGCGAGCGGACCGCAGCCAGAAGATCCGCGATGTCCGCGACGGGAAACAAGTCGGCGAGCAGTCGACCACGCAACTCGCGCAGGGCGGAGGCGAAGCGCAGAACAGCGTCAACCGACGAAACATCCCGGGCCATGCGCCCAGTATGAGGATCCTGCCTCCGCACATCGGCGCGACTCCGCGCCTGGCCGGCGACGGACAAGCGGGTTGATCTTGCCGGTTCGGTGCACTGTTCCACCATCGGGTGTGGCATGGTGACCGCGTGTTCGACAGCCGTGGGTCCTTGGAAGCCGTGGCCCGGCACGCCGTAGAGCTTGAGGACGATTACGACGCCATCGCACCGACTCTCAGGGAGTTGGAGGCCTGCGGGGACATCACGTTGGTGCCCCACCTGACCGAGGCACTCGACCGGTTCCTCGACGAAGGGAACTTCTACGGCCGCGACCTGATCGCTGGCGTCTTGGCCGGCATCCAGGGTGTGGCGGCGCTTCCCGCGCTGCTGCGCGCCTCAGCCCGCGACCTCGGGGACGACCAGGACAGCTTGCAGGCCGAAATCATCGACCTGCTGCACGGGGATCGGCCAGCCGCCCGGCGCGTGGTGCTCGAGTTGGTCACCGGTAACGCGCTCGAGTTGCGCCGCGAAGGGCTGTGGGCACTCGGGTTCGTGGCCGAAGCGCAGGACGTCGAACTGCTGGCAGCTGCGGCGACCGACGCCGATCCGAAGATCAGATCCGTGGCAATCGCCTCGATTCCTGACTCAGCCGCCGACGACCGGGCCTTCAAAGTTCTCATCGAGGCACTGCGCGACCTGGACGAACAGGTACGAGTATCGGCGATCAGCCAACTTGGCTACAGCGGCAGGGCTGACGCGGTGATGCCGCTGGTTGCCCTCGCCGCCGACCTGGCGCCCCGGGTACGATCCATGACCGCGTACGCACTCGGGCAACTCGGCAACCGCGAGGCGACCCCGGCCCTGCTGCGGCTACTCAACGACCCCGACTCGCACGTCCGCGAGAACACCCGCAACGCCCTCGGCGCAGTCGGCGGACCGACCGCAGTCGACGCCCTGCTCACGCTCGCTGCCGACGAAGACCCGGAACTGCGGATCGACGCCGCCCACGCGCTCGCGAAGGCGGTTGACTCCGATCCCCGCGTGGCACCGCAGCTCACGGCGCTGGCGCGAGACGACCAGACAGTGGTACGCGCGGCCACCATCCGTGGACTCGCCAGCGCCGGTGGCAGCGCAACGCACTGGCGGAAACTCCTGGTTGAGCTCGCAACCGACCCGGCCCCCGACGTCCGTCAGCGGGTCGCGGTTGCGGCGCGACATCTCGCGCCTGACGCTGCCCCGGACATCCTCCACCGGTATGCCAGCGACCCCGACCCGGTGGTGCGCCGGCTCGCCGGCACCGAACTGGGCCGACTGACCGCACCACCCACTGATCCGCCAACCAGCAATCGGTGACACCACGGCGCGGCACCTGATGGACAAGCCGAAAGTACGCCGAATCATCGGCAAAGCCGCGAGCGGCTGGCTATGTGCCGGAGGCCATGTACGCGACCAGGATGTAGTTGGGGTGCCCGTCGAGGTTCTTGCGGCCCCGGTCGTAGCGCGTGGTGGTTCGCCGATCGGCGTTGCGGGCGGCGATCTGCACGAGGTGATCAAGCGCAGGCGAACACGCTAAGCTCACCGACCGCGTAGAACCGCCCATGAGGCTGGCCCGCGCGGCGGGCTGCGCGCACGGGTCGGCGCAGATCCGCGCACCCGGCCTTGGCGAACCGGGTGCCGCGAGACGTGCGAGTAGGGTCTGCGCATGCCGGATGACATCGTTCTGCGGCTCGACCGCGCGACTGCTGAGGATCTATACGCTGCGCTGTACGAGGTCGGGGAACATATCGCGGCTGGTGCAGCCATCACCCCGCCCACGGTGGAGGAGGTCGAGCGGCTGGGCACTCTCCTGCGGGACCTGGGCCATGCCCTCGGTCGTCGTTGCTCTCCATACTGCGACCATCTTTAGTTGATCGAGTGGCACACCTGCTCAGCAGATGTACGGGTGCCCGCTACGACATGATCCGGGAGATCGATCGCCGGAAGTCCCGCTGCGGATTGCGCTGCACCCGGTCCTTCGCCACGCTTGCCGGATGGCCGGTCTTGACTTCTTCGTCGACGTCGTGGTCAGCGGTGCCGTGCTGGGCGTGGGCCTGACGGACTCACCGGACGAGGTAGCCCGCACGCTGGGTGGAGACTTCGCGGGGGACCGGGGCCGCGCCGTGATGCGGCGTGACTACGGCTTGGTGGAGTTCTCCTGGGCTCGGCATCCCGGATCCGGCTCCTGGCAGGCGGCCGGCTTCACCGTGCAAGCGCATCGCCTGGCGAGCATCACGGTCAACGATGCACTCGTGCAGCGGTACGGGCCGTTCGGCCGGCAGCTGCGGTCCACGCAGTTGGACGCCGGATTGGACCGCCTCGGCTACCACCTGCAGGAGATCACCGACCGGACCGATGCGGACTACCGGCGGTACTGGCTTGCCGAGTCGCGGATATCCCTCCTCGTGGCCACCACCGGGCACCAGGGGCTGGTTGATGCCGGTGACGTCTGGTCGATCAGCGCACCCCATCCGCCCGAGCTCGTGGCCGCGAGGAGACTCGGCGGGCAACGCCAGTCCGTCAAAGACGGATCGGTCCACCTACTCCGTCTCGATGAGGATCAGCGCCGGCAGTGGCTGGACCGCCGCCAGCCGGGGCCGCGCGAGCGAGTCAACTGGTGGCTTTACCTGCTGCTGGTCATCGATCAGCAGCTGCGGGACCAGTCAGGCTGGCGGGCGGAGTGGGCGGAGCTGAAGCTCTGGCTGCTGTGGCAGGGGCGGGCCCGGGCCGTGTTCAGCGAAGCCGAGAGCGCCGAGAAGCTGGCGTACTTCGCGGCGGACCTGCGCCGCTCGGGGATCGGGTTGGCGGTGCTGCCGTCCGCTGACTACATCGTCCGGGCCTGCCTGGACGCGATCCCAGTCGGTCTGAACGAGGCGGCCACGCTCGCCGACCGGCGAGAACTGGGCGGTCTTGACCGCACCCAGATGCGCCACACCCGGCAGGCGAAGAATCTGGTCAGCGCAGCCCAGTGGCACCTGGACGCAGTCCTGGACACACACCTCGCCGCCCAGCTGCGTGAGTGGATCGATATCAAGCCGCGTCTCGTGTAGCAGTCGGCCTCACCCCAGGAAGCAGACGCACGCCCTCGGCCGATGCATGCTCATCGCCACGGCAACCCACTACGCCGGGCACGACCAACGCGACGACAGGGGCGAGATGGGTACTTCGTAGCGGGATCGCGTCCGGGCGAGCAGGCGTTAGAGTCGCGCAATGGTGACCTTCCGGGTCGACGAGGTGACCCCCGCAACCGAGGGACTGCCCACCCGGCCGCTCGGCGAACTGTTCGGGGACGCGCTGGTGTTCGGCGGTGATCCAGCGCTGCCGATGCTCGTGCCAGACGGGGTACATCCGCTGCTCGACGCCGTCGGGCGCGCGTTCGCCGACCATCGGCCGCTGGTGTTGTCTCCCGACGCGGTGTGGTTGACCATCGCGCACGGCGTCGCCCAACACATCCGGCTCCACGCCGAACAGCTGCGCCCCCGGCTGGTGGGCCACGCCGGCCGTAAGCGGCTCACCGTGGCCGTCGACGGGCCGATGCCGCAGGACGCGCAATCCTGGCAGGACGTGGTGGAGTCATTCCACAAGCTGCTCGCCGCCGAGATCAGCGACGCGGACGTGTTCGAGTGCGATTTCTCCACCAGCACGGAGGTCGACCGGGTCGCGGGACGAGTTGTCTTGCTCGACGCCTACTCGCCGTACTTCTCGCTGTGGCTGGTGTGCGTGTGCGGCATCCCGTCGATCACGTTGACCGGCACCATGGAGGACTGGCAGAAGATCCGCGCACGGGTGGACGCGATCGCCGGGTTCGGCTTGCAGACGTGGTGCCAGTCGCTCGCCCCGATCGCCGACCAGTTCGTCCGAGCCGCAGGTGGCGACGTGGACGTGTCCTTCTGGCGGCGGATCTACAACGCCGTCGACGCGTACGGCGGTGAGGTGGTCACCGGCTGGGCCGCGCGCCTGTACCCGTACCTTCGCGGTGAGGGTGTGGTGGACCAGCCGAATCCGCTACTGGAGTTGCCTATCGACAAGCCGCGCGACGCGACCATCGACGGCCGCGGCTTCTACTGCGGTGCAGGCATCCGCACCGATCAGGTGCCCGCGACATTGTCGCGGGCGACGGTCAACGTCAACGATCGAGTGGCGGGCGACAACCGTGCGGTGGCCCTGCACGCCGGCCTGGTCGGCGTCGCCCAGGACGACGACGGCGGACTGCGGCCGGTGGCCGGCTGGTACCTCGCGCCGGCGGCGATGGAGATCGACGACGTGATCGACCGAATCGTCCGCGACCACGAAACCGTGCCGCCGCAGCCCACGTTAATGTTCGACGCGCCCGCCGAGGTCGTGGCGCTCTACCGGCGCATCGGCTCCGCGACGCTGTTCCACACGTGGCGGCTGCTGCCGGTGGCCGAGCACCGCCGGGTCTATCGCGGCCACGAGCACCGGTCGCTGTTGGCGATCATCGACCTTGCCGATGGTCGAAGCGTCTGCGCGGCCCTCGACAACGAAACGCAGTCGACCCACTGGGTCCTCTGCCGCGTCGAGGAGGTAGCGGCCGCACGGTCCGACGAGTTCGACGGCCTGTTCCGCCTGGTCGACGAGCCCGCCGACGTCCCGGTGTATGGCACCTCGCTCGCGCGACTGCTCGACGCCGCCCTCGACTCCGATGGCGACATCACCCACCTCGAAACCGGCCGGCTCAATCAGCTGGACCGACCCATCCGTTAGTCCGTGACGCGCTGTCCGCAGTCCGGCACGACCGAACACGTCCAGACTCGACAGCACTTATATAACAAGGCCTACAGGGAGTGACATGCCTTGTGGCCGGTCAGCACGCGCGATCGGCGGCAGATCCGGATGTTCAGTCGCGAGGGCCACCCGGCGCGTACTGCTGTTGGTCCGAGAGATTACGAGGGCAACTCATACTCCTCCGCGAGCCGCTCGGCGTAGCCACGTACCAGGTCGTCACCGGTGGCGCGTACCCGCCGGACCAGCTCAGCTGCTTCACCGGTTGCACCCCGGTCCAACAGCAGCGCAGCGAGCAGGCATCGGCAACGGTTTTCCAACAGCGCGGCACCTTGACGCAGCACGGCCTCCGCTTCGACCTGTTGATGCGGCAGCAAGAGCGCGCCGAGGTTCGGCAGAGCACCGGTGTCGCCGGCCGCCACCTGGCGACGGCGATGCTCGATCGCCTCACTGAGCTCGCCGGGCTCGCCGTGGTTGTGCAGGAAGGCTGTATACATCGTCAACGCGCTGACGCTGCCGGACTCGATGGCCTTCGCGAACGACATGCGAGCTTCGGCCGTGTCGCCCTGCCGGGCGCGCAGCGCCGCCAAAGACGCCAACGACTGAACGTCACCGGCCGTGATCGCCGCCCGGTAGACGGCCTCCATCGCAGCGTGGTCCTCCCGGATACCAGGCCAGTTGACCAGCTTCACGACGGCCCGGTGGTCTCCGGCTTCTGCCGCCTTGCGGTACAGGGCCTCCGCCATAGCGTGCTCGCCCTTGGCCGACATCTCCTCCGCGGCTTGGACCAGAGCAGCCATCGCCCGAGTCCGGCTCGCTCTGCGGAATGCCATACGCGCGAACGCTGCGGCAAACGCTTCCGCGTAGGAGGACGGCAAGCGATCGACGATGGCTGACCATCGCGCCCGTAAACCCATACCGCCGATTCTGGCAACACCGCGCACGTCGCAGTATCCGCGGTTCTGCATTGCGGATGGATCCGGACTACCCCCGATGCGTCCAGCGACTCGAGTCCTCTACGCACTCATTTCGGCAGTTCAGGACGCCGACAACGCCAGCACGGCGTTGTCGGCTGTCGCGGCGGCGCGCACGGACGGCGGCAGATGAGGGCGAAGCTGACCGATCCCGGGCTGCGCGACGTGGCCCTCGACCGTTGTCGCAAACGAGACGCTTCGACAACGAGGTGTACCTACGCTGAGCCCGTGACGGAGGTAGATCCGCTGGAAGTGGCCGCCTGGCGAATGGCGGTCGGAGGACTCGAATCCGATGATTTGCCCGAGATCGCGACCGAGGCGCTTGTCCGGGGCCTCGATAGTCCTGCCCTTCGCGTTCTCGCCGGGCAGGCACGGTGGGCCGTCCGAGACTCGTCGGACCTGTTCCGTGTTGCTCTGGACGAACTCGGCATCGAGCTTCCCGACTCCGACCGGGCGCAGTGGCACCTAGCCCGGCGTACCGCGGGCGAAATCGTGGCCGGGCGTATCAGGGCCGCCCGCGGAGCCAACGACCTCTGGCTCGCGTATCAGAAGGTACGGGACAACGGGGACCTGCGGATCTTTGTGGGCTTGGCGTCAACGCTGGACGATCACCCCGAGGACGCTGAGCAACTGGAGGCCGACATAGTCGCGGCTGCGCGAGAGCTGCTGGATCGGCCAGCACCTCGACGCTGGATCAAGCTAATGGCCGCTCGGGGACGATCTCCGCTCACTCAGACGATGGGTCCCGACGACACCGAGGTTGATCCCGAGGCTCTCCGACTCAGCGACGGCCTGCGTTCCAACCTCGCGCAGTGGAAAGCCTATTTCGAGGCCGCGCTGTCGGGTTGGCCGGCGTCGGGTGGATTTGATTCGGAACACGACGCCGAGAGGTTTGTAGCCGCCGGCCAGCGACTCGTTTTGCAACTTCAAGACGAACTCGGAGCCAGCTACCACGTGGAGTACATGCCAGAGCCAATTCGTCCTCCGGGAGTGAAACTGCGCGCGCGGTCGAACCAGTAATCGACCGCTCATCGGCAAATCCGGATGCGGAGTGGTTCGCCGAAGTGGCGCATGCCCGTTACGTAGTGTTACCGATCGGGGGCTGCGGGCGCAGGACCCGGGGATAACGGCCTCATGCACTGACTGCGGCACGACCGGCGCCTACCTATCGGGTGCAGGCGTGAAGGCGGCGAGCGGGTGGGGCTGGCCGGTCATGGCCGCGAGGGCGGTGGCGACGGCGTGGAGGTCGGCTTTGATGTAGGTGGTGGTGGCGGGTCCGCGGCGGTCGGTGTGGCCGGCGTAGGCGCGGGCTATCCCGTAGCCGAAGTGGCGTTCCACCCAGGTGAGGGTGGTGTGGCGCAGCCAGTGGGTGGAGATGCCCTGCGCGGCGACCCAGGGCAGGCGGTCGCCGATGCGTCTCCAGAGGTGGTCGTAGCGGCGGCTGCTGATCGGCTGGCCGTTGCGGTAGCGCAACAGCCGGTCGGTGGGCAGGACCGCGCCCCGAGCCTGGGCATGTGTCGGGGTACTCGTTGGAGTGCAGAGGTGAGTACGGCTGATCTTGCAGAGGTCAGGTGTCGTGGTGGGGGCCTTGTTCGTCACGGTGGGTTGC
>NZ_JBFAJK010000092.1:0-10148 GCF_040655175.1 Micromonospora sp. NPDC050495 | reverse complement strand
CCCGGCCTTGCCGGCGCCCTCGGCCACGGCCGGCATGAGCTTGTCGGTGTAGAGCTCCATGCCCTTGCCGGAGGTGCAGATGAAGCCGTCGCCGGCGCGCCCCGCGTACCGCGCGACCAGGGGGCCGCCCGCGGCGATGTAGATCGGCGGCCGGCCCGGCGCGGTGGTCAGGTGAGCTTGCTCTTGACCTTGGCGGCGACCTTGCCGGCCAGGCCCGGGTTGGTGCCGTACAGGCGGGGGTCGCCCGGCGGCAGGACCGGCTCGGGGGCGTGCGCCCGCGGGCTGTGGTCGTAGCGGAACTCGCCCTTGCCGTCGGGGGTGGGACCCGAGGCCCACCGGCCCTCGGCCGCGTCCTGACCCGGGGAGAAGTCCAGGTACGTGTAGCTGAACTCCGCGGTGAACTCCTTCGAGTCATGTTGAACAGGCGCGCGACCTGCAGGCGGCCCTGTGCCTCGGCGGTGACGTTGAGCTGGAAGTCGGCCATCAGGTTGCCGCTGGCGGTGATGAAGTTGCCGTTCCACGGCACGCCGGCGCTGTCCACCGGCAGGGCCCCGCCGCCGTGGATGAAGTGCGCCGGGTTCGACCCGCCGTAGATGGCGCCGACCATCGGGTTGTCCTCGGCGGCCTCGGCCAGCGACAGCGGGGCGTTCTCCAGCAGCCGGGTGATCATCGTGGCGATCATCTCGACGTGGCCCATCTCCTCGGTGCCGACGTCGAGCAGCAGGTCCTTGTACTTGCCGGGCAGTCGGCAGTTCCAGCCCTGGTAGAGGTACTGGTTGGCGACGGTCATCTCGCCCCACTTGCCGCCCAGGACCTCCTGCAGCCGGCGGGCGAACGCCGCGTCCGGCCCGTCCGGCTTCGCCTCGAACTGCAGGTCCTTCATATGCGTGAACATCACATCTCCTCGGACTCACCGGTGCCGTTGCCAGCCGGTTCCCGGTCCGGCGCGGCTCGCCGGGCTGTCAGCGGGCCCGGCCGGCGCGCGGCCGGCACACGCTGAGGAACTCTCATGAGTCCAGCTTCCGACATCGGCTTACATATGCCATGCACCTCCCCGAAAGAGGGCGAACCGGATCGCGGCGGGGATCATCCGGGGTGATCATGCCGGTCGACCACCCGCAGACACCGACGAGCGGCCGCCCGGGGAGGGGCGGCCGCTCGTCGGGGCGGGTCGGGTCAGGCGGCGGTGGACCAGATGGCGCGGAACGCCGCGGCCTCCCCCGCCAGCCACTGCTCGATCTGCTCGGGCTTGACGTCGCCCGGCATCCGGTGCACCTGGCCACGGCGGACGTCGACCAGCACCGGCTCGGCGTGCGGCAGGACCGCGTCCATGTGCCGGGCCATCAGGTGCAGGGTGGCCAGGGTGGTCTCGTCGCTCGGCGGGGCTTCGTCGAAGTGCAGCCGGACCGCCTCGGCGCGGCCGTCGGCGTAGCGCACCCCGAAGTGCGGGTTGATCTTGACGGGTAGGTCGCCCAGCATGGCCAGGGCGTCGCGGGTCTGGGCCAGGTCGACGCCGGCCGGCTCGCCGAGCGAGTGCAGCCAGGTGGTCGCCCCGGGCACCAGCGCCTCGTAGAGCGGGCGCCAGCGTGGCTTGACCACGTCGGCCACCTGGGCCAGGTGGGTGCCGCCGGTGTGGAAGGCGATGTCGGCCTTGAGCGCCTTGACGAACTGGCCGTGCGGGTTGAATCCGTGCCGGCTCGCCCGCTGCTTGCGCAGGCCGCCCACGAAGGTGGCCTTGGTGGGCCCGGTGCGGTCCACGTACCGGGTGAACCCGAGGAGGGTGGCGTAGGGGGTGACGGGGGTGGCGGAGGTGGGCGCAGTCACGAGCATCCTCCCAGGTCAAAAGCTCGATTAGTACACACATTCTAATCGACAGGTCTGACATCGCCCAGGGTGCGAAAAGGGCCGCCCGGACATCCCGGGCGGCCCTTTTTCGCGCCGTCCCTACAACTGTCCGACGTCGGTGATCCGGACGACCGCCGCGCCCGCCTCGTCGGAGGCGGCGAGGTCGATCTCGGCGCTGATCCCCCAGTCGTGGTCGCCCTCCGGGTCGTCCAGGATCTGGCGTACGGTCCACTTCTCCCGGCCCTGCTCGATCATCAGCAGCGCCGGCCCGCGCGCGTCCGGCCCCACCCCGATCGAGTCGTACGCCTCGAAGTACGGCTCCAGCGCGTCCGCCCACGCGTCGGCGTGCCAGCCGTCCCCGGCGTCCAGCTCGCCGAGCAGGTCCCAGCGGCGCAGCGCGGCCAGCTCGACCCGGCGGAACAGCGCGTTGCGCACCAGCACCCGGAACGCCCGGGCGTTGCGGGTGACCGCGGGCGGCCGGTCGGCCAGCGAGGCGGCCACCTCCTCGACGTCGGTCGGGTTGCGCAGCCGCTCCCACTCGTCGATGAGGCTGGAGTCGACCTGCCGGACCAGCTCACCCAGCCACTCGATGAGATCGACCAGCTCCTCGGTCTTGGCGTCCTCGGGGACGGTCTGCCGCAGCGTCTTGTACGCGTCGGCGAGGTAGCGCAGCACCAGGCCCTCGGAGCGGGACAGGCCGTAGAACTGCACGTACTCGGAGAAGGTCATGGCCCGCTCGTACATGTCGCGGACCACCGACTTGGGGGAGAGCTGGTGGTCGGCGACCCACGGGTGGCCCTGCCGGTACATCTCGTACGCCGACTCCAGCAGCTCGGCCAGGGGCTTTGGCCAGGTCACCTCGTCGAGGAGTTCCAGCCGGGCCTCGTACTCGATGCCCTCGGCCTTCATCGCGGCGACCGCCTCGCCGCGGGCCTTGAACTGCTGCGCGGAGAGCACCTGGCGCGGGTCGTCCAGGATCGACTCGATCACGCTGAGCACGTCGAGCGCGTACGACGGGGACTCCCGGTCGAGCAGCTCGACGGTGGCCAGCGCCAGCGGGGACAGCGGCTGGTTGAGCGCGAAGTCGAGCTGGAGGTCGACGGTCAGGCGCACCCGCCGGCCGGTCTCGTCCGGCTCGGGCAGCTCCTCGACCACGCCGCCGGCCCGCAGCGCCCGGTAGATGGCGATGGCCCGGCGGATGTGCCGGCGCTGGGCGGCCGGGTCCTCGTGGTTGTCGGTGAGCAGGTGCCACATCGAGGCGAACGCGTCGCCCGGCCGGCCGATCACGTTGAGCAGCATCGAGTGGCTGACCTGGAAGCTGGAGGTGAGCGGCTCCGGCTCGGCCTCGACCAGACGCTGGAAGGTCGGCTCGCCCCAGCCGATGGAGCCCTCCGGCGGCTTCTTCTTCACCACCTTGCGGCGCTTCTTCGGGTCGTCGCCGGCCTTCGCGAGCGCCTTCTCGTTCTCGATCACGTGCTCGGGGGCCTGCACCACGACCCGGCCGAGGGTGTCGAACCCGGCCCGCCCGGCCCGGCCGGCGATCTGGTGGAACTCGCGGGCCTTGAGCAGCCGGGTGCGGGTGCCGTCGTACTTGCTCAGGCCGGTGAAGAGCACGGTGCGGATCGGCACGTTGATGCCGACGCCGAGGGTGTCGGTGCCGCAGATGACCTTGAGCAGCCCGGCCTGGGCCAGGGTCTCCACCAGGCGGCGGTACTTGGGCAGCATGCCGGCGTGGTGCACGCCGATGCCGTGCCGGACCAGCCGGGACAGCGTCTTGCCGAAGCCGGAGGTGAACCGGAAGTTCCCGATCGCCTGCGCGATCATGTCCTTCTCCGCGCGGGTGCAGACGTTGACGCTCATCAGCGCCTGGGCCCGTTCCAGGGCGGCCGCCTGGGTGAAGTGCACGACGTAGACCGGGGCCTGCTTGGTCGCCAGCAGTTCCTCCAGGGTCTCGTGCAGCGGCGTCAGCGCGTACGAGAAGAGCAGCGGGACCGGCCGCTCGGCCGAGCGGACGACGGCGGTCGGCCGCCCGGTGCGCCGGGTCAGGTCGTCGACGAAGCGGGTGGTGTCGCCGAGCGTGGCGGACATCAGCACGAACTGGGCCTGCGGCAGTTCGATGATCGGCACCTGCCAGGCCCAGCCCCGGTCGGGCTCGGCGTAGAAGTGGAACTCGTCCATGATCACCTGGCCGACGTCGGCCCGGGCGCCCTCGCGCAGCGCCAGGTTCGCCAGGATCTCGGCGGTGCAGCAGATGATCGGGGCGTCGGCGTTGACGCTGGCGTCGCCGGTGAGCATGCCGACGTTCTCCGCGCCGAAGACCTCGCAGAGGGCGAAGAACTTCTCCGAGACCAGCGCCTTGATCGGCGCGGTGTAGAAGCTCGTCCGGTCGTCGGCCAGCGCGGCGAAGTGCGCCGCGATCGCCACCAGGCTCTTGCCCGAGCCGGTCGGGGTATTCATGATCACGTTCGCGCCGGAGACGATCTCGATGACCGCCTCCTCCTGGTGGGGGTAGAGGGCGAAGCCGCGCTCGGACGCCCAGGAGGCGAACGCGTCGTAGAGGGTGTCGGGATCGGCGGTCTTCGGCAGCGCGGCGGTGAGAGTCATGGCGACTCCCATCGTGCCTGGATCATGGGTCGCCGCGCCAACCGGGTTCAGCGCCGCCGGTGGATCAGGTCAAAGATCTCCCGCCCAGCGGTGAGCGCGCGCCGCTCGAACTTGGTCACCGGCCGGTGCGCCGGGCGCGGCGCGTAGCCCCCGTGTACGTCCACCAGGTCCGGGTCGGCGGTCAACGTCTGGCGCATCGACTCGGCGTACTCGGCCCAGTCGGTGGCGCAGTGCAGCGTCCCGCCGGGGGCCAGCCGGGAGCGCAGCAGCGCCACGTGCGCCGGCTGGATGAGCCGCCGCTTGTGGTGCCGGGCCTTGGGCCACGGGTCGGGGAAGAAGACGTGCACCGCGTCCAGGCAGCCCGCCGGCAGGGCCCGGACCAGGTCGAGCGCGTCGCCGCGGGCCACCCGGACGTTCGCCAGCCGGTGCCGTTCGACCAGGTCGAGCAGGTTGCCGATTCCGGGCGTGTGCACCTCGACCGCCAGATAGTGTCGGTCCGGGTCGGCCGCCGCCATCGCGGCGGTGGCGTCGCCCATGCCGGAGCCGATCTCCAGCACCAGCGGCGCCCGCCGGTCGAACAGCGTCGCCGGATCGCACGGCCCGTCCAGGTCGGCGATCTCCAGCCCGTACGCGGGCCAGAGCCGGGCCAGCGCGTCGCGCTGCCGGTCGCCCATCCGCCCGCGACGCGGGTGGAAGGTCCGGATGCGGGCGGGGTGGGCCGGCGGGGCGGCCGGCGAGTCGGTGGAGGTCACAGCGACCCGAGCGTACGCGACCGTGGCGCCGGATCGGATGTGCGGTACGGCCGGGGGTGAGAGGATTCATCCCGTACGGCAGGACGGGTGGCGCGCCGCCCGACACCGCCAACGCGACGGCGCCGGGAGGGGCCATGGTGTCAGTCACGGGACGGGCGGCGCTGCTGGTCGCGGCCGCCGCGTGCAGCGCCCCGCTGGTCGGCGTCGGGCCCGCCCAGGCCGGCGCCGCACGGGTGGCGACCGCTCCGGCGCCAGCCGCCGTCGTGCCCGTCGCCGCGCCCGGACCCGGGCAGCCGGGGACGCAGCCGCCCGCCGACGTGATCTTCGTGGAGGTCACCCCGAGCACCGTCGAGCCCGGCTTCCTGGTCGGCGTCCGGGCCAGTTGCCGGGACAACTCCGTGCCGGCGATCGTGGTCTCGGACGCGTTCGGCCGGATTCAGGTGCACCCGCAGCACGGGCTGCTCACCGCCTCGCCGATGGTCAAGGAGCGCACCCGGCCCGGCAACTACCGGGTCAAGCTGGAGTGCCCCGGCGGGGAGACCGCCTCGACGATGCTCCAGGTGGTCAAGCGGGTGCAGCCGAGCCGCGGCCCGGCCACCGGGTTCGGCGGCACCGCCGGGATCGGCGCCGGTGGCCTGCTGGTGCCGATCGGTCTGGCGCTCACCGTGGCCGGGGGCGTGGTCGGCGTGGCCGCGTCGCGCCGGCCCCGGACGGTCCGTGGCGCCGCCCGCCGCTGAGTGCCGCCATGCCCCCGCAGCCCGCCTCCTCGCCCGCCACTCCGCCGGCCCCGGTCCGGAGACGTAGTCCCTGGGCGGCGCCGCTGGCGGTGATCCTGGTGCTGATCGGCGTCTTCGCCACCGGCGCCGGGCTGGGACGCACCGCGGGGCCGTTCGACTGGGTGCCGGCGGCCACCGGACCGACCCCGGGCACCACCGCGCCGGCGCCGGCGCGGACGCCCGCCGCCCGCCCGGTCCGGCTCGCCGTGCCGGCGATCAAGGTGACCGCCCCGGTCACCCCGGTCGGCCAGGCCCGGGACGGCTCGATCGACGTTCCGCCGCTGACCCAGCACAACCAGACCGGTTGGTACGACCGGGGGGCAGTGCCCGGCGAGGCGGGCCGGGCGATCATCGTCGGGCACGTCGACACCAAGAGCGGTCCGGCGGTCTTCTACCGGCTGCACGACCTCAAGCCGGGCGACCGGATCGAGGTGACCCGGTCGGACCGGCGGGTGGTGACCTTCGCGGTCCGGACGGTGGAGTACTTCGACAAGGCCAACCTCCCCGCGGACCGGGTGTACGGCGACGCCGGCCCGGCGGAACTGCGGCTGATCACCTGCGGCGGGGAGTGGGTCGGTGGGGGGACCGGCTACCAGGACAACGTGATCGTCTTCGCCGCCCTGCTCGACACCCGCGCCACCTGACCGGCGCGGTCCGGCGCGGGCAGGGCCGGGCGGACCCGGGCCGCCCGGACCGGTAGTCAGGGTCGTCGATGTTGCCGGAGCGGCCCGGGGCGTGCTGGAATGGCTCCCAGCGCCGCAGCGCCGGGGGCAACCGCGCTGGGCACGGCGAGCACGGGAGCAGCGCAGTGCCGGCAGAGGGCCGCTTCGGCAGCGGCCCGGGCGCCGCATCGCCGGGTCATCTCCATTGCCAGCGCACCAGAACCGGCGACGAGGTGAAAAGCGATCATGATCTCCCGGGAGAGTCTCGCGGGTTGGTACCGGAACCGCTACGTGTGGGCGGCGGTGATCCTGCTGACGGTGTCGGCGGTCGCGGTCGTCCTGCACCGATCGGCCGGCGTGGGGGTACAGCCGGCCGACCTGGAGGGGCAGTTGATGGCCCGGATGCGTACCACCCTCGAACGGGTGGACCCGGGGCAGCACAACCACGCCGGATCCAACACCCAGCGGGCGGCCACCGCGGGGGCGGAGAAGCCGCCGGTCATCTGCGGGGTCCGCGTCTACGGCTACGAGCCGGCCGCTGCCGGCACCCTGGCCGACGTGCGGACGGTCTACGGCTTCCACCTGTGCGGGGTCGCCGAGCAGAAGTGCCCCTGGGACCTGGCGGTCAAGCTCGCCGGCCCGCTGATCATGGACATGTCCAGCGACCCGCCGGGCATCCAGGTGGTCGAGGCGACCGCCGAGGTGAGGTTCGTCGACCGGCTGCGGCAGATGTTCCCGCCCAGGTACGCGGAGCCGGCGCTCAAGGAGGCGCTGGCCCCGCAGGAGATGGCCGACCTGCGCCGCCGCTACGCCGCCGCGGCCGGAATCTGACCCCGCCGGACGGCCACTCCGCGCCCGGCGGGCCTTCGTGCCCGGTGGGCTTCCGTGCCCGGCGGGCCTCCATGTCCGGCGGGCTTCCGTGCCCGGCGGGGCGGGCGGCTCAGGCCTTGCCGGCCACCTGCTGGACCACCTCGAACTCCAGCAGCGTGGCGCCGGTCGACACCGGCTGGCGCGGCGCGGCGTCCGCGCCGCCCGCGTGCGCGGCCCGGGACGGCCCCTGGGCCCACGCCTGGTAGGCCTCCTCGGACTCCCAGCGGGTGTAGACGAAGTAGCGGCTCGCCCCGGCGACCGGGCGGAGCAGCTCGAAGCCGAGGAAGCCGGGGGAGTTCTGCACCGCGCCGGCCCGGGCCGCAAAGCGCTTCTCCAGCTCCTCGCCGGCACCGGGTGGGACGTCGATCGCGTTGATCTTCACGACTGCCATGCGTCCCACCCTACGGCGTTCAGAACGACTCGACGGCCGGCACCAGGTCGGCGTCGACCACGATCGGGGCGTGGTCGGAGGGGCCCTTGCCCTTGCGCGCCTCCCGGTCCACGTACGCCGAGGTGACCGCGCGGGCGAACGGCGCGGAGGCGTACACCAGGTCGATCCGCATGCCCTTGTTCTGGTGGAACATCCCGGCCCGGTAGTCCCAGTAGGTGAAGGGGTGCGGGCCCTTCATCGGCGTGGGCACCACGTCGCTGAGACCGAGGTCGCGCAGTGCGGCCAGGGCGGCCCGCTCGGCCGGGGTGACGTGGGTGGAGGTGACGAAGAGCGCCGGATCCCACACGTCGGCGTCGGTGGGGGCCACGTTGAAGTCGCCGCAGACGGCCAGCGGCCGGCCGGTGGCGAGTTCCGGCTCCAGGGCGTCGCGCAGCGCGGCGAACCAGGCCAGCTTGTAGGCGTAGTGCGGGTCGTCCGGGGCGCGCCCGTTCGGCACGTACACCGACCAGACCCGCAGCCCCGCGCAGGTGGCGGAGATGGCCCGCGCCTCCGGCTCGGGAAAGCCGGGTTCGCCGGGGAAGCCGACGGCGACGTCGGCCAGCCCGACCCGGGACAGGATGGCCACCCCGTTCCACCGCCCGTCGCTGTGGCTGGCCACCTCGTAGCCGAGGGCGCCGACCTCGGCGACCGGGAACGCCCCGTCGGGGCACTTCGTCTCCTGCAGGCACACGACGTCGGGCTTCGTGCTGGCCAGCCAGTCGAGCAGCCGGGGCAGGCGGGCCTTCACCGAGTTGACGTTCCAGGTCGCCAGGCGCATGTCTCCAGCCTGCCGCATCCCGGCCCGCCGCGCCGGGTCAGCCCGGCCGGGGTGTCGCGCCGGCCGGGCCGGGACGGCTCAGCGTTCCGGGGTGTCGCCCGGTCGGGTCTGCTCGGCGAGGAAGCGTTCCAGCTCGGCGCCGAGTTCGTCGGCGGTGGGTAGCGGGCCGGTCTCGCCGGCCAGCAGGTTCTTCGCGCCGCGACCGCGGGCGAACGTGTCGTACTGCTCTTCCAGGGCCTGCACCAGGGTGGCCGCCTCCTCGGTCTGGGCGACCTGGCGGTCGATCTCCACCCGGACCACCTCGGCGGCCGAGCGCAGGCCGTCGTGGGGCAGCAGCAGCCCGGTGCTGCGGGACACCGCGGTGAGCAGCGCCTCGGCGGCCGCCGGGTATTCGGTCTGCGCGACGTAGTGCGGCACGTGGGCGGCGAAGCCGAGCGCGTCGCGGCCCTGCTGGCCGAGGCGGTACTCGAGCAGGTGCCCGACGCTGCCGGGGACCTGGACCCGCTGGAGCCACGGCTCGTAGCCGGAGATCAGCTCCGGGCGGGTGGCGTGCGCGGTGACCCCGCTGGGCCGGGTGTGCGGCACCGCCATCGGGATCGAGTTGAGGCCCACGGTGAGCCGGACGTCGAGCCGGGCGGCGACCGCGGCCACGGCGGCCACGAACCGCTCCCACTGCAGGTCCGGCTCGGGGCCGGTGAGCAGCAGGAACGGGGTCTCGTCGTCGTCGTGCAGCAGGTGCAGCTCCAGCGCCGGGGCGTCGTACTCGGCCCAGTGGTCCTCGACGAAGGTCATCACCGGCCGGCGGGAGCGGTAGTCGAAGAGCTGGTCGATGTCGAACCGGGCGATGGTGCGGGCCTGGAGGGAGGTGAGCAGCTGCTCCCGGGCCAGCCGGGTGGCGCTGCCGGCGTCGACGAAGCCGGTGAGTGCCTGGATCAGGACCGGCTGCCCGAGCTCGGGCAGATCGTCGGTCAGTTCGTAGAGCTCGTGTGGGTCGAGCACCGGTGGGGACCTCCCTGGATACGCGGGTGCGGCGGGCCGTGCGCGCACGGCACCCCGTCCGCCCAACGTACCGACCATCCTGGTCCATTCCGTTACCGCCCGGTCGCGGCGGGGGGATGATCACGATCGGCCGGAAGTCGTAGGTCCGGACCGGCCGAAAGGACGAGTTAGTCGATCAAGGGCCTGGGTGGGGGCGGCTGCGAGGTTCCTGCCCGGCGCGGTGCGGACCGGGTCGCCCCGGAGGTTCGACCGGTTTGCCGGGTCTGCTCCGGCCCGGGGTGGGCCGGGACCGGCCGTCCGGATCGAATCGGGCATATTGTGACGAGAGCCACCCGATCGCCCTAGACGAGTAAGTCCTAATCCTGATCAGTGGTCGTAGGCGGTCAAAGATCGGGTGACGGGTTGGCCGGTAGCTCGGTTGTGCCAGATGGC
>NZ_JBFAJK010000091.1:0-10323 GCF_040655175.1 Micromonospora sp. NPDC050495 | reverse complement strand
AGTCGCGCACCAGCAGTTCCAGGCCGAGCTTGTGCCGCCCGTACGCCGAGCGCGGGGTGACCGGCTCGTCCTCCCGGCCCGGGCAGCCGGGCGCGGACGATCCGCACGGCCACCAGCAGCACCACGACGGCCAGCACCGCCTCCCCGGCCCAGCCGAGCCGCCGCTCCAGCAGCCGGTACGACGCCCCCGCCAGGTAGCCGGCCACCGCCACGACCACGGCCCAGAGCACGCCGCCGGCCAGGTTCGCCAGCGTGAAGGCGCGCCGCGGGATGCCGCTGAGCCCGGCCAGCCCGGGCACCAGCGCCCGCAGCGCCGCCGCCCACCGGCCCACCACCACCGCCGTGGCACCCCGGCGGCGGACCAGGTCCAGCGCCCGCCGCAGCTCCGCGCCGCGGACGAAGCGCCGGGGCGTCCGCGCCAGCAGCCGTTGGCCGTAGCGGCGGCCGACCAGGTAGCCCACCTGGTCGCCGAGCGCCGCGCCCATCACCGCGGCCACGATCACCGTCCAGAGCGGCAGCCGCCCCTCGTGGGCCAGCACGCCACCGACCAGCACCGCCACCTCGCCGGGCACGAGCAGGCCGAGGAAGGTCGACGCCTCCAGCGCGGGCAGCAGGAAGACCAGCGCCAGGACCACGGCGGGCGGCAGCCCGACGAGCAGGTCCAGCACCCGGTCCATGCGCCGATTGTGCCCCGCGCCGGGCCGGCCCGGGCCCGGCCCGGTTCTGCCGGACCCGATCCCGGTTCGAACCGCAGGGTCGGGGAATGAAGCCCAAGGTGACCGGGGACAATAGGCCGGGACGGGCCACGGACGGCGCCTCTGGGCGTCCGGGCCCGGCGCCGTACACGGGGACAGGAGGGCCGGAGATGGAGGGTGTCGTGGGCAGCGACGCCGCCGCGCCGTCCCTGCCGCGATCCGGCCAGGCGCTCACCCTCACCGTGCCGGCCGACCCGGGGCAGCTCGCCCCCACCCGGGAGCGGCTGCGGCACTGGCTGCACGGGCTCGGCGTCGACGAGTGGGACGTCGAGACGGTGCTCATCGCGACCGGTGAGGCGTGCGCCAACGCGATCGAGCACGGCTACCGGTTCGCCCCCGAGGGGATCACCACGGTCCGCGCCGAGCTGCGCGGCGACCTGTTGGAGATCGAGATCCGCGACGACGGCGGCTGGCGGGAGGACGTCGGCGGGGACGCCACCGACCGGGGCCGGGGGCGGCTGATCATGGCGCGGGTGATGGACGAGGCGGCCATCGAGGGCACCCCGGAGGGTACGACGGTGCGCCTGGTCAAGCGGCTCGGTAGCGGTTGACGGCGTCGGGTGGCCGACCGCGCGGCCCCGCCGGTAGCGAAGATCAGCTATAAGGGACGCATGGAGTTCCCCGCCTACCTGGCGACCATGCCGATGCACGCGATCACCGAGATCCACGGCGAGCCGGGGCTGCGGGCCCGGTTCCGGTTGGAGATCGAGGCGTTCGACGAGACCGCGCGGGGCCGGCTGACCGCCGCCGAGGAGCTGGCCGCCGCGTTGCACCGCGACGACCGCCGGGTCCGCGAGCCGTACCTCAACCACCTGCTGCGGGTGGCGATCCGGATGATGCACCACTACCAGGTTCGGGACGTGGACGTGATCGTGGCGGGCCTGCTGCACGACGCGGTGGAGGACCACCCGGTGGAACTGGCCGGCCTGCGCCGATGCCCGACCGGCGCGCCCGCCGCCGACGACGACCGGATGGACGCCGGCGAGCCGACCGGGGCGGCGCTGGCCGTGCTGGCCGACCGGTTCGGCCCACGGGTGGCCCGCCTGGTCGGCGCGGTCACCAACCCGGTGTACGACCCGGGGCGGGACCGGCACGTCCAGTACCGCGAGCACGTCGCGGCGAGCCTGGACCGGGAGCCCTGGGCCCGGGTGATCAAGGTGTCCGACTTCACCGACAACGGCGTCGGTGTGATCCACACCACCGGGCCGAAGGTGGCCCGGTCGGCGGCGAAGTACCGGCCGCTGGTGCCGGTGTTCCGGGACCTGATCGCCCGGCCGGACACGCCGCTCTCCGCGCCGGTGAAGCGGCACATCTTCGCCCAGCTCGACCTCGCCGAGGAGCGGTTCAGCGCCATCCTCGACCAGCCGAACTGACCCACCGCCGCGGGCGCTCGGTCAGCCGGCCGGGGGCGCGTCGCGGCCGTGCCGGGCCGCGGTGATCCGCCGGTGCAGGGCGGGGAGCCGGTCGGCCGGCTCGCGCAGCACCACCCGCAGCGGGTACCGCCCGTCGGCGGCGACCCCGCCGAGCACGTCGAGCAGGATGCCGAGCTGTCCGGGCGGCTCGTCGACCAGCAACTGCCCCGCGTCGCGGACCTCCAGGGTGAGCGGTCCGGCGTCGAGCCGATCGGCCAGCACGTCGGCGAGGGCGTCGAAGTTGCGGCCGAACCAGTCGGGCAGGGCCAGGGCGGCGGTCAGCGCGTCGAAGAGGCCGGCCCGGGTCCGGGCGGCCGCCCCGGCCAGCGCCACGCCGGCCGGGGCCGGTCCGGCCGTGACGGTCAGCCAGCTCGCCGGGTGGGCAGCCACCAGGTGCCTCCTCTCCCGCCGGGTGGGCCGGACCGCGCGGGGCGGCCCGGCCCGGGACGGCGGCCGGTCAGAGCCGGTAGAAGTTCGCGTAGTGGTCGGGCGAGAACCAGGTCACCCCGGTGCTCCGGTTGACCACGATCCGGTAGGCGTCGCGGGACGCCCCGCAGGCGCGCGGGTAGACGTCGTACTCGTAGTAGGTGGCGCCGGTGGGCAGTTGCCCCTCCCGGTTGTAGAACTGCCCGCCGGCGTAGTTGCACTGCCCGCCGCTCCACGAGTACCAGCCCCGGCTGGTCGGGAAGCCCTTGCCGGACCAGCCGGAGCGGGCGGTGCGGGCGTCGGCGCAGCGGGTCATGGTGCACGAGCTGTAGACGGCGGCCTGGGCGGGCTCGGCGAGCCTCGGTGACACCACCGAGGGGCCGACGAGCGCGGTGGCGACCATGGCCGTGAGCAGGGTGAGCGCGCCGAGGATGCGGCGTACGCGGGAGCCGGTGGCGGGCAGCGGGGTCGTAGGCGTGGTCAAGGGTTCCTCCCTGTCCGGATACGACGACATCGACCAACGTCTTTGCATTGGTCGCGCCCAGTCTGGCGGTGATCGTCGCCCACCGGAAGGTCCCGGGGGAAAACGGTGGCGCACCGGCGGGTGAACGCCGGGTGGGTGGCCCGGGGCCGGGCGGGTGGCCCGGGGCCGGGCGCGGCGGCCCGGGGCCGGGCGCGGCGGCCCGGGGCCGGGCGCGGCGGCCCGGCCCCGGGTCGCGGGTCAGCAGCCGATCCGGGTGCCGCCCAGCGCCACGTCGTCGAACCAGAGGGTGTCCGTCGCCCCGCCGTAGCTCTCCCAACCCAGCTTCAGGTCGGTCAGCGCCGGTCGCCAGGTGCGCCCGTACCACTGCCCGTCGATGTCGTGGGTCGGCACGCCGTCGGCGGTCAGCCCGGTGATCGCGGTCCCGTCCAGCCAGGTACGCAGTTGCCCGGTGCCGCCGTCCACCATGAACTCCAGGCAGGACCAGCGGCCGGTGGGCAGCGGCACGCTCAACGCCACCCCCGCCGGGCTCTGCTCGGGCAGGGTGGCGTCGTCGGAGGACCGGTTCCACTGCATGGCGCTGTTCTGCCCGCCCATCCGCAGGTCGCGGTTGCCGTCCGCGGCGTCGGCCATGGCCAGCAGGGTGACGTGGTCGGCGGGCAGCGCCGTGCTGTGCCGGACCCAGAGCCGGCCGTAGCGCACCGCGCCGACGCCGGAGAGGTCGCGGTTGGCCCGGACGAAGACGTGGTTGCAGTAGCCGCCCCCGCCGTTGACCCGCACCGATCGGGTTCCGCCGTGGGCGGTGGCGGTGTCCACCGCGGCGGTGCCGGTGCCGGAGCAGTCCGGGTGCACCACGGCCCAGTCGCCGGCGGGCGTGGCACCGGTCTGGTTCTCGAAGCCGTCGCAGAGCACCGCGCCGGCGCAGCCGGCCGGCGGCGGCCCGGTCGGGCTCGGTGACGTGGTGGGGCTCGGCGAGATCGTCGGGCTCGGCGAGATCGTGGGACTCGGCGAGATCGTCGGGCTCGGCGAGATCGTCGGGCTCGGCGAGATCGTCGGGCTCGGCGAGGTGGTCGGCGACGTCGTGAGCGAGACCGTCGGCGACGGCGGCGCGCCGTTGCACGGCACGCCGTTGAGCGCGAAGGCGGTCGGCGCCGACGCGCTCGCGCCGACGGTGCCCTGGACGCCGAACTCGGTGGCGCCGCCGGCCGGCACGCTGCCGTTCCAGGTGGCGTTGCGGGCGGTGACGGTGGCGCCGGACTGGCTGACCACGGCGTTCCAGGCGCCGGTGATCCGCTGGTCGCCGGGGTAGGTCCAGGTGACCGTCCAGCCGTTCACGGCGGTGTCGCCGGGGGCGACCCGGACCGTGGCGGTGAACCCGCCCGGCCACACGTTGGGCAGGTAGTCGACCTGGCACCCCTGGGCGGCGGCGGCCGGGCCGGCCACCAGCGGGGTGACGACGACGGCGGCGGCCAGGGTGGTGGCGACCGCCACCACCGGGGCGAGACGGGCGTGGGAGATCCTCATCGGGGTCCTCTCAACGGACCGCCGGTCGCGGGACCGGCGGTGCGGAAGCTGCGGGGACCTCGCGTGCCGACGCGCGGATACGCGTGCGGACCTGCCCGGCTCGGGCGGGGACGTTCAGCCGCCGTACGGCGGCGCCCGTCGGCCAATCTAGTGATGTTCGACGATGTATGGCAAGGGGGTGCGGGCGGGCGGTGCCCGCCCGCACCCGTCGCCTACTGCGCGAACGCCTGGAACTCGGCGATCCGCACGTTCTGCGCCTGCGGGCTGGCGGTGGCGCAGTCGGTCGCCGCCCGCGGGTCGGCGTCCTGCTCACCGGCGTAGTCCGGCGCGCCGGTGCACTGGTTGGTCACCACCTCGATCCGCAGGTGGGTCGCCTTGGTCCGCGGGATGTCGAACGACCGGATGATCAGCTCCGGGGCCCGCGGCCGGGGCGCGACCGACGGGAAGGCGTCCGCCCGGCTGGTGTAGACGGCCCGGAAGTCGCCCGGCTGCGTGCAGGTGACCGCGCCCTTCGCCGTGCAGGCGAGGACCCGGAACTGGCGCAGCGCGGAGAACCGGCTCTGCGTGCCGGCGTCCGCGTCACCCACCACCGGCGGGCGCAGCATCGCGCTGACCTGCACCCGGCGGACCTGCTGGACGCCGCCGGCCAGGTCGACGGTGACCTGCCGGCCGGCGACCGGCGCGCCCAGCGACGCCCAGTTGGTGTTCTCGTCGTCGTCGGCGATCAGGCCCAGGTTGACCCCGTCCCCGCCGACCGTCGCGCCGGCGGCTGCCGAGGCGAGGTTGCGGCGCAGCTTGACCGGCAGGTCACGGACCTGGCCGGCCCTGACCGTGACCGGGCCGACCCGGACGTGCCCGTAGCCGGGCGCCCGGACCACGAACTCGTAGCGGCCCGGCACGAGGCGTACCGCGTCGGTCAGCGGGGTGGCCGCGTCGGTGTCGGCGACCGGCACGGCCCGCGCCTGGTAGCGGCCGACGAACAGCTGCGCCCCGGGCACCGCCCGGCCGTCCACCGGCCGCAGGCGCAGCACCCCCTCCTTCGCGTACGGGGAGGTGAAGTCGGGCGTCGGGTTGGCGTCGGCGTTGCCGGCGCTGGCCGCCGCCTCGCCGAGCCCGCGCGCGGCGAACGCGTTCCAGAGCAGGTCCTGGTTGGCCCCGCCGAAGCGGATCCGGTCGGCGGCCAGCATCGCGTCCCGGGCGTCGACCATGCTCACCTGACCGACCGCCATCAGCAGGAACGAGTCGAAGACGAGCTGGATCCACCGCCGGTTGCCCGGGCAGGCGGTCACCGGGGTCGCCCCGACGGCGCAGGACTTCTGCACGGCCCGGTTCCCGGCGCCGTAGCGGCGCATCAGGGCCGACCGGATGTCGTAGTTGGTGGCGGTCCACACCTCGCCGGAGGCGTGCACCTGCAGACCGACGAAGTCGTAGTCGATCGCGCTGTAGTTGAGCGGGCTGCGGCTCATGTTGTAGTTGCGGATGCCCGCGTCCGGGTCGCCGGTGGTGTACTCGCCGATGGTGAAGCCGCGCCGGCCCGGCGCCGCGTACCCGTGCTCGTAGAGGTATTCCATGGCGAGTTGGTCCGACCAGCTCTCGCTCATCCCCTGCGGCGAGCTGACCCCGGTGCTCGGGCCGGCGATCATGCGGTTGCTGATCGCGTGGCCGTACTCGTGGGCGATCACCGACATGTCGAAGTCACCGTCCACGCAGGGCGCGTAGAAGGAGCCGGCGATGGGCTGCCACAGGTACATGTTGGTGATCGGGGCGATCCCGTCGCCCGGGGTGATCTGGTTGGCGTTGTCCCGGGCGGCGAAGGCGGGCGGGCCGCCGCTGACCCCGCCGGCCTGGGCGTTGCCCTGCTCGGCGTCGTTGCCCAGCCCGCCGCGGCCGAGGTTGTCCTGCTGGAGGTTCCAGGTGGCCTCGGTGAAGCCCAGGTGGTACGACCAGTCGTGCATCCGGTTGTGCATCCCGAACAGGTTGGCCCGGGCCGCGTCGATGTCGTTGGCCCGCGGCGAGGTGAAGGTGTCCGGGCTGCACCGCTGCTCGTACCACTGGTTGGTCCACGGGTACGCGTAGTTCCGGTCGGGGCGCGGCGTGGCCGGCTCGGTGCCGACGCTGAACGGGTCGTTGCTGAACCAGTTCTGCACCGCGATCGCGTTGTTGCCCCGGGTCGTGGCGGTGGACGCCCCGGTCGCCGGGTCGACGTCCCAGGCCGGCGACCCGGGCACCCCGACCACCTCGGCGCAGCCGGCGGCCGGCGCGGCACACCAGCGCACCCGGGTGTCGGTGGAGGACTTGTCGACCCGCGGCGAGTTCGGGAAGACCTCCCAGGACGGGTTGTCCGCGTCGTGGTCCACCAGGTCCTCGCGGACCAGCACGGTGCCGTCGCGGGCGTCCACGTAGGTCGAGTAGGCGGCCGGTTCCGCGCCGGTGAGCCGCGCCCCGAGCACCACCTCGTACGCGGCGCGCGCGCCCCGGTCGGCGGTCGGCACGGCGACCAGCGTGGTCCGCAGGAAGGTCGGGTCGGTGAGGCCGGCGTCGACGGTCGCCACCCGCTGCGCCTGCTCGGCGCTCAGCGTGGCCGGGGCCGGCGCCGCGCCGTCGCGGGCCAGCGACGAGCTGACGTGCCATACCGCGCCGTCGCGGACGCCGACCGCGAGCACGCCGTCCACGGCGGCCGGCAGGTCGCCGAAGCGCTGGCGGAACAGCACGGTGGCGCCCTCGCCCATCGGGGCGACGGTCAACTGCTCCAGCGCCGCGGCCCCCGCCTCGGTCAGCCCGAGCAGCTCGCGGTTGGCCGCCACGTACGCCCGCGCGGCGGCGGCCGGGTCGGCGGACAGGCCGGTGGCGAGCGGCCGGTCGGTCGGGGTCAGGCTGGCGGGGGTGCCGAAGTCGGTCCACCGGACCCGGGCGCCGAGCGCGGCGGCCCGGTCCCGTTGCCGGCCGGTCGGGGCGGTCCGCACCGTGCGGTTGTCCCGTGCCTTGCTGTCGTGGCTGTCGCCGGGCAACTGCCCGGGTGTCGCCTGGGTCCGGGTCTCGTCCCGGGGTGCCGCCTGGCTGCCCGCTGTCGCGGTGAGCACCAGTCCGGCCGCGAGTAGCAGCGCGGTGGCCCCCGTCGTCGCACGCGATGGTGTGCGCACGGTCCCTCCTGTCGTCGAACGGCGGTGTCCGTTCTGCCATCCGACCAGGCCGGGTGCGGGGGCGACACCGACCGAACATCCATAAGTGCCAGTATGTCGATGGCCGTGCCCGCGTCCGGCGCCGGTGACAGCCCGTCAACGTGCGGACCGGTCGGTATGCCCCTGCCCCGGTTTGTGCTGTCAATCTGTGCCCGGCCCTTCACAAGGGTCAATTGGCTCCCTAAAATCCGACACACTGTCTGGCATTGATCACGGGGGACCGATGGCCGACTTCTGCACGCACCACTCAAGGCAGCTCTCCGCCTTATGCGACCGCGCGTTGTCCGCGCGTCGAATGTGGCCCCTCACCCGGCACAGGTAACGGATCCCGACGCGGATAATCCGCGTCGTTCGCCGGGGCGCCGGCGCTTTCCGTACGGCAGTTCGTCATGCCCTTGCACCGTTACGCCCGGTCGCCGGCAGCCGGAAATCATCCGTGCGCCACTCTCACCAGAGGAAATGTCTTGAGACCTGCATTAACGAGGTTCGGGGCGGCCTCGGCCGCCACGTCCCTGCTCCTGGCCGCGCCCGTGCTCATCGCTCTCCCGGCCCATTCCGCGTCAGCCGCCGACTGCGTGGGCGCGGTCGCGGACGATTCAGCCGCCAGCCGGATGGCCCAGGCCTGCGACCGCACCGTGGAGGTCTCGTCGCGGACCTCCGAGACCAACCTGACCGTCGCCAACCCGGACGGCAGCTTCACCATGCGGTCGACGCCGGTGCCGGTGCGGGCGCGTACCCCCAAGGGGTGGGCGGCCATCGACGTCTCCCTGCAACGGACGGCCGACGGCGGGCTCGCGCCGAAGGTGACCACGGTGCCGCTGCGCCTGTCCGGCGGTGGGAGCGGCCCGCTGGTCTCCGTCGGTGAGCCGGGGGCCCGGTTCTCGCTGACCTGGCCGGCGGCCCTGCCGGCGCCGGTCCTCGCCGGGGACACGGCCACCTATCCCGAGGTCCTGCCGGGCGTGGATCTCGCGGTGACCGCGGAGGCGACCGGCTTCCGCCAACTGCTCGTCGTGAAGTCCCGGGAAGCGGCGGCGAACCCGGCGTTGCGCCGGGTGACCCTCGGGTTGGCCGCCGACGGCGCGCAGGTGCGTACGTCGGCCGGCAACGGCGTGGAGGTCGTCGACCGCGCCGGGAAGCCGCTGTTCGTCTCGCCCGGCGCGCACATGTGGGACTCCCCCGCGCCGATCCCGTCGATCGCCGCCCGGCCGGCGTCGGAACGCGCCCGGCTGCTGGCCGACCAGGCCGCCTCGACCGGCGGGGAGCCCACTCCGCACCGCCTGGTGCGGATGCCGGTCCAGGTGTCGAAGGACAGCTTGACGGTGCTGCCGGACACGAAGATGCTCGCCGCCCCGGACACGATTTTCCCGGTCTACATCGACCCGCCGTTCAGCAAGCCGTCACCGACGCACTGGACCAACGTGATGAACCACAATCCGAACCATTCCTACTACGGGGAATCCTCGGACATGCGGGTCGGCCGGCAATGGCAGACCTCGGACGTGTGGCGCTCACACATGCAGTTCAACATCGCCGAGATGTCCGGGGCGCAGGTGCTGTCCGCCTCGCTGCACATCACCGCCGACCACACCGCGGACTGCGCCACCACCAGCATCGAGTTGTGGCAGACGCAGCTGTTCAACACCCCGTCGACCTACACCTGGTACAACGACTCCGACGGCGACTGGATGTCCCGGGTCGACACCGACACGTTCTCCGCGAACGAGAGCACCTGCCCGAAGGGCGACGACCCGGGCGAGTTCACCGGCAGCCTCCGGTCGAAGCTGCAGACCCAGGCCACCAACAAGGCCACCAGGATGGCGTTCGGCCTGCGCGCGACGAAGGAGTCCGACCAGTACGACTGGACCCGGTTCCACGCCTCCTCGGTCAGCTTGCAGGCCACCTACAACCGCACGCCGGGCACCCCGACGGGGATGGCGGTGACCGACTGCTTCAGCAGCTGCACCTCCAGCCCGGTGGTCGGCCGCCGGGACCCGGAGCTGTCGGTCTTCGCCACCGACCCGGACAGCGGCACCGTGCTGACGGTCTACTTCGATGTCCAGACCGCCGCCGGCGTCACGGTCGCCACGGGCGTGAAGACCGGCTACGCCTCCGGCCCCAGCACGCCGGCCCAACCGGCGAAGTGGCGGGTCACCCCGACGCTCGCGGACGGCGCCTACCGCTGGCGCAGCCGGTCGAAGGACGAGCAGGGTGCCTACTCCCCGTACACGGCCTGGGCGACCTTCCGGACCAGCACGACGGCACCGGCTCCGCCGGTCATCTATTCGTCGAGTTCGCTCCTGTACTTCGAGGATGACGGGTCCGGCAGGTCGTCAGGTGCGATCGGCCGGAGGGGCTTCGTCACCGCGCGCGCACCGTTGGACAACGTCAACCCCATCCAGGACATCCTGTGCTCCCTTGACGGCTCGCCCTGGAAGTCCGCCGTGACCCAGGGCCCTAGACGAGTAAGTCCTAACTCAAGGCGGGGCTGCGGACGCAGCGAAGGGTGTTGATGATCCGTTTGTGACGACAGACATCAACACCCTTCT
>NZ_JBFAJK010000090.1:0-11804 GCF_040655175.1 Micromonospora sp. NPDC050495 | reverse complement strand
TGAGAAGGGTGTTGATGTCTGTCGTCACAAACGGATCATCAACACCCTTCGCTGCGTCCGCAGCCCCGCCTTGAGTTAGGACTTACTCGTCTAGGTGATCATGGGATTACCCGCCTAGCCTCGTCGGATGCGTGACGACGGCACCCTCGACGACCAGTACGGCCTCGGCGGTTCGGCTGACCGTTCGGACGATACCCCATCCACCGTCCGGTCAACCGGCTCCGAGGGTCCCACCCCTCGACGCTCCCTCGGTACCCGCCTCGGCGGCCTCGCTAACCCCCTCGCCGCCCGCCCCGGCCGGACCCGGCTGGCGGTCGCCACCAGCGCGGTCTGCTGCCTCGGCGTGCTCGGCTTCAGCCAGGTCGGCGTCGGCGTCCCCGGCGGCTCGCCGCGCCCGGCCCCCTCGGTCGAGGCCGACGCCGCCGACCGGGCCACCGTCGACGCCGCCTCCCGGAGCATGCGGCGCACGGCGCCGACCCCGGCGGCCACCACCGCCACCCCCAGCGCCACCCCGAGCGCGAAGCCGAAGCCGAAGCCGAAGGCCAAGCCCAAGCCGCGACGGATCGTCCCGGTCGCCGGCCTGGACCAGACCCAGATGGACAACGCCAAGAAGATCGTGCAGGCCGGCCGCGAGATGGGCGTGCCGCGCCGCGGCCTGGTCATCGCGGTGGCCACCGCCATGCAGGAGAGCACCCTGCTGAACTACGCCAGCGGCGTGCTGCCCGAATCGCAGAGCTACCCGCACCAGGCCATCGGCTGGGACCACGACTCGGTCGGGCTGTTCCAGCAGCGCCCGAGCAGCGGCTGGGGCACCGTTCGCGAGCTGATGGACCCCGAGTACGCCACCAAGGCGTTCCTGTCCGCCCTGGAGGAGATCCCCGGCTGGCAGGACCTGCCGCTCACCGTGGCCGCCCAGGCCGTGCAGGTCTCCGCCTTCCCCGACGCGTACGCCCAGCACGAGTGGCGGGCCGCGCAGGTCGTCGGGGCCATCCTCGCCTGAGCCGCGCCCCGGCCGGCCGCGGGTTGCCCGGCGGCCGGTCCGGGTACCGGGGGTTTGCCGGTCCCGGGTACACATGATGGGGACCGCTGACCGCGCCGCCCCCGCAGTACGAGCCCCGGGAGCCCCCTCGTGACCGACCCCGCCCCCGTCGACGGCGAGCACACCGACCCCCCGCAGCCGGCCGAGCCGGTCGACGCCCCCGAGGCGCCGCCGGCCACCCTCTGGGACCGGATGCGGGACGACCCCCAGTACGCCCCGGAGCACCTGGCCCTCGAGGCGGTGCGCCGGCTCGGGCCGGAGGCCGCGCAGTGGGCCGCCGTCCAGCGGGCGCAGCGGCCCGACGTGCCGGCCGAGGACCTCGCCGACCTGGCGGCCCGCCGGTTCGTCACGCACGCCCGGCTCTCCGGCGCGGTCTCCGGCGTGGCCGGCCTGCCCGGCGCGGTGATCGACGTCGGCGTGCTGGCCTGGACCCAGGCCCGGCTGGTGCTGCACGTGGCCGCCGCGTACGGCGTCGACCCGCGGCACCCCGACCGGGCCACCGACCTGCTGGTGTTGCAGAAGGTGCACAAGGTCGCCGAGAGCGCCCGGCTGGCCCTCGGGGTGGCCGCCGGGCGGGAACGCGCCGGCGCGCTCTTCGGCCGCGCCGGCGCGCGTCCGCTGGGCCGGGTGATGCTCCAGCTCGGGGTGCGGCTCGCCCAGATGGCCGGGGTGCGTGCCGCCAAGCGGATCTTCGCGAAGGTGGTGCCCGGCGCGGCGATCATCCTCGGCACCTGGGCCAACTCCTCGGCGACCAAGGACCTCGCCGACCGGGCCCGCGCCCTCTACCGGGCCGGACCGGCCAACCTGCCCACCCAGCGCCGGCCCTGACCGCCTCAGTCGTCGACCCAGCGCGCGGCGCGCCAGGTGACGTCGGCGAGCCGGTCCTGGCCGGAGGTGTTCGGGTGGAACCAGTCCAGGCTGTTCACCTGGTCCAGGCCGAACCGGGCCCGGTGCGCCGCGCCGCCGTCCCACCGGCAGCGTGACCCGTACGCCCGGCAGGCCGCCCGGAGCTGGCCGTTGTAGGCGTCGATCCGCTCCCGGAACCGGGCCCGTCGGGCCGCCGCGGCGGGCGCGGTGGAGGTGGCGTCGGCGAGCAGGGCCGGGCAGACACCCCGGGACCAGGCGCGGACCGCCCGGCGGTCGGTGTGGCCCACCTGCCAGAGCCGGTACAGGTCGGGCACGCTGACCACGAGCACCCGGGCCCGGGAACGGCCGGTGCGCAGGACCCGCAGGCCGGCGTCGACCTGATCGCGGAAGGTGCCCACCGGGGTCATCGCGTCGATGCCGCCCCGGCAGGCGTCGTTGGCGCCGATCAGCACCGTGACGTAGTCGGCCCGGTCGCGTACCGCCGTCCGGGCCTGCCCGGCCAGCGCGGCGGCGCGGGCCCCGGGCGCTGCGCGGTTGTAGCCCCGCAGCGCCGGGTTGCGCTCGCGCAACCGCCGGTAGTGGCTCTCCACCCGCAGGCCCGTCCCGGTGGACCAGGAGTTGCGCTCGCAGCTCATCAGCACCAGGCAGGAGCCGAAGCCGGTGGTGATCGAGTCGCCGAGCGCGGTCAGCACCGCCGGGGCGCCGGGCCGGGGCGAGCCGGACGGCCGGGGCGAGCCGGAACCGGCGCCGTCACAGGCGAGCGCGACCAGCGCCGCCAGGCAGGCCAGCGCGGTGACCCCACGTCGAGACATCGCGAACCCCGTCCGACGGTGTGCAGCAGCGCGTCGACCCTATGCACACCGAGCGTGACGGCGGCGCTTCTGTCGGCCTTCCGGCATCGACGACCATCGTTAACAATGCCCTGGTAACCTCCCGCCGCACGCGCCGGTGGCACGGTGGGGGCGGTTGTGCGGTTAACCCGGCCCGAGCCCGGGTAGCCCGAAGGGATGACGCGATCACAGCCCCGGCGTGCCCGCGGCACGGTCGGCCACGCGTACAGCGCGCTCAACCTGCGGCTCGCGCTGGCCCTCTTCGGCCTGGTCGTGATGACCCTCTTCGCGGTGCTCGCCTTCCGGGCCGACGTGGTCTTCCTCGGCGTCGCCTGCGCGATCCTCGCCGTGGTGGCCGTGGTCGACCTGATCATCATCCAGCGCCGCCGCGCCGCGCGCCGCCGCGAGCAGCCGGGCGTGCGGCACTCGCTGTTCGAGTGACAGGAGTACGAGATGCCCATCGCCACCACCAATCCCGCCACCGGACAGGTGCTCAAGACGTACGACCCGATGTCGGACGAGCAGGTCGACGCCGCCATCGAACGCGCCGACCTCGCGTTCCGGCAGCTGCGGGAGACCACCATCGCCCAGCGCGGCCGCTGGCTCACCGCCGCCGCCGAACTGCTGGAGGCCGAGCGCGACGAGACCGCCCGGCTGATGACCACGGAGATGGGCAAGACGTACGCCGCGGCGAAGGCCGAGGTGACCAAGTGCGCCACCGCCTGCCGGTTCTACGCCGCCAAGGCTCCCGAGATGCTGGCCGACGAGCCGGCCGACGCCGCCGCCGTCAAGGCGAAACGCGCCTACGTCCGCTACCAGCCGCTCGGCCCGGTGCTCGCGGTGATGCCGTGGAACTTCCCGCTCTGGCAGGTCATGCGCTTCGCCGCGCCGGCCCTGATGGCCGGCAACACCGGGCTGCTCAAGCACGCCTCCAACGTGCCGCAGACCGCCCTCTACCTGGAGGACGTGTTCCGCCGGGCCGGCTTCCCGGAGGGCGCGTTCAGCACCCTGCTGGTCGGCTCCGAGGCGGTGGACCGGATCCTCAGCGACCCCCGGGTCCGGGCCGCCACCCTCACCGGCAGCGAGGGCGCCGGCCGGTCGATCGCCGCCAGCGCCGGCCGGGAACTGAAGAAGACCGTGCTGGAACTGGGCGGCAGCGACCCGTTCGTGGTGATGCCCTCGGCCGACCTGGACAAGGCCGCCGAGGTGGCCACCACGGCCCGCTGCCAGAACAACGGCCAGTCCTGCATCGCCGCCAAGCGGTTCATCGTGCACACCGACGTCTTCGACGCCTTCGCCGAGAAGTTCGCCGCCCGGATGTCCGCGCTGCGGGTCGGTGACCCGATGGACGAGAACACCGACGTCGGCCCGCTGGCCAGCGAACGCGGCCGCGACGAGATCCACGCCCAGGTGCAGGACGCCGTCGACAACGGCGCCACCATCCTCTGCGGCGGCGAGAAGCCGGCCGGGGACGGCTGGTACTACCCGCCGACCGTGGTCACCGACCTGCGGCCCGGGATGCGGATGTGGGCCGAGGAGGTCTTCGGCCCGGTCGCCGGCCTCTACCGGGTCGCCTCCTACCAGGAGGCCATCGAGGTCGCCAACGGCACCAGCTTCGGCCTCGGCTCCAACGCCTGGACCAACGACCCGGCCGAGCAGGAACGCTTCGCCACCGACCTGGACGCCGGCAACGTCTTCATCAACGGCATGACCACCTCCTACCCGGAACTGCCCTTCGGCGGGGTGCGTAACTCCGGCTACGGCCGCGAGCTCTCCGCGGTGGGCATGCGGGAGTTCTGCAACACCAAGACCGTCTGGGTCGGCGAGGGAGAGGCCGGCGCCGGCGCTGGGGCACACGCCGAGTGAGCGGGGCCGAGGCCGCGCCGGCGCCGGACGCGCCGCGCGAGGCCCCGGCTTACACCCCCGCCCGGGTGGGTAGGAGTGCCGGACATGACGGAGTTCGGCTTCCACGCGTCCCACGAGCAGATCCACCCGTCCGAGCTGCTGGCGGCGGTCGTCCACGCCGAGCGGGCCGGCTTCGACGCCGCGATGTGCTCGGACCACTTCTCGCCGTGGAGCGCCCGGCAGGGCCACTCCGGCTTCGCCTGGTCCTGGCTGGGCGCCGCTCTCCAGGCCACCACCCTGCCGTTCGGTGTGGTCAACGCCCCCGGGCAGCGCTACCACCCGGCGATCATCGCGCAGGCCATCGGCACCCTCGCCGCGATGTACCCGGGCCGGTTCTGGGCCGCGCTGGGCACCGGCGAGGCGAGCAACGAGCACATCACCGGCGCGGGCTGGCCGCGCAAGGACCTGCGCGCCGCCCGGCTGCGCGAGTGCGTCGACGTGATCCGGGCGCTGCTGGCCGGCGAGGAGGTCAGCCACGACGGCCTGGTCACCGTCGACCGGGCGAAGCTGTGGACCCGACCCGAACAGCCACCCGCCCTGATCGGGGCGGCGGTGAGCGTGGAGACCGCCCGCTGGTGCGCCGAGTGGGCCGACGGGCTGATCACCGTCAACGCGCCGGTGCCGCACCTGCGCCGGATGGTCGACGCCTACCGGGACGCGGGCGGGCGCGGGCCGCTGCACCTGCAGGTGCACGTCAGCTGGGCGCCCGCGCAGGCCGACGCCGAGGCGATCGCGTACGACCAGTGGCGCAGCAACGTCTTCGCCCCGCCGGTCTGCTGGGATCTGGAGCTGACCGAGCACTTCGACGAGGTCAGCGCGGACGTGCCGCCGGCGAAGGTCGCCGATGTGGTGAACATCTCCGCCGACCTCGGCCGGCACGTCGGCTGGCTGGAGGAGTACGTCGGCCTGGGCTTCGACCAGATCGCCCTGCACCACGTCGGGCAGGAGCAGCGCGCCTTCATCGACACGTTCGCCGCCGAGGTGCTGCCGAAGCTGCGGACCACCGGGTGATCACGCCGGCGCCGCCGGCCGCCTAGGCTCGTACCCCATGGAAGCTCTGTTCGAGGTGGTGGTCGTCCTGGCCATCGCGACCTTCGGTGCGGCGCTGGCCCGGCGGCTGGGCCTGCTGGCGCCGATCCTGCTGGTGGTGCTCGGCCTCGGCCTGTCCTTCCTGCCGTTCGTCCCGCACGTGCGGCTCGACCCGGAGCTGGTGCTGGTCGGCATCCTGCCGCCGCTGCTCTACGTGGCCGCCCTGAAGACCTCGGTGCCGGCGTTCCGGGTCAACCTGCGGCCGATCCTGCTGCTCGCCGTCGGGCTGGTGATCTTCACGGCGTTCGTCGTCGGCACCGTCCTCTACCTGCTCCTGCCCGGCCTGCCGTACGCCATCTGCCTGGCGCTCGGCGCGGTGGTGGCGCCGCCCGACGCGGTCGCCGCCACCGCGGTGGCCCGGCGGGTCGGGCTGCCCCGGCGGATCGTGACGATCCTGGAGGGGGAGAGCCTGGTCAACGACGCCACCGCGCTGGTGCTGCTGCGGGTGGCGATCGCCGCGGCCACCGTGGCCGGCGGCCACGTCGGGTTCGGCACGGTGGCGCGCGAGGTGGTGGTGTCGGCCGGCGGCGGCATCCTGGTCGGCCTGCTCGGCGTGGTCGTCTTCGGCTACCTGCACAAGCGGATCACCGACCCGGTGCTGGACAACGCGCTGTCGCTGATCGTGCCGTTCGCGGTGGTCTTCGCCGCCGAGGAGATCCACGCCTCCGGAGTGGTCGCCGTGGTGGTGACCGGCCTGGGCATCGGGCACAAGCAGCCGCTGCTGATGTCGGCCGCCTCCCGGCTCCAGGTGGGCGCGTTCTGGCGGCTGATCCAGTTCCTGCTGGAGGGCCTGGTCTTCCTGCTGGTCGGCCTGCAACTGCCCGAGGTGCTGCGGGACCTGGACGAGCCGGTCGGCCGGCTGGTCGGGATCACCGCCGCCGTGCTGGCCGCCGTCGTGCTGACCCGGTTCGTCTGGCTGCTGCCGGCCACCTACCTGGGCCGACTGGTGCCCCGCGCCCGCCGCCGGGAGGCCCCCGTCCCGGTGCAGGTCCCGCTGGTCATCGGCTGGGCCGGGATGCGCGGCGTGGTCACCCTCGCCGCCGCGCTCGCCCTGCCGCTCACCCTGGCCGACGGGCGGGAGTACCCGCGGCAGTTGTTCATCTGGCTGGCCTTCGCGGTGATCGTGGTGACCCTGGTCGCGCAGGGCGCCACCCTGCCGGCCGTGGCCCGGGTCGCGAAACTGCCGCCGGACGACCCGGTGCAGGACGCGCTCTCCGCCGCCGCCGTGCAGCAGCAGGCCGGCCGGGCCGCCCGGGAACGCCTCGAGGAACTCGCCGACGGGGCGCCGGAGGCCGTCGTCGAGCGGCTGCGCGGCCTGGTGCAGAGCCGCACCAACCTGGCCTGGGAGCGGCTCGGCGGCGACGCGCGGGAGACCCCCTCCCGGGCGTACGGCCGGCTGCGGCAGGAGATGATTGACGCCGAGCGGGAGGTGTTCCGGGCGGCCCGCGACTCCGGGAGGATTCCGGAGGAGGTGCTCGTGCGCGCCTACCGCGACCTGGACCTGGAGGAGTCGTTGCTGCGAGTGGAGGCCGACGAGTGAGCTGCCAGCACCTGACCGAGGTCGGCGACGCCGACCCGAAGACGACGACCGAGTGCCCGGACTGCGTGGCCATCGGCAACCCCGACTGGGTGCACCTGCGCGCCTGCCTGAGCTGCGGGCACGTGGGCTGCTGCGATTCCTCGCCGTACCAGCACGCCACGAAGCACTTCGAGTCGACCGGGCACCCGGTGATGCGGTCGGTCCAGCCGGGGGAGACCTGGCGCTGGTGCTTCGTGGACGAGGAGATCGGCTGAGCCGTCAGCCGAGCCGGCGCTCCAGCACCTGGCCGGGCCACGGCTCCCGGCCCGGCCGGTCGACCGTGAACGGCTCGGTGGCGGTGAACCCGCAGCCCTCGTAGAAGCGGACCAGCGCCCGGTCGTCGCCGCGGTAGCAGTCCACCCGCAGCAGGCCCACGCCCCGCTCCCGGGCCAGCTCCGCCGCGTACCCGAGCAGCCGCGCGCCGATCCCGTGACCGGCGTACGCCCGGTCGGTCACCAGCAGGTTGACGTACAACTCCGGCTCGGTGGCCGGCGGCACGTAGGCGGTGGCCTCGCCGACCACCAGCGCGCCCACCACGGCGTCGTCGAGCGTCGCCAGGTGCAGCCCGCCCTGGCCGGCCCACGCGTCGGCCTGCGCGATCCGCCGCGGATCGGTCGACGCCGGCTCGGTGCCCCACTGGCCGGTCCGGCCGCGCGCCACCAGCCAGGCGGTGGCGCTGTCGAGCAGCCGCAGCACGGTGGCCGCGTCCTGCGGGCCGCCGGGGCGGATGGCGATGGTCTGCTGGTCGGTCATGCCGCCATGCTGCTACACCGGCGCGGCCGGACGGTCGGCGGCCACCCGTCGACGGTCCGGCCGGTTCGCCAGCGCCCACCTGGTCAGCGCCGGGGCGGCCAGGCCGACGCCGGCGAAGAACGCGCCGAGCACCAGCCAGCCCGGCACTCCGCCGTCGAGCACCAGCAGGGTGAGCAGCGCCGGGCCGGCCGCGCGGGCCAGGCCGGCGAGCAGCCCGTCGGCCCCCTGGTAGGCGCCGACCGCGTCCGGCGGGGCCAGGTCGTAGGCGAGGCCCGCGCCGCCGGCGGCGTGCCAGAGGTCGCCGAACGTCCAGACCGCCGTGGCGACCAGCAGCAGCGCGACCGCCGCCAGGGTGGGCAGGACGGCGGTCGCCGCGTAGAGCGGGGTCGCCGCGGCCAGCACCAGGCCGGCCCGGCGCAGTTTCCGGGCCGCGGGCCCGGCGGTGTCCGCGCCCCGGCTCAGTCGTACCGCGAGCAGCACGGTGAGCACCGTGTTGGTCAGCAGCACCGCCGAGACCACCGGCGGCGGCGCGCCGGCCCGGGTCACCGTCCACAGCGGCACCACCAGACTGATGACCGTGACGTGCAGGGTGAGCAGCGCCGACGCCCCGCTCACCGCGAGGAACCGGCCGTCGCGCAGCGCCCGGCCCGGTCGCGGTCGGCCGACGGCCGGGTCGGGCGGGCGCGGCGGGTAGGCCGGCAGTCGCAGCAGCAGCGCCGCCGACAGCAGATAGGTGGCCACGTTCCCGACGACCAGCACCTGGTACGCGCGGTGGCTGTCGGCAGCCAACGCGATCGCGGCCAGCCCAGAGCCGACCGCGATGCCCAGGTTGGCCACCGCGCGCAGGGTGGCGAAGGCGTGCACCCGGCCGTGCGGACCGGCGACCGCGGCGACCAGCGCGGCCCGGACCGCCAGGTTGCCGGAGGCCAGCAGCGTCTCGAGGATCGCCACCGCGAGGAACACCGGCATCGAGTCCACCAGCAGGTATCCCGCCGCGGCGACCGCCTGGACCAGCTGGACGGCGGCGCGGAGCGTACGCGGGTCGCGGCGGTCGGCCAGGGCGCCCAGGGGCACGCTGGCGGTGAGCCCGACCAGCCAGGCGACGGTGAGCCCGGCGCCGACCGAGGCGGGGGAGAGGTCCACGTCGCGGGTCAGGTAGAGCGGTCCGCCGGCCAGCCAGAGCCCTGACCCCACCGTGTTGGCGAGGGTTGCCAGGGAGAGCATGCGCAGCGGGCCGGGCGCCGGGATCGGCGACGCGCCGAGCCGCCCGCGCCACCCGCGCCGGGTGGCGGCGTCCCCGTCGGCGGCCATGCCACCGACCCTAGGCAGCCCTGGGTGCGGCCGGTGTCCCGCCGGACGCGACCCGGGTCACACGTGGGCGCGCTGCCCGGGTCGGGGCACCAGCACCGCCGCCATGCCCGCCGCCGTCGCGGCCCGCACACCGAGGTCGGTGTCCTCGAAGACGAGGCAGTCGGCCGGGGCGACGCCGAGGCGCCGGGCGGCGATCAGGTAGCCCTCCGGGTCGGGTTTGGGGTGGGTGTAGTCCCCGGCGCAGACCAGCGTCTCGAACCGGTCGAGCAGGCCGAGCGCGAGCAGCGAGGTGGTGACGGAAGCGCGGGTGCTTCCGGAGACCACGGCGAACGGGACCCGCCCGTGGGCGTCCTCGATGTGCGCCAGCACCTCCGGCACCGCGGCGACCCCGGGCAGCCCGCGCCGGTAGTGCTCCTCCTGGCGGCGCAGCACCAGTTCGACGGGCATGGCCAGCCCGTGCCGTTCGTTGAGGTCGGCGACGATGTCGGCGACCGGACGGCCACCCCAGGCGTAGAACAGCTCCTCGGGGAACTCGCAGCCCCACTCGCCCAGCACGGCGCACCAGGCCCGGTGGTGCAGGGGCATCGAGTCGACGATGGTGCCGTCGCAGTCGAACAGGTACGCGCGGAAGTCGCCGGGCGGCAGGGTCAGGACCACCGCTGCAGGGTACGCGGAAATCCGTTCGCCCGGCCGGGGCCCGCTCTGCCAGGGTCGGCAGCTGTGGAGCACAGCAGAATCGCCCGGGCCGACGAGTTGACCGAGGTGCAGCGGATCGAGGTGGCGTCCGGGGCGCCGTTCCGGGAGATCGGCATGATCGAGGTCGCCGACATGCCGCCGATGCCGCTGGACGCGCTCGCCGAGCGTCAACGGGCCGGCCGGGTGTGGGTCACGGTGGACGCCCGGGACCGGCCGGTCGCCTTCGCGGTGCTCGACGTGGTGGACGGATCCGCCCACGTCCAGCAGCTCAGCGTGGACCCGGCCTTCGCGCGGCGGGGGATCGGCGGGCGGCTGCTCGACCAGGTCGCCGGCTGGGCGGCCGGGCGAGGGTTGCCGGCGCTGACCCTCACGACGTTTCGCAGCGTGCCGTTCAACGGCCCGTACTATGCCCGGCTCGGTTTCCGCGAGCTGACCGGGGACGAGGTGACCCCGGGGCTGGCGCGGCTGCTGGCGGCCGAGGCGGCACTCGGGCTGGACCCGGCGGACCGGATCGCCATGCGCCGGCCGGTCGGGTGACTGCCTGCCGCCGCCGGGTGAGCGCCGGCCGCGCCGGGCGAGGCAGCTGAGGAGCGACCGGGGCGGACCGACGTGCGGACCCGGCCAGTGCTGATCATCCTCATCGTCGCGGCGGCCGGTCTCGGGGTGCGCAACTCGCGACGGAGGTAACGGTCGACCATGGCTTTCGGTGATCGAACGCGATTCACCGCCGCTGTGGTCAGTGCGCCCCGCCGAGGTTGAGCACGACCACGCCGGCGATCACCAGGCCGGCGCCGACCACCTTGGTGACGCTCAGCGGTTCGCCGAGGAAGGCCGCGCCGATCGCCATGATCGCGGCGGTGCCGAGCCCGGACCAGATCGCGTACGCCACCCCGACCGGGATGTCCTTGACCGTCAGGGAGAGCAGCCCGAACGACAACAGGTAGGCGACCGTCACGCCGAGCGTGGGCCAGAGCCGGGTGAAGCCGTCGGTCGCCTTGAGCAGGCTGGTGCCGATCACCTCGGCGGTGATCGCGCCCAGCAGGAAGAGGTACGCCACCCGGGGACCGTACCGGTGGGCAGGTCAGGCGTGCCGAAAGTCGGCATGTCGGCATGCTGGTGGCCCGGGTCCTGCCGGCTGGCGCTCCGGGTCCTGCCGGCTGAGGGCCCGGTCCTGCCGGCTGCCAGCTCGGATCTCGTCGGCTGGTGGCCCGGGTCTTGCTGGCTGGTGGCCCGGGTCCTGCCGGCTGCCGGCACGGATCTCGGCGGCTGGTGGCCCGGATCTCGCCGTCCCGGCCCAGGTTGGCACTCTGCCCGCCGACATGGGTTCAGGGACGCTGTCGAGCTGATATCACGATCGACTCAACCACGGCGACGCGACGCCTTGTTTGACCCCTTTTGCGGCCTGACCTGGTCGACGATGTGCCCGGTCGGCGGCACGGCTGAGTCGTTGACGACATCAGGTCGACAGCGTCCCAAGGGAACATCGCCGGCTGGCCCGGCTGGCCGACGGCGGAGCTATTCGACCCCGGAGCTGGCGGCGTTGGCCGGCTGCGCTGGCCGCCGGGAAAGGTGGCGGGGAAGCGAGGGTAGGGAAGCGCAGCGGGGCGCGGTGGGAAGGGCGGTGGGGAAGCGCCGGAGGCGCGGTGGGGAAGGGCGGTGGGGAAGGGCGGTGGGGAAGGGCGGTGGGGAAGGGCGGTGGGGAAGGGCGGTGGGGAAGGGCGGTGGGGAAGGGCGG
>NZ_JBFAJK010000089.1:0-12208 GCF_040655175.1 Micromonospora sp. NPDC050495 | reverse complement strand
TTCTCGCAACGAGTGACGAGCTGACGCGGCGTGGCGGGTGGGTCAAGCAGTTTGGGTGAGTCTGAATCGAGCGTCATGCCCGCTCAGGGCCCCGGTAAAGTCGTCAGGTGATGCCGAGTAGGGCCAAGGACCGCGGTTCTGCTCCAGCTCGGGAACGGTCAGCGGACGATGATGAGGTTGGCCATGTCGACCACCGGCCGGTAGCCGAGGTTGGCGTAGATCTTGTTCGAGGTCGGGTTGGCCTGGTCGGTGTAGAGGCACACCCGATCGCCAGAGGCCTGGAGCAGCCGGGAGACCTCGGCGACGGCGTTGCTGGCCCAGCCGCGCCCGCGCTGCTCCGGCGGCGTGTACACCGGGCCGACGCGGGCGACCCCGAACGCCGGCGGGTTGGCGGCGGTCAGGTGCACCGGTCGCCCCGTCTCGTCGGTCCAGAACCAGACCCGGCCGGTCGCGATCCGGCGCAGCAGGTCCGTACGGTCGGGGGCCTCGTGCGCGCTGGCGCCGCGCGGCCGGCCGGCCTGCTCGTCGGCGTCGCCCCTGAACGCGTCGTACCACCGCGCGACCAGGTCCACGTCGTCCTCGGTGGCGACGGTCAGCGCGCCGGGCACCGGGTCCGGCCGCAGCAGCTCGCCCAGCTCGTGCAGCCGGGTGTGCTGGCCGACCTCGACCCGGCCGCCGGCGCGCCGGGCCAGTTCGGCGGCGCAGCGCTCGACGGCGGGCAGGGCGCCGTTCACGGCGCGCACCTCCTCGCCGCGCTCGTGCAGCGCCCGGGCCAGCGCCACGGCCGCGGCGTCGGGCATCGGCAGCAGGAACGGCGGGTACGGCGGGAACGGCGCGGTGCGCATCCCCGCGCCGACCACCTTTCCGGCGTCGTCGCGGACCACCAGCCACCAGTTGCGGTCGGGCTGCGCGATCCCGTCGGCCCGCTCCGAACGGGCCCGCTCGGCGAGGGTGGCCACCACCGTGCTGACCACGGGATCGGCGGAGAGGTGGTCACCGGCCGCGGCGAGGAACTCACCCGGGTCGGTGCAGAACTGCAGGCGGGGTACGCCCGCGCGGCCGGCGTTCATCTCGGCACGCTAACCCGGCGCGGGCCGGCGGCCGTACCGGATTTCCGGGTGCCGAGCGCACCCCGGCCGCCGCCGACCGGTGGCGGTCGACGGCGGCCGGGGCCGGCTGGTGGCCGCTACCGGGTGCCGAGCCCGACGCTGATCGTCCTGGTCAGCGTGGCGTGGTCGTCGTCGCCGTCGAGCGACCAGACCATCGCCCCGGCCAGGCCGGCCCGCCGGATGTAGAGCGTCTTCTGCAGCACCACCGCCGGGTCGTCGTACGTCCAGAAGGTCGTGCCGTCGAACAGCCAGGCGTGCCCGGCGCGCAGGTCGCGGTGGACGGTGTAGCCCTTGCCGGGCAGGGTCTTGAGCTGCTTGTAGTCCTCGGAGCCGGGCTCGAAGGTGGCCGGGGCGGGACCGGTCGCCGGCTGGAACAGCCCGTCCCCGCCCCCGGTGACGCCGGTCCACCCGCGACCGTAGTAGGGGATGCCGAGGACCAGTTTGCCGCGCGGGGCGCCGCGGGCCAGCCAGGCGTCGATCGCCACCTCGGCGGAGAAGTCGGGGGAGTCGGGTGCGCCGGCCGGCACGCGCAGCGCCGACTGCTGGTTGGTCACCGGCTCCCAGGTGCCGTGGAAGTCGTACCCCTGCACGGTGGCGAAGTCCAGGTACCGGAAGATCTTGCGGCCCTCGTAGCCGGCGTCCATGGTGGCCGGGTTGGCCGGCAGGAACGCGGTGAGCGGGTGGTGCCGGCCGGTCTGCCGGCCGTACGCGTCGAGCTGCCGGCGGAACTCGGCGAGCAGCGCGGTGAAGTTCTGCCGGTCCTCGGGGCGGATCACGTTGCCCGGTTCTCCCGACCAGTTCGGCCACTCCCAGTCCAGGTCGAAGCCGTCGAAGACGCCGGCGGCGGCCGCCGGGCCGCCGCTGCCGCCGTCCAGGACCGGCAGGTTGCCCTTGAGGTAGAGGTCGATGCAGGAGGCGACGAACGCGCGGCGGGACTCCGGGGTGCGGGCGGCGTCGGAGAAGTACGTCGACCAGCTCCAGCCGCCCAGCGAGATCAGCACCTGCAGGTCGGGGTGCCGGGCCTTGAGCTTGGCCAGCTGGCCGAAGTTGCCGTTGAGGGGTTCGCCCCAGGCGTCGGCGACGCCGTCCACGCTCTCCTCGGCTGGCACCGGGCGCTGGTAGTCGGCCCACGCGTCGCCCTCGCCGGGCCCGCCGTCGAGGTAGCAGCGCCCGTCGGGGCTGACGTTGCCGAAGGCGTAGTTGACGTGGGTGAGGCGGCTGGCCGCCCCGGAGGTGTCGAGCTTCTTGACCGGGAAGGCCCGGCCGTAGATGCCCCACTGGGTGAAGTAGCCGACCCGGTGGTAGCCGGTGCGGCCGTGCGCGCCGGCGGTGCTCGGTGGGGCGGCGGTGACCAGCAGGGTGGCCAGCGCGGCGAGGGCGGTCAGGCGGCGGAACGGTCGCATCGGCACTCCCACATCGGACGGGCGGGATTAGTTAAGAGACCTTTCTGATCGATGAAGCTAGGCGGGTCACCCGCCACGGTCAAGGGTCGGCACCCCCGTTGCGGCAGCCCGCAGCGGGACAGGTCAGGATGGGGCCATGACGGAACCTCTGCGGGACAACGCCCTGCCGAGGCGGGTGGTGGTCACCGGCGCGGCGGGCAAGCTGGGCCGGGCCGTGGTCGCGCACCTGCGCCGCGTCGGCGTCGACGTGCTGGCGGTGGACCGGACCGGCGGGCGCGACCCGCGCGACGTGGCGGGCGAGTTCCTCCTCGTCGACCTCACCGACTACGGGCAGGTGGTGGAGGCGCTGACCGGCGCGGCCGACGAGCACGCCGGCCGGATCGACGCGGTGGTGCACCTCGCCGCGGTTCCGGCGCCCGGGCTGCTGCCCAACGCGACCACCTTCGCCAACAACTCCGCCGCCACCTACCACGTCTTCGCCGCCGCCCGGGCGGCCGGGATCAAGCGGGTGGTGTGGGCGTCCAGCGAGACGGTGCTCGGGCTGCCGTTCGACACCCCGCCGCCGTACGCGCCGGTCGACGAGGAGTACCCGCCCCGGCCCGAGTCGACGTACTCGCTGAACAAGGCGCTCGAGGAGGAGATGGCGCGGCACTTCAGCCGCTGGGACCCGGAGCTGGTCCTGGTCGGCCTGCGCTTCTCCAACGTGATGGGCGTCGAGGACTACGCGCAGTTCCCGTCCTTCGACGCCGACCCGCGGCTGCGCCGGTGGAACCTGTGGGGCTACATCGACGCCCGCGACGGCGCCCAGGCGGTCGAGCGGGCCCTGCGCTACGACCGCCCCGGCGCCGAGGTGTTCATCATCGCCAACGCCGACACCGTGATGAGCCGGTCCAGCGCCAGCCTGATGGCCGAGGTCTACCCCGGCGTCGAGGTCCGTCGGGAGCTCGGCGAGCACGAGACGCTGCTCAGCATCGACAAGGCCCGCCGGTTGCTGGGCTACCAGCCGCGGCACTCCTGGCGCGACCACGTCGACCCGGCGGGCCGCGGGCGGACGCCCGGCGCCGACCCGGTCAGCGGCGCCAGTGGATCGGTAGGCGCTTGACGCCGCGCTGGAAGGTCGAGCGGAGGAAGACCGGCGGGCCCGCGTAGCTGATGCTGGTGGTGCCCGCGAGCAGCGCCCCGACCAGCGCGCGGAGCTGGCAGCGGGCCAGGTGCGCGCCGAGGCAGAAGTGCGGTCCGTGCCCGAAGACCAGGTGCGGGTTGGGGTGGCGGGCGAGGTCGAGCCGGTCCGGGTCGGCGAAGACCCGCTCGTCGCGGTTGGCCGAGGCGAACGAGACCACCACCTTCTGCCCGGCCCGGACCGGCACGCCGGCCACCGCGGTGTCCGCCGTGGCCGTGCGGCGGAACACCATCACCGGTGTCCACCAGCGCAGCAACTCGTCGACGGCGGTGTCGAACAGCGACGGGTCCCGGCGCAGCCGGTCCAGCTCCGCCGGGTGTTCCAGCAGGGCGATCATCGCGCCCGGCAGACCGTTGCGGATCGTCTCGTTTCCGGCCACCGCGAACAGCCAGAACATGTTCTCGAACTCGTCCACCGAGAGCCGGTCCTCGCCCCGCTCGGCGAGCAGGACGGACATGACGTCCCGCCCGGGCCGGCGGCGCCGCTCCTGCGCCAGCAGGTGCGCGTACGCGTAGAGGTCGGCCATCCCGGCCCGGGTGCGCGGGTCCGGCAGCCGGCCGTCCGGGCCGGGCGCGGGCCGGTGGCGCAGCGCCGCGCGGGCCATCGCGGTACCGCCTCCCGGGTCGAACGCGGCCGATCCGGCGTAGTCCGGGTCCTGGAAGCCGATCACCCGGTTCGACCAGTCGTAGAGCAGCCGGCGGTCCGGCTCGGGCACGCCGAGCACGTCCGCGAGGGTGAGCAGCGGCAGGTCCGCGGCGAGATCACCGACGAAGTCGCAGGTCCCCTCGTCCGCGTCGCCCAGCGCCCGCGCGACGAGCGCGGCCGCGTTCGCCCGGATCGACGCCTCCAGCGCGGCCACCGCGCGCGGGGTGAACGCGCGGGCGACCGGCCGGCGCAGCCGCCCGTGTTCCGGCGGGTCCATGTTGAGCATCATCCGCCGCACGTACCCGAGATCCGCGTCGCTGGCCGGGTCCCGGATCTGGGTGGCGCCGAGCCAGGAGGAGAAGAGCCGCGGCTGCCGGAGCGTGGCCGTCACGTCGGCGTGCCGCAGCACCAGCCAGAACCCGGGACCGCCGGGCAGCCCGAGCAGCGGCGGCTCCTCGACCCACACCACCGGCCCGGCCGCGCGCAGCCGGGCGAGCAGGTCGTACGGGACGCCGTCGACGAAGGTGCGGGGGTCGACCAGGGGTGTCGGGTCGAGGCTCACGCGCCGAGGAACTCCTCGAGGACGGTGACCAGCCGGACCGGGGTCTCGTACATCGCGTAGTGCCCGGCGTTGGCGAGCACCTCGAGCCGGGCGTTCGGGTAGTGGCGCAGCCAGGTCCCGCGCATCGTGTCGGCGCCCAGCGCCGGGTCGTGCTCGCCGACCACGGCGAGCGCGGGCACCTCGTTGCCCTTCACCTCGTCGGTGAAGTCGGTGTGCGCCCACGCGGTGAGGTACGCCCCGAACGCCTCCGGCGTGGAGTGGTCGAGGGAGAACCGGACCATCTCCTCCAGCCACCGGCCGGAGAGCCGGTTGCCGGTGGTCAGGTCGATGATCGCGCGCCGGTTGGCCGGGTTGGCCGCCGCGCCGTCGAACAGCGCCCAGGCCTGCAGGTCGAACGGCACCCCGCTGGCCGGGACCGGGCTGATCCCGGCGAGGCGGTCCACCCGGTCGGGCGCGTCGGCGAGGACCCGTTGGGCCGCGCTGCCGCCCATCGAGTGCCCGACCACCGAGAAGGTGTCCCAGCCGAGGGAGTCGGCCAGCTCCAGCGCGTCGTGGGAGATCTCGGCGAGGGTGTGGTCGCCCGCGACGTCCCGGCGCGCGCCGTACCCCCGGTAGTCGAGGAACGCCCAGCTGAAGCGCTCCGGGTCGATCAGGTCCGGCAGGAAGCCCCAGCCGCGTGCCGAGCCGAACCAGCCGTGCAGCGCGAGCACCTTGTGCGGGCCGTGACCGACGCGGACCGGACCCGTGGCGGTGTTGGTGCTGCTGACCGTCATGACGGCGACCCCTTCCGGTGGCGCGGCGCGGCGACCGGCGGGTCGGACCGGCCGGCGAGGCGAGCGGGCGGTGTGCCAGCGACCGTAGTCGGCGTACGGGTCGTTGTCGATCGGCCCTACGGTGAGGCGGGGTTGGGCCGCCGGCCCCCTCGGTGGAGGGAGACCCGATGGCGATCGACCCGGTCCAGCGCACTGTCCCGCCGGCCGACGGCAGCGGCGCGGTTCCCGCGCTGACGGGTCCGCCGCTGGCGTCCGGCCGGACCGCCGACGTGTACGCCCTGGACGGTGACCGGGTGCTGCGCCGGTACCGGTCCGGTGGCGACGTGCGCGCCGAGGCTGCGGTGATGCGCCACCTGCACGCCGCCGGCTACCCGGTGCCCCGGGTGCACCACGCCGACGGTGCGGACCTGGTGCTCGACCGGGTGGCCGGCCCCACCCTGGTCGAGGCGTTCGTCGCGGGTGACGTGCCGCTCCGGTCGGTGGCGCGCCTGCTGGTGGACCTGCACGCGCGGCTGCACGCGTTGCCCGCGCCGCGCTCGGCCGATCCGGCGGTCCGGCTGCTCCACCTCGACCTGCATCCGCTGAACGTGCTCGTCACGCCGGCCGGGCCGGTCGTCATCGACTGGACGAACGCGACCGAGGGCCCGCCCGCGCTGGACCGGGCGATGACCGCGCTGATCCTGGCCGAGGTCGCGGTGGACCGGTCGCAGCCGCTGTGCGGGGTGGCCGGTGAGCTGCTGTCGGCGTACGTGGCCGACGCGGGCCCGCTGGGGTCGGTGCCGGCGGCGGCGCGGCGGCGGGCCGGGCTGGGGCCGCCCGACGCCGCCCGGCTGCCGGAGGCGGCCGCTCTGGTCGAGGCCACGGTCCGGGCGCGCGACGGCCGGTGACCGGTCGGGCCCGCCCCGACCGGCTCGGCGCGGGCCGCTCCGGCCGGGCCCGCCCCGACCGGGCTCGGCGCGGGCCGGTCCGGCGGGCGGCCCGGGTCACCGACCGGCGGCGGCCACGTCGCGCTGCCCCAGGCGCTCGGCCAGGAACTCGGCCCAGCTCCGTCCGCCGGTCACGGCGCCGTCGCGGGCGAGGTTGTCCCCGTCCCGGTACGCCCGCCCGGCCCGCCCCGGGAGCGGGACCGGCAGGAACAACCGCCGCTTGCCGACCGCCCGCAGGTAGTCGCGCATCAGCTCGTCCACCCCGTACCGGGCTGGCCCGACCAGGTCGGGCACCAGGCCGGCCGGCTCGCCCAGGGTCAGCTCCACCAGCCGGGCCGCCACCTCGGCGGCGTCGACGGGCTCGAGCCGGAGCCCGCGGGGCACCGGCACGACCGGCAGCGCCGCCAGCTTCGCCAACATGGTGAGGGTGAGGTCGTGGAACTGCGCGGCGCGCAGCACCGTCCACGGCACGCCGGAGTCGGCGATCGCCCGCTCGGCGTCGAGCTTGGAGCGCAGCCAGGCCAGCGGCACCCGGTCGGCCCCGACGACCGAGATGTGGACGAGGTGCCGGACGCCGGCCCGCCGCGCGGCGTCGACCAGGGTGCGGGCCGCCACGTCGTCGCCCTTGGGGCCGCCGGCCAGGTGCAGCACGGTACGCACGCCCTGCACCGCGGGCAGCACGCCCGCCCCGGTCAGCAGGTCCGCGGTGACGTGCGCGACGCCGTCGGCCGGGCGACCGCCGTGGCGGCTGAGCACCCGCACCCGGTGCCCGGCGTCGCGCAGCAGGGGGATGACCAGGCGGCCGAGGGTGCCGGTGCCGCCGGTGACCAGGATGGGTGCGCTCATGTCGTCCTCCGTAGGGTTCGTGCCGTCACCTCCTCGACCCGCCAGGAGCGGAGCGTGTGACCGGAGTGATGCGGGTCACCGGCCGTCACGTCGCCGGCCCGGCCGGGGTCGGGCCGGTAGGACCCGAGGGGGAAGGAACGGCGGATGGACGAGCAGGGCTGGCTGGCCGAGCGGTTCGAGCGGGAACGGCCGCGGCTGCGCACGGTGGCGTACCGGATGCTGGGCTCGCACGCCGAGGCCGACGACGCGGTGCAGGAGGCCTGGCTGCGGCTGGCCCGCACCGACGCCGCCGACGTGGAGAACCTCGGCGCCTGGCTGACCACGGTGGTCGCCCGGATCTGCCTCAACACCCTGCGCGCCCGCCGGTCCCGCCGCGAGGAACCGCTCGAGGTCCGGATGCCCGACCCGGTCGTCCGGGCCGCGGAGACCGACGACCCGGCGTACGCGGCGGTGCTGGCCGACTCGGTCGGGCTGGCGATGCTGGTGGTGCTGGACACGCTCACCCCGACCGAGCGGCTCGCGTTCGTGCTGCACGACATGTTCGGCGTGCCGTTCGACGAGATCGGCGCGCTGATCGAGCGCTCGCCGGCGGCCGCCCGGCAGCTGGCCAGCCGGGCGCGTCGCCGGGTGCAGGGGCGCGCGCCCGCGCCAGACCCGGACCTGAGCCGCCAGCGTGCGGTGGTCGGCGCGTTCCTGGCCGCCGCCCGCGACGGCGACTTCGACGGGCTGCTCGCCGTGCTCCACCCCGACGTGGTGCTGCGCGCCGACGGCGGGACCACCCGCGCCCGGCACACCACCGTGCTCACCGGCGCCCGGACCGTGGCCGCGCAGGCCCCGACGTTCGGACGGTTCTCCCCGTTCGCGCGGCCGGTGCTGGTCAACGGCGCGGCCGGCGTCCTGGTCGCGGTGGCTGGCCGGCCGCTCTCGGTGCTGGCCTTCACCGTCACCGGCGGACTGATCGCCACCATCGACGTGATCGCCGACCCCGAGCGGCTGGGCCGGCTGGACCTCGCCAACCTCGGCGACTGACCGACCGCGCCGGGGCCACCGGACCGGGGCAGGCGCTCCCGGTGCCCGGTGGATCAGCCGGCCGCCAGCTCGGCGAACCAGCGGCGACCGGCCGGATAGACCTCGCGGACCGTCAGCCCGGCCGTCGCGGCCACCTCGGGCACCGCCCGGGTGTCCAGCCGGGCCCAGTGGAAGCTCGGCCCACGGCGCCGGCCGGACACCACCCGCGCCTGCCCCCGCCAGGCGCCGCTGCCCGGCGGGTCCAGCTCGACCAGGACGCTGCCGCCGGGCCGCAGCAGCGCCCGACACCGGCGCAGCAGCGCCGCCGGATCACCGCCGATGCCGATGTTGCCGTCGAGCAGCACCGCGTGCCGCCACCGGCCCTCCGCCGGCAGCGGGTCGAACAGGTCGGCCTGGACGGCGACCGCGCCGCGCGCCCGGGTCAGCGCCACCGCCCGCGCCGACACGTCCACCCCGACCGTGGTCACCCCGGCCCGGGTGAGCGCCTGGGCGAGCCGGCCCGGACCGCAGCCCAGGTCGAGGGTGGGGCCGGCGCAGCGGGCGACCACGGCGAGGATCGCCGCCTCGGCCGCACCGTGCCACCGCTCCACCGGCAGCCGGCTGCGCGTCCCGTCCGCGTGCACCAGCCAGTGCGTGCCCCGCGGGCGCAGCGCGGTGGCGAAGCCGTCCCCGGTCACCGGGAGTCCCCGAGCGCCAGGGCGCGGTGCAGCGCGGCGACCTCCCCGGCGAACCGGCCGCCGGGCACCAGGCCGGCCACGGCCAGCGCGTCGGCCCAGCCGTCGACGTCCCGCAGCACCGGCAGCGGCGCCACCCGCAGGCCTCGCCCGGCCAGCGCCGCCCCGGTGAGCCGCCCGGTGCCGGCAGTGGACATCGGCACGCCGCGCAGCGCCGCCGCGTGCCGCGGGTCGCGCAGGCCCAGCGCCCACCAGCCGCCGTCCGCGGCCCCGCCCAGCACCGCGTCGGTCCGCGCGACGGTCAGCCGGCGGACCGCCCCGGCCAGGTCCGACGGGGTCACCTGGGGAGTGTCCATGCCGATCTGGAGCACCGGCCGGCCCGGATACGCCGCCGCCACGTCGGCGTGCGCGTGCGCCAGCCGGGCGGCGAGGTCCGGGCCCCGCTGCGGCAGGACCGGCCAGCCGGCGACCGCGGCGGCCAACTGCTCGCCGTCCGCCGCCTCGGCGAGCCGGCCGGCCAGCGCGAGCACCGGCGTGACCCCCGGGGTGGCGGCCACCGCGTCGACGGTGTCGCGCAGGGCCGCCGCCGCGATCCGGGCCGCCCGGGCGGGGGTGGCCGGCGGGCAGAGCCGGGTCTTGACCGCCCCGGCCACCGGGGCCTTCGCCACCACCAGCAGGACCGTCACCGCCGGCCGTCCACGGTGCGCAGCACGGTGACGAAGTCCCGGGTGGCGCGGAGCGTGCCGCGTACCGAGCCGGAGACCTTGGACCGGGTGCCGGCCGCCCGCGGGGCGTAGGCGACGTCACGCTCGTGGATCCGCCAGCCGGCCGCCGCGGCGCGGATCATCAGCTCCAGCGGGTAGCCGAAGGCCCGGTCGGTGACCCCGAGCCCGAGCAGCGCCTCCCGCCGGGCCACCCGGATCGGGCTGAGGTCGCGCAGCGGCACCCCGCGCTGGCGCAGCAGCGCGGCGACCAGCGCGGTGCCGGCCCGGGCGTGCCACGGCCACACCCCGGCCCGGACCGGGCGCCGCCGCCCCACCGCCAGGTCGGCCGTGCCGGCCGCCACCGGGGCGACCAGGGCGGGCAGCTCGGCGGGGTCGAACGAGCCGTCGGCGTCGAGGACGCAGACCAGCTCGGTCTCGGCGTGTTCCAGTCCGGTGTGCACCGCCGCGCCGTAGCCGCGCCGGGGCTCGCGGACCACCCGGGCGCCGTGCCGGGCCGCCACCTCCGGCGAGCCGTCCCGCGAACCGTTGTCCACCACGATCGCCCGGTAACCGGGCGGCAACGCCGTCAGCACGCCCGGCAGGGCGGCGGCCTCGTCCAGGCACGGCAGCACCACGTCGATCTCAGTCGGCATGCCGCCGACGCTAGGCCGCCGGGCGGCCGCGTACGCCGCGATCGTCCTTACCGAACCCTTACCGGACGGGCGATTCTTACCGTCCGGTGACGGGCCGGCCGTTCGGCGGACGGGACGGCCCGATCCGCCGTACCGTCCGGTCGTCATGAGACCCGCACCGACCCTGGCCCGCCGGCCGGCCGTGGACCGCACGCCGCGACGGCGCCCGGCCGACCTGCTCGTGCTCGCCGTCGAGGCGGCGCTGCTCGCCGCCGCGGTGCTGGCCGGCCTGGTGCTCAACCGGCGCGGCGTCGGGCTGCACGCGGACGCGGCCCCGCTCTACGCCACCTGGCACCCGCACGTCGGCTGGGGCACGCCGCTCGCGCTGCTGGTCGCCGGGATCGTGCTCGGGCCGGGCCTGCGCTGGGCCCGGACCGCCCGGTGGGGGCCGCTGCTGGCCGCCGGCTGGGCAGCGGCGGTCGCCTGGACGCTCGCCCTGGCCCTGGTGGACGGCTGGTCGGTGGGGCTGACCCGGCGGCTCACCCCGCAGGCCGAGTACCTGCACGAGGTGCCCGGCGTGGCGGACATCCCCCGGATGCTGGCCGGCTTCACCGACCGGATCCTCGACTTCCAGCCCGACTCCTGGTCGACGCACACCGCCGGCCACCCGCCGGGCGCGCTGCTGGTCTTCGTCTGGCTGGACCGGGTCGGCCTGGGCGGCGGCACCGCGGCGGCGCTGTGCTGCGTGCTGGTCGGGGCGACCGCCGTGGTCTCGGTCCCGGTCACCCTGCGGGCGCTGGGCGCCGCCGACGCGGCCCGGGCGGTGCTGCCCTTCCTGGTGCTGCTGCCGGGCGCGGTCTGGCTCGGCGCCTCCGGCGACGCCGTCTTCACCGGCGTGGTCGCCGCCGGGCTCGCCCTGCTGGCGGTCCGGGGCCCGGTCGCCGCGCTGGCCGGTGGGCTGCTGCTCGGCTTCGCGCTGTACCTGTCGTACGGCTTCGTACTGGTCGGCGCGCTGGCGGCGGTCGTGCTCGCGCTGCGCCGGGACCGCCGGCCGGCCGCGCTGCTGGCCGCCGCCGCCGGGGTCGCCGCCGTGACCGCCGCGTTCGTGCTGGCCGGCTTCCGCTGGTGGGAGGGGTACGACCGGGTCGTCGAGCGCTACTACCAGGGCTGGGCCGCCGAGCGCCCCTACGGGTACTGGGTCTGGGCGAACCTGGCCGCGCTGCTGCTCTCCGCCGGTCCGGTGCTCGGTCCGGCGCTGCGCCGCACGGCGTTGGCGGCCCGCGCGGGGTGGCGGGCGGGCCGGGCGGGGACGCGGCGGCTGCGGGCGGTGGGGCCGACGGTGCTGCTGCCGGCCGGCGCGGCGCTGGCCGTGCTCGCGGCCGACCTGTCCGGGATGAGCAAGGCCGAGGTGGAACGGATCTGGCTGCCCTTCGCGGTCTGGCTGCTGGTCGCCACCGCCCACCTGCCGGCGCCCGCCCGCCGCTGGTGGCTCGCCGGCCAGGCGCTCACCGCCCTCGCCGTCAACCACCTCCTGCTCACCGTCTCCTGACCGGCCCGAACCGTCTCCGCGACGCCGGCCGCGTCGGGTTGCGCGGCCCGCGTCGCGATCGAGGGAGGACGCGGGGGAGGGTCTAATCCGAAAATGACCGTGTCCAGACGCGCGGCAGCATCCCGGCGTAGCGCAGCGGAGCCGGGATGGGGTTGGCGCTGTGTGGTTATGCGGCG
>NZ_JBFAJK010000088.1:11073-12582 GCF_040655175.1 Micromonospora sp. NPDC050495 | reverse complement strand
CGCGACCGCATCGACACCCGCAACCCACCCCAATACGAAAACGTCGGCCTTCAAGACCACAACCAGGTCTTGAAGGCCGACGTCACGCAGAACCCGAATTAACCAACAGCATCCGGACGGCACGGGCCCTTCCGCTGGGACAGCGTGGGTCAGGACGCGAAGAACGCGCGCGGGTCGGCGACCAGCACACCGTGCTCGGTGAGCCGCTCGATCAGGCCCGACGGCGAGGCGTCGTAGACGATCGCGAGGGCGCGCAGGTCGTCGGCGCGGATGGAGAGCACCCGGCCGTTGTAGTCACCGCGCTGCTGCTGGATGGCGCGCGCGTACCGGGCTACGTAGGCGAGGTCCTCGGAGGCCTCGTCGTAGAGCCGCTCCAGGTCCAGGACGATCTTGCTGGTGGGCTCGTGGCGCACCCCGCTGCCGTCGGGGAGCAGCTCCGAGACGGGTACGCGGTAGAACTCGGCCAGCTCCGCCAGGCGGGACACGGTGACGGCCCGGTCGCCGCGCTCGTACGAGCCGACCACCACGGCCTTCCACCGCCCGTTCGACTTCTCCTCCACCCCCTGCAGGGACAGGCCCTGCTGCTGGCGGATGGAGCGCAGGCGGGCGCCCAGCGACTTGGCGTATTCAGAGGGCATTCGGACACTCCCAGTGCTGCTCGGGGTTCTCCCAGCTATCGCTACGGAGCGTGACGGTACGGGGATTGCGACACGTGGTCAAGTGTTCGAGGCGACCCGGTCAGGAGCGCCGGTGTGGGTTGTCCCCATTTCTCCGGGCTGACCCGGCGGTCAGTACCGGCGACGACCATCCCGGTGACCGCTGGTAACGTGGCGTGAAGCCCCGGTCCGGGCCGTAGGCGGCCCGCCGGAAGACCAGACGTCCTTTAACGACCCGTCCCGTGAGGCGGGGAAGGAGGTCCGCCGTGGCCTACCCACCGGCTGCCCAGTCACCGTCGCCGCCGCGACAACCCTCGGTGAAGGTGATCCTCGCCTCCGCCGACGTGTCGCGGGTGGTCGACCGCATCGCCCACCAGATCCTGGAGAAGACCCAGGGCGCCGCCGACACCGTGCTGCTCGGCATCCCCACCCGGGGCGTGCCGCTGGCCCGGCGCCTCGCCGCCCGGATCAGCACCTTCGAGGACGTGACCGTCCCGGTCGGCGTGCTCGACATCACGCTCTACCGCGACGACCTGCGCCGGCACGCCACCCGCGCGGTCGGCCCGACCGACCTGCCGCCCGGCGGGATCGACGGCAGGCGGGTCGTCCTCGTCGACGACGTGCTCTTCTCCGGCCGCACCGTGCGGGCCGCCCTCGACGCGCTCAGCGACGTCGGCCGCCCGGCCTCCGTGCAGCTCGCCGTGCTGGTCGACCGCGGCCACCGCCAGCTGCCGATCCGCGCCGACTACGTCGGCAAGAACATCCCGACCGCGCTCGCCGAGAGCGTGAAGGTCACCCTCGCCGAGACCGACGGCGCCGACGAGGTCAAGCTGTACGGGGGGTCACGGTGAGC
>NZ_JBFAJK010000088.1:0-10975 GCF_040655175.1 Micromonospora sp. NPDC050495 | reverse complement strand
GCGCGAGGAGTGCAGCGCAGCGGAGCCCCGCAGTCGCGAACGAAGGGCGGCTCCCGGTGAGCGCGAGGAGTGCAGCGCAGCGGAGCCCCGCAGTCGCGAACGAAGGGCGGCTCCCGGTGAGCGCGAGGAGTGCAGCGCAGCGGAGCCCCGCAGTCGTGACCGAAGGGCGGACCCGCTCATGATCCGGCACCTGCTCTCCGGGGCCGACCTGGACGCGGCCACCGCCACCCAGATCCTGGACACCGCCGCCGAGATGGCCACGGTGGCCGGGCGCGAGGTGAAGAAGCTGCCCGCGCTGCGCGGCCGGACCGTGGTGAACCTCTTCTACGAGGACTCCACGCGAACCCGGATCTCGTTCGAGGCGGCCGCCAAGCGGCTCAGCGCCGATGTGATCAATTTCTCGGCCAAGGGTTCCAGCGTGACCAAGGGCGAGAGCCTGAAGGACACCGCGCTGACCCTGCAGGCCATGGGGGCCGACGCGGTGGTCGTCCGGCACCCCGCCTCGGGCGCCCCGCACCGGCTGGCCAACTGGGTCGACGGCTCGGTGGTCAACGCCGGCGACGGCACCCACGAGCACCCCACCCAGGCGCTGCTCGACGCGTACACCATGCGGGCCCGGCTGGGCCGGCTGGCCGGCCTGCACGTGGCGATCGTGGGCGACGTGCTGCACTCCCGGGTGGCCCGCTCCAACGTGCTGCTGCTCTCCACCCTCGGCGCGAAGGTCACCCTGGTCGGCCCGCCCACCCTCATCCCGGTCGACATCCCGCAGGCGCTCGCCCCGGGCACCGACGTCTCCTACGACCTCGACGCCGTTCTACCGGGTGTGGACGTGGTGATGATGCTGCGGGTGCAGCGCGAGCGGATGGGCGACTCCTACTTCCCCTCGGCCCGCGAGTACGCCCGCCGCTACGGGCTGGACGGACCGCGGATGCGCCGGCTGCCCGAGCACGCGATCGTCATGCACCCGGGCCCGATGAACCGGGGCATGGAGATCACCCCCGAGGTGGCCGACTCGCCCCGCTCCACCATCGTCGAACAGGTCGCCAACGGGGTCTCCGTGCGGATGGCCGTGCTCTACCTGCTGCTCGGAGGGAACAACCGGTGACCGCGTACCTGATCAGGAACGTCAGCGTGGTCGGCGCGGAGCCGACCGACCTGCTCATCCGCGACGGCGTGGTGGCGGAGTCCGGCGCGGGGCTGACCGCGCCGGACGCCACCGTGCTCGACGCCACCGGCCTGGTGGCCCTGCCCGGCCTGGTCGACCTGCACACCCACCTGCGGGAGCCGGGCCGGGAGGACGCCGAGACCGTGGAGTCCGGCTCCCGGGCGGCGGCGCTGGGCGGCTACACCGCGGTCTGCGCGATGGCGAACACCTCGCCGGTGGCCGACACGGCGGGCGTGGTCGAGCAGGTCTGGCGGCTCGGCCGGGAGGCCGGGCTGGTCGACGTGCAGCCGATCGGCGCGGTCACCGTGGGCCTGGCCGGCGAGCGCCTGGCCGAGCTGGGTGCGATGGCCGACTCGGCCGCCCGGGTACGGATCTTCTCCGACGACGGGCACTGCGTCGCCGACCCGCGGCTGATGCGCCGGGCGCTGGAGTACGTCAAGGCGTTCGACGGGGTGGTCGCCCAGCACGCCGAGGAGCCCCGGCTCACCGAGGGCGCGCAGATGCACGAGGGGGAGGTCTCCACCCGCCTCGGGCTGACCGGCTGGCCGGCCGTGGCCGAGGAGGCGATCATCGCCCGGGACGTGCTGCTGGCCGAGCACGTCGGCAGCCGGCTGCACATCTGCCACGTCTCCACCGCCGGCAGCGTCGAGGTGCTCCGGCACGCCAAGGCGCGCGGGGTACGGGTCACCGCCGAGGTGACCCCGCACCACCTGCTGCTGACCGACGAGGTGGTGAGCGGGCGGGGTGAGCTGGCAAGCCCCACGCTCGCGGACGACTGGAGCCCGGCGGGGAGTTACGACCCGGTCTTCAAGGTCAACCCGCCGCTGCGTACCGCCACCGACATCGCCGCGCTGCGGGCCGCGCTCGCCGACGGGGTGATCGACATCATCGCCACCGACCACGCCCCGCACGCCGTGGAGGACAAGGAGTGCGAGTGGGCGTACGCCCGGCCGGGCATGCTCGGCCTGGAGACCGCGCTCTCCATCGCGCTGGACGTGCTCGGCCCGCAGTGGGACCTGATCGCCGAGCGGATGTCCCGCGCACCGGCCCGGATCGCCGGGCTGGACTCGCACGGCCTCGACCCGGCACCCGGCGTGCCGGCGAACCTGACCCTGGTCGACCCGGCCGCCCGCCGCGTCATCGAGCCGGCGGAGCTGGCCAGCCGCAGCCGCAACACCCCGTACGCCCGCATGACGCTGCCGGGTCGCATCGCGGCGACCTTCCTGCGCGGCGAGCCGACGGTCCTGGACGGAAAGGCAGTTCGGTGAGCGCGAGGAGTGCAGCGGAGCGGAGCCCCGCAGTCGCGAACGAAAGGCGAGCACGGTGAGCGCGAGGAGTGCAGCGGAGCGGAGCCCCGCAGTCGCGAACGAAAGGCCGGCACAGTGACCCGCAGACCACCCGCGATCCTCGTCCTCGAGGACGGGCGCACCTTCCACGGCGAGGCGTACGGCAGCGTCGGTGAGACCTTCGGCGAGGCGGTCTTCAACACCGGCATGACCGGCTACCAGGAGACCCTCACCGACCCCTCGTACCACCGGCAGGTGGTGGTGCAGACCGCCCCGCACATCGGCAACACCGGCGTCAACGCCGAGGACGACGAGTCCGCCCGGATCTGGGTGGCGGGCTACGTGGTCCGCGACCCGGCCCGGATCGGCTCGAACTGGCGGGCCACCGGCTCGCTGGAGGACCGGCTCGCGACCGAGGGCGTGGTGGGCATCAGCGGGGTGGACACCCGGGCGCTCACCCGGCACCTGCGCGAGCGGGGCGCCATGCGGGTGGGCATCTCCAGTGTGGACACCGATCCGCAGCGCCTGCTGGCCCGGGTCCGCCAGGCGCCGCAGATGGTCGGCGCGAACCTGTCCGCCGAGGTGACCACCGCCCAGCCGTACGTGGTCGAGGCGGTCGGCGCGCACCGGTTCACCGTGGCCGCGCTGGACCTGGGCATCAAGCGCAACGTGCCGCGCCGGCTCGCCGCCCGCGGCGTCACCACCCATGTGCTGCCCGCCGGGTCGACGATCGAGGACCTGCTGGCCACCGGGGCGGACGCGGTCTTCTTCTCGCCCGGCCCGGGCGACCCGGCGACTGCCGACGGCCCGGTGGCGCTGGCCCGGGAGGTGCTGAGCCGGCGGATCCCGCTGTTCGGCATCTGCTTCGGCAGCCAGATCCTCGGCCGGGCGCTCGGCTTCGGCACCTACAAGCTCGGGTACGGCCACCGCGGCATCAACCAGCCGGTGCTCGACCGGGGCACCGGCAAGGTCGAGGTGACCAGCCACAATCACGGCTTCGCGGTGCAGGTGCCGGGGGCGGGGAACGGGGCGGTCGTGCCCGACCAGGTGATCGAGACCGAGTTCGGCGGCGTCCAGGTGTCGCACGTCTGCCTCAACGACAACGTGGTCGAAGGGCTGCGGGCCATCGATGTCCCCGCCTTCACCGTCCAGTACCACCCGGAGGCGGCGGCCGGCCCGCACGACGCGGACTACCTCTTCGACCGCTTCGCCGAGCTGATCGAGGGCGGTGTCGCCCTCGACCGGAAGCAGAGCGAGGGCGGCGCCCTCGACCGGAACCAGAGTGAGGGCGGAAAGAATGCCTAAGCGGAGCGACCTCAAGCACGTGCTGGTGATCGGCTCCGGGCCGATCGTGATCGGACAGGCCTGCGAGTTCGACTACTCCGGCACCCAGGCCTGCCGGGTGCTGCGCAGCGAGGGGATCCGGGTCAGCCTGGTCAACTCCAACCCGGCGACGATCATGACGGACCCGGAGTTCGCCGACGCCACCTACGTCGAGCCGATCACCCCGGAGTTCGTCGAGCTGGTCATCGCCAAGGAGCGCCCCGACGCGCTGCTGCCCACCCTCGGCGGGCAGACCGCGCTGAACACGGCGGTCGCCCTGCACGAGGCGGGCGTGCTGGAGAAGTACGGCGTCGAGCTGATCGGCGCCAACATCGACGCCATCAACCGGGGCGAGGACCGGCAGCTGTTCAAGGACATCGTGGCCAAGGCCGGCGTACGCCTGGGCCTGGCCGACCCGTCGGCGCTGGTGCCCCGCTCCCGGGTCTGCCACTCGATGGACGAGGTCCGGGACACCGTCGTCGAGCTGGGCCTGCCGGTGGTGATCCGGCCGTCGTTCACCATGGGCGGCCTGGGCTCCGGCATGGCGCACACCGACGAGGACCTCGACCGCATCGCCGGCGCGGGCCTGGCGGCCAGCCCGGTGCACGAGGTGCTCATCGAGGAGAGCGTGCTCGGCTGGAAGGAGTACGAGCTCGAACTCATGCGTGACCGCCACGACAACGTGGTGGTGGTCTGCTCGATCGAGAACGTCGACCCGATGGGCGTGCACACCGGTGACAGCGTCACCGTGGCCCCGGCGATGACCCTGACCGACCGGGAGTACCAGCGGCTGCGCGACCTGGGCATCGCGGTGCTGCGCGAGGTCGGGGTGGACACCGGCGGCTGCAACATCCAGTTCGCGGTCAACCCGACCGACGGCCGGATCGTCGTGATCGAGATGAACCCCCGGGTGTCCCGCTCCTCGGCGCTGGCGTCGAAGGCCACCGGCTTCCCGATCGCCAAGATCGCCGCGAAGCTGGCCATCGGCTACACGCTGGACGAGATCCCCAACGACATCACGCTGAAGACGCCGGCCGCGTTCGAGCCGACGCTCGACTACGTGGTGGTGAAGATCCCCCGGTTCGCGTTCGAGAAGTTCGCCGGCGCGGACCCGGAGCTGACCACCACGATGAAGTCGGTCGGCGAGGCGATGAGCCTGGGCCGCAACTTCACCGAGGCGCTGAACAAGGCGATGCGCTCGATGGAAACCAAAGCGTCGGGTTTCTGGACCACCCCGGACCCGGCGGGGGCCACCAGGGAGAACACCCTCGCCGCGCTGCGAACGCCGCACGACGGCCGGCTCTACACCGTCGAGCGGGCGCTGCGCCTGGGCGCCTCCATCGCCGAGGTGGCCGAGGCCTCCGGCGGGATGGACCCCTGGTTCCTGGACCAGATCGCCGCCCTGGTGGAGCTGCGCGCGGAGGTCGTCGACGCCCCGGTGCTCGACGCCGACCTGCTGCGCCGGGCCAAGCGGGCCGGCCTGTCCGACCGGCAGCTCGCCGCGCTCCGCCCGGAACTGGCCGCCGAGGACGGGGTACGCACCCTGCGGCACCGGCTGGGCATCCGGCCGGTCTACAAGACGGTGGACACCTGCGCCGCCGAGTTCGAGGCGACCACGCCCTACCACTACTCGACGTACGACCAGGAGACCGAGGTGGCGCCCTCGGCCCGGCCGAAGGTGCTCATCCTGGGCTCCGGGCCGAACCGGATCGGGCAGGGCATCGAGTTCGACTACTCCTGCGTGCACGCCGTGCAGGCGCTGCGCAGCGCGCCCCTCGGCGCCGCCGCGTCCGGTGCCGGCGGCGTCGGCTACGAGACCGTCATGGTCAACTGCAACCCGGAGACCGTCTCCACCGACTACGACACCGCCGACCGGCTCTACTTCGAGCCGCTGACCTTCGAGGACGTCCTGGAGGTGTGGCACGCCGAGGACACCTCCGGCAAGGCGGCCGGCGGCCCGGGCGTGGTCGGGGTGATCGTCCAGCTCGGCGGGCAGACCCCGCTCGGCCTGGCGCAGCGGCTCAAGAACGCCGGGGTGCCGATCGTCGGCACCTCCCCGGAGTCGATCCACCTGGCCGAGGAGCGCGGCGCGTTCGGCGCGGTGCTGGCCCGGGCCGGGCTGCGCGCCCCGGCGCACGGCATGGCCACCTCGTACGACGAGGCGAAGGCGATCGCCGACGAGATCGGCTACCCGGTGCTGGTCCGCCCGTCGTACGTGCTCGGCGGCCGGGGCATGGAGATCGTCTACGACGACGCCACGCTGCGCGACTACATCGGCCGGGCCACCGCCATCTCGCCGGACCGTCCGGTGCTGGTGGACCGCTTCCTGGACGACGCCATCGAGATCGACGTGGACGCGCTGGTCGACGCCGACGGCGACGTCTACCTGGGCGGGGTGATGGAGCACATCGAGGAGGCCGGCATCCACTCCGGCGACTCGTCGTGCGCCCTGCCGCCGATCACCCTGGCCGGCTCGCACCTGGACCAGGTCCGCCGCTACACCGAGGCGATCGCCCGTGGCATCGGGGTGAAGGGCCTGCTCAACGTCCAGTACGCGCTCCAGGGCGACATGCTCTACGTGCTGGAGGCCAATCCGCGCGCGTCCCGGACCGTGCCGTTCGTCTCCAAGGCCACGGCGGTGCCGCTGGCCAAGGCGGCGGCCCGGATCGCGCTCGGCGCCACCATCGCCGAGCTGCGCGCCGAGCGGATGCTGCCGCCCACCGGCGACGGCGGCACGATGCCGGCCGACGCCCCGATCGCGGTCAAGGAGGCGGTGCTGCCGTTCAAGCGGTTCCGTACCCCGTCGGGCAAGGGCATCGACGTGCTGCTCGGCCCGGAGATGAAGTCCACCGGCGAGGTGATGGGCATCGACACCGGCTTCGGCCAGGCCTTCGCCAAGTCGCAGGCGGCCGCTTACGGGTCGCTGCCGACCGCCGGGAAGATCTTCGTCTCGGTGGCCAACCGGGACAAGCGCGGCATGATCTTCCCGATCAAGCGCCTGGCCGACCTGGGCTTCGAGATCGTGGCCACCACCGGCACGGCCGAGGTGCTGCGCCGGCACGGCATCGCCTGCGAGCAGATCCGCAAGCACTACGAGTCGGGTGCGGGCGAGGACGCGGTGTCGCTGATCCTCGGCGGCGACGTGGCGCTGGTGGTGAACACCCCGCAGGGCTCCGGCGCGAGCGCCCGTTCCGACGGCTACGAGATCCGCAGCGCGGCGGTGACGGCGGACATCCCCTGCATCACCACGGTGCCGGGGGCCGCCGCCGCGGTGATGGGCATCGAGGCGAGGATCAACGGCGACCTCCAGGTCCGCCCCCTCCAGGACCTGCACGCCGCCCTCCGGGCCGGCGAGTGACCGCCCCGCTGCCGTCGATCACGACGTCGCTGCCCGGCACCTGGGCGTGCCGGGCCGACGGCTCCACGGTCGACGCGGTCGGGCCGGGAGGGGCGGGGTGATGTTCGAGAAGGTGGTGCGGCCCTGGTTGTTCCGGATCGGGGGCGGGGACGCCGAGGCGGCACACGAGTGGACGCTGGCGCGGCTGGCCGCGGTGTCGCGCCGGCCGGGCGCGCTGGCCGCGCTGCGGGCCCGGTACTTCCGGGCGGCGCCGCGCACGGTGTTCGGGGTGGAGTTCCCCAACGCCGTGGGGCTGGCCGCCGGGATGGACAAGAACGGCGTCGCGCTGCCGGCCTGGCCGGCGCTCGGGTTCGGCTTCGTCGAGGTGGGCACGGTCACCGCGCACGCCCAGCCGGGCAACCCGCGGCCCCGGCTGTTCCGGCTGCGCGACAGCGCGGCCGTGGTGAACCGGATGGGCTTCAACAACGCCGGCGCCGACGCCCTCGCGGCCCGGCTGGCGGCGCTGCCGCGCCCGATCGGCGTACCGCTGGGGATCTCGCTCGGCAAGTCCAAGGTGACCCCGCTGGACGAGGCGGTCGAGGACTACCTGGCCTCGTACCGGGCGCTGCGGGGCCACGGTGACTACTTCGCGGTCAACGTGTCCTCGCCGAACACCCCCGGCCTGCGGTCCCTTCAGGACCGGTCGCACCTGGACGCGCTGCTCGCCGCCCTGGTGGGGGAGAAGCCGGTGCTGGTGAAGATCGCCCCGGACCTCACCGAGCCGGCCATCGCCGAGCTGCTGGAGGTCTGCCTCGACCGGGGCGCGGCCGGGGTGATCGCCACCAACACCACCCTGGGCCGCGACGGGCTCGCCCCGGCCGACCGGGCGCGCGGGGCGGAGACCGGTGGCCTCTCCGGGCGCCCGCTGACCGGCCGCGCCCGCGAGGTGGTCGCCTTCGTGCACCGGGAGACCGGCGGCCGGCTGCCGGTGATCGGCGTGGGCGGCATCCTCGACCCGGACGACGCCGCCCGGATGTTCGACGCCGGCGCGAGTCTGGTGCAGCTCTACACCGGTTTCATCTACCGGGGCCCGGCCCTGGTCCGCTCGGTCGCCCGGGTGGCCGCCCGGCGCTGACCGCCGGGCCCGCCCGGACCCCAGGAAGGAGAACCGTGACGCCCGAGGAGATCCTGGCCGCCGACCGCCGGCACGTCTGGCACCCGTACGCGGCGCTGCCGCCGGCCAGCCCGCCGTACCTGGTGCACAGCGCCGAGGGCGTGCGGCTGCGGCTGGCCGACGGCCGCGAGCTGGTGGACGGCATGTCGTCCTGGTGGGCGGCGATCCACGGCTACCGGCACCCGGTGCTGGACGCCGCGGTCACCGACCAGCTCGGCCGGATGAGCCACGTGATGTTCGGCGGCCTCACCCACGAGCCCGCGGTACGCCTGGCCCGGACCCTGGTCGAGCTGGCCCCGGACGGCCTGGAGCACGTCTTCCTGGCCGACTCCGGATCGGTCAGCGTCGAGGTGGCGGTCAAGATGTGCCTGCAGTACCAGCGGGCCACCGGCCGGCCGCAGCGGCGCCGGCTGGGCACCTGGCGGGGCGGCTACCACGGCGACACCTTCCACCCGATGAGCGTCTGCGACCCGGAGGGCGGCATGCACCACCTCTGGGGGGACGTGCTGCCCCGGCAGGTCTTCGCGCCGGTGCCGCCGGCCGGCTTCGACACCCCGCCCGACCCGGCGTACGAGGCGGCGCTGGTGGACGCGGTCGAGCGGCACGCCGGCGAGATGGCCGCGGTGATCGTCGAGCCGGTGGTGCAGGGCGCCGGGGGCATGCGTTTCCACCACCCGCACTACCTGCGGGTGCTGCGCGAGGTGACCCGGGCGCACGGCATCCTGCTGGTCTTCGACGAGATCGCCACCGGGTTCGGCCGGACCGGGACGATGTTCGCCGCCGAGCACGCCGGGGTGGCCCCGGACGTGCTCTGCGTCGGCAAGGCGCTCACCGGCGGGTACCTCACCCTGGCCGCCGCCCTCTGCACCGCCGAGGTGGCCCGTGGCATCTCCGCCGACGGGGTGTTGGCGCACGGCCCGACCTTCATGGGCAATCCGCTGGCCTGTGCGGTCGCCAACGCCTCCCTGGGCCTGCTGCGGGCCGGGGACTGGGCCGGGCGGGTGGCGGGGATCTCCGCGGGCCTGCGGGCCGGCCTGGAGCCGCTGCGCGGCGCCCCCGGGGTGGCCGACGTGCGGGTGCTCGGCGCGATCGGGGTGGTCCAGCTCGACCACGAGGTGGACATCCCCCGGGCGACCGCCGCCGCGGCCGCCCAGGGTGTCTGGCTGCGGCCGTTCCGCGACCTGGTCTACACCATGCCGCCGTACGTCACCGACGAGGCGGACGTGGCGCGGATCGCGGCCGGCGTCGAGGCGGCGGTCAAGGCGGGCTAGCCGGCGCGGCAGCGGGCTCGCTGTTGGGCGGCGGAACCGGAACCGGCGGGACCGGATCGTCCCGGGGCGGCCGGGTCGCGACACGGGATCTGCCGGTCGCGGCACCGGATCTGCCGGGTAGCGGTGCCGGATCTGTCAGGTGGTGGCGCCGGATCTGCCGGTCGCGGCGCGGGATCTGCCGGGTCGCGGCGCCGGATCGGGCCGGCCCGGCGCCGGTGCGGGACGGGAACGACACCCGACCGTCCATGGTGGCCGGCGGGAGGACGACGGCGACGGGGAACCCCGTCGCCGGCACGCGCGGCGGAGGCCGCGCGCGGGAGAGGGAGGTTAGCGATGGAGAGCTTCGGCGCCCGCCTGCACCGGGCCGTGGCCGAGCGGGGACCGCTCTGCGTGGGCATCGACCCGCATCCGGGGCTGCTGACCCGGTGGGGGCTGACCGACGACGTGGCGGGCCTGGAGCGGTTCTGCGGGACCGTGGTGGAGGCGCTCGGCGACCGGGTCGCCGTGGTCAAGCCGCAGTCGGCGTTCTTCGAGCGGTTCGGCGCGCGAGGAGTGGGAATCCTTGAGTCAACTATCCGACAGTTGCGAGATTGTGGCTCACTCGTTCTCCTCGACGTCAAGCGCGGCGACATCGGCTCGACGGTCAGCGCGTACGCGTCGGCGTACCTCGATCCATCCAGCCCGCTGTATGTCGATGCGGTGACCGCCAGCCCCTACCTCGGGGTCGGCGCGCTGGCCCCGATGTTCGACCTGGCCGCGGCGCACGGCGGGGGCGTGTTCGTGCTGGCGCTGACCTCCAATCCCGAGGGCGCGGCGGTGCAGCGCGCGGTAACCGCCGACGGACGCACCGTGGCGCAGACCGTGATCGATGAGATTTCCCAGCTCAACCGGGGTGCCGACCCGCTCGGCAGCTTCGGGCTCGTGGTCGGCGCGACGATCGGCGAGACCGGCCACGACCTGTCCGGCGTGCACGGCCCGCTGCTCGCTCCGGGGCTCGGCGCGCAGGGCGCCACGGCCGCCGACCTGCGTAACGTCTTCGGCGACGGCCTGCCGTCGGTGCTGCCCTCGTACTCCCGCGAGGTGCTGCACGCCGGCCCGGACGTGGCCGGGTTGCGGGCCGCGGCGGACCGCGTGCTGACCCAGTGCCGGGCCGCCCTGGCCGGTTCCTGACTGACTGACGACTCGGTCACTTTCTGTTGATCTCGCGCGCCCACGTTGCCGAAAACTCCGCTGACCGCTAGTTTTCCCCGCGCTGGGAACCACGGACCCCTTTGGTTGCCAGCGTCACCACGTTTCACAGCAGCGGCGGTGCGCCCCGCCCGCCGCACTAGACGAGTTGTTCCGAATTCCGGTCAGTGGTCGTAGGCGATCAGTGACCGGGTGACGGGTGCGCCGGTTTCGTTGTTGTGCCAGATCGCG
>NZ_JBFAJK010000087.1:0-12769 GCF_040655175.1 Micromonospora sp. NPDC050495 | reverse complement strand
AACTCGACACTCAGATGATCACCGATGGGCTGCGAGCCCTTCACATCCGGGTCACCGCCAGCCGCGAACCCCGCTCAAGTTCGAAGAGCCGTCATGGATCTCGCCGAACGACAACTGCTCGGCTAAAGCCACGGGCCTTATGTCCCATTCTCCAATTCCGGCGGGTTCGCACACCGTCGAGCAGCACGAGGCGGGGAGGCACCGACCGCGGCGGACAGGTCGGCCGAACGAAGCGGCCTGGTATTCGTCATTCCCAGGCCCCGAGTCCGACCGCCCTTCTCGCCGCGACGGCTCCGGGCCCCTTCGATCCTGCTCCCGCCACTGACCGGCTCTGTCAGCGCGCAGCAGGCGCTCAATCATGTCCAGGGCCTCCGGCTCCGTGTTGAACGCCCAGCGCAGGACCTTGCCTGTCTCGGTGTCGCCGACACGGGCCACCATCGACCAGCGAGTTTGGCGCACCAGCCACACGTCGCGCGCGCCAGGCGCCCCCAGTGGGGTCGGGCCGAAGCGCGGTGCCGGGCTTTCGTCCGGTCCGTTTCTTCGGCCCGCCCTCCCGAACCGGACGTGCAGCTCTCACTGCATCCGGCTCTCCACGGACTCATGTCGGCTGGGTCAGGCGACGCGCCAGGGGTGCCCAGGGGGTGGGGATCACGCTGCGGCGCCGGTACCGGGAGACGGTGACCGAGGCCGGGTTGAACAGGGTGAGCTGTCCGTCGGTGATCGTCCATCCGCCGGCCATGAAGCGCCGTCGGAGTTGCTTCCACGTCAGGCCCTTGTGTCGTTTACGGATCCAGATAGCTGTCCGGCGCCAGGTGAAGGCGCCGAGGTAGCTGAAGGTCCGTTTCGACACGCCGTGCTTGAAGTAGTTGCTCCACCCGCGTAGTACGCCGTTGACGCGTTCCAGCAGGGCGGTCAGGTCGGCTTGTGCTGAGCTGTGGGTGAGCGTGCGGACCTTGTCCTTGATCGCGGTGACCGCTTTCTTGGACGGGTACGTGTACACGCATCGCCTACCCGTGCCTCGTTTCCGGTGCCGCTGGATGCGGAACCCGAGGAAGTCGAAGCCCTCGTCGATGTGGACCACCATGGTCTTCGGCGCGGACAGGCGCAGGCCCATCCCGGCGAGTACCACGGCCACCTCGTCGCGTAGCTGTTCGGCGTCACGCCGTTCGCCGTGCACGAGGATGACGAAGTCGTCTGCGTAGCGGACGAGCCGCCAGTTCGGCTGGCCGTGCCGGCGGCGCTTCGCTCGCAGACCCTTCGTTGACATCGCCGTCTGCCAGGTGTGCTGGGCGAAGTCGTCCAGCCCGGACAGGGCGATGTTGGCCAACAGCGGAGACAGGATGCCTCCTTGCGGCGTCCCGGTGTGCGTCTCCTCGCGGGAGCCGGTCTCCGTGAGGATCCCGGCCTTGAGGAACGCTTTCACCAGGCTCAGCACGCGCTTGTCCCCGACGCGTCGGCGCACCCGCGCCATCAGCGCGGCGTGGTCGATCGAGTCGAAGCACGCCTCGATGTCAGCTTCCAAGATCCACTCATATGATTTGGATGTCAGAAGATGGATGTCGGCGATCGCGTCCTGAGCGCGTCGGCGGGGCCGGAAACCGAACGAGCACGGATGGAAGTCCGCCTCGAAGATCGGCTCCAGCACCAGCTTCAGCGACGCCTGCACGACCCGGTCCGCGACGGTGGGGATCCCCAACCGGCGCTTCTTGGGGCTGCCCGGTTTCGGGATCAACCGCTCCCGCACCGGAAGCGGCCGAAACTCGCCTGACCGCACTGCCTCCCGGATCATGCCCATGAAGGGCTCCGCACCGACCAGCGCCTGGAGGTGATGGGCGGTCAAGCCGTCCACACCAGCGCTGCGCGAGCCGGTGTTGCTCCGCACCCGATCCCACGCCACCATCAGGAACGCGGGATCGGTGACAAGGTTGAACAGATCATCAAACCGGCGAGACCGATCCTCGCCTGCCCATCGATGCAGCTTGGTCTGAATCTCCAGTACCCGCCGCCACGCCTCGTCGAGGCTCGGCCACGGCGCGCCGGTATTCACCAGCGACCTCCTGGCATGACAATCCCTCCCTGCGAGCCCGCTGCCCGCCTTCGCCATGTAGACGGCTTTCCCGCCCTCGGACTACTACGCGGACTCCGCCCCATCGGGGTGCCCCGGCAGGACAACGTGCCCTCCCATCTCCGCCACGCTGGACGCGTCGCGGCGGGTCCGCACCCGACGGTTCCCACGTTCACCACCGATCGATCGACGGAGGAGGTGCCCGACTTTGCCCCTGCGGCCTGCTGCGGGTACGCCGTAGACCTTCCCCACAACCACCACGACAAGGGGAGCGAACCCCGCCGTGATGCCCACCCGGACAGCACCAGCCCGGATGGTTCGTCCGCGATCCCGGCCCATATCCACCAGATTCGAGCCGGTGGTGGAATTAAGAGGCTTTGACGCCAGTTCCTCACGTACACCTTTCCGTCTCGCTTGCCGAACCTGGGCCGTCTGGCAGTACCGACCCATCCCGGCGTTGTCGAGGCTGCTTCCCACCCTCCCGCGCGTCCCCGCGATCAGGCTGCCTCCAGCTTCACGCCCACTGCTACGACAGCAGACGGGTGAAGGTCTCTCACCTCCACTCGATCGATAGCGCCTCGTGGCGCACCACCCCGTTCCACCACCGTCGGACCACCTCCTGCATGAAAATGATCGTACGGATGTTCGAAGCCCGGTGGCGTGAAGTGGTGGAGACAGACCCGCACGTGTAGCCGCAGCTCACTCGCAGCGGTCCTCCCCGCCCCGGCCGTAGGGCTCGCAGCAATCGGAGCGGTGCCGGTACACACGCAGGTCACGCCCGTGCCGCCGGCCGTACTCGGGTGTGATCTCGTAGAGGCAGGCCTGCCAGACGACGGTCTCCCCGCCGCCGGGCACCACCTGGCCGTCTCCCGGCCCGCCGCGCAGCAGCACGTCCACGCCCTGACCGTAGGTGATTGGCGAGGTATCGGCCGGCCTACCGCTCTTGACGGCCACTGTGCGGTCCCCGCAGCTGAAATGTCAGCTGCGGGGACCAGGTCGGTGGCCTGCGCCCGAAGCTCCACCTGCACGTGGCCGTGGCCAGCAGCCGCAGCGGTGACCGCGCCGACCGGATCAGCCTCGGCGTGTGCCCTGTATGTCGCCAGCCACTGCATCCAACGCTGTGGACAACCCGCCGGCTGTGGATAACACCCTGATCATGGTCGGATGTGCTAGCGCTCCGATGACCAGCGGTTGTTGACGGCTCATCGGGCCAGGGCCCGAGAGGTTGAGCCACCAGGTGATGGGTCGGCGTCTGACCGCCTGGGGGAGTGGCGGTGGCCGCTGGAAAGCGGTCCGCGACGCCCTGAGCGTGGCCCGGTGGACATCGGGGTGCAGGCCGTGAGACACCGCGTGGCTTATCCGATTCGAGGATGGCCGTCCTCCGCACCGGATCCGATCGACGCTACGAGCGCGGCGTGAACTCGTCGTCGCGGATCTTCGCCCGAGACGGGCCGCCTCCCGCCCACGATGACGTGGGGGAGAGGCGAACGGGATCGGCTTGGGCGGAGCGTGGACGTGACTCCGGCACGTCCACGCCTCGGGCCAGCGACCGAACCAGTGCTGCGGCGACCGGTCGCGCTCGCCAGTACGGGGGGCCGCACGCGTAAGTGAGGAGGGCGGGATCCCGCCAGCCCGTCGGTACAGCGCGGGATCCCGCCCGGGGCCGGTCAGTTGTCGGTGCTCAGGTGGTCGAGGAGCCAGCCGGTCAGAGCGCGGGTGGCCCCAGCGAGGACGCCGGTGATCACTGCGAGGGTGATCCGGGTGCGGCGCGGCTGGGGGCCATGGGGGTGCTGCGGGGATCGGGTCAACGGATGCTCCCTGGATGTCGGAGACGAAAGCGGAGCCAGCGCCGGCTTGCGTACTCAGATTCGGCCCGTCTCGCGAGGGCTGACCTGAGTGCCGACGAGTGTCGAGCAGCCCTGCGACTGGTGGCGGTGGGGCATCATTGGTCGGCGATGAATGCCGACAAGTACCGACGAGTGCCCCGCCCGCCTACGGCGGCCGCCAAGCGCGCCCCGGTGCGCCGCCCGCGCAAGCTGGCCCGGCCCGAGCTCGACGCCGGGCCGCAGCGCGATGTCCGCGATCTGCTCTACGACCTGCGCGAGAAAGCGGGCAGGCCCACGCTGGAGGATCTGGAGAAGCGGATCGCCCGCGATGACCGCCTCGACGGTTCACCGAAGAAGGACGTGATCCACCAGATCATCTCCCAGGGTGGGCCGGCGGCCCTAGATGATGTCCGCGCGGTCGCCCAGGTGCTGGCCCTGGCCTGTGGCGAGGATAAGTACAAGGTCGTCGATCGGGTCACCCAGCTGATGTACTCGTTCGATCGGCCGTCGGGGCCGTCGCGAGACGAATCCAGCGATAAAACCTCCGCCCCAGAGCCTCCACCAGCCGCCGACATGACGGCCGTCGTCGTCGCCCGCCCGGAAACAGGCGAGGCCCCCGGGCACTTGTTCGTCGCTGACTGGGTCCCGATGCTCGGCGACGACGTCGCGTTCACCCTGACCGGGATCATCGAGTCCGTACACGTCGAAGTGCCGTTGCTGACCGACTGGCTCACCGCCGAACTCGCCCGACGTTCGGCCTCCGACATTCCGGACGACGACGTGAAGAAGCAGATCCTGCGTCCGGTACGGATGGCAAAGGGACGGTCGGAAAGGCTGGGACCGGAACTGGTCCGGCTGGCTCGTGCCGCGCATGCCGCGCGTTACACCGACGCCGAGATCCGCACGATCCTGAACCGGGCTCTGTCCTTCAAGGTCAACGTTCTCCTGTCGAGCGCCGATCATCCTGGCTATCCGCATCCGCTCGACCTCGGCGAGATAGCGGCGTTCACCTTCGGATACGCCAAGAAGGACCTGATCGAGCTCGGCTTCAACGCCGGCCGAGGTCGCGGCGGAGTCCAGGCGTACGTGCCGCGCGAGATCCTGCTGAACTCCCCCGAGCTGATGGAGATCGGCACGCTGCTCGCCCCTGCGGCTTCCTCCACGTCGGCGAGGCTCTATCGCGCCTGCCAGCTCGCGCGGGACTTCAGCTTCATCGGCCTCGCCGACCAACGGCACCTCTGGACGCACTTCGTCCTGCCCCAAGCCTTCGCTCGCTACCCCTTCGACGCGGTGATTGTCGAGGCCGGCTCCATCCGCACCTTCGGGCTACCGTGACGGGCCACCTGAGCAACGTCGACACGGTGGGCAGGTGCGTCATGAACGGCCGAGCTCCGGACGAACTCGTCCAAGGCCACAACGCTTAGCCAATGTCAGCTTGAGATACACCCCACCTTGTTGCTTTCGGTGGTGGGCGCGTTCGCCGAGTTCGAGCGCGCCCTCATCTTGGAACGCCAGCGCAAGGGCATCGCCGTGGCCAAGCAGCGCGGCGCGTACACCGGTCGCAAACCCGCGCTCACCTCCGAGCAGGCGTATCAGCCGGGAGACGGTCTACAGCTACCTGCGCCCGACTGCCGCCACGGGCTGACCGGCCGGGCAGAGCCGGTCCAGTGCGGCGGCGTCCGGCAGGAAGTCGGCGGGGACACTGCTGTTCTGGAGGAAGGCGATCTCGGGACCAGGACCAGATTTAGGTCGGCGACGGGTAGCACTGCCTGGCGCAGCTGGAGGCGATGAACTCCGTCAACTCGGGGCCGGGATGAAACCATTCGCTGCCAGGTAGGCGCAGGTAGGCGAAGCGCTCATGGAGCTGACCTTCCAGCTGCTTGCGCTCCTTCTTGCGGTCTTCGGCGATGACGTGCAGCACCTGTAGGCCGTGGGGGTTGCCGGTGTGGAAGGAGCGCATCCGCTCGTACGGGCCGCCGCCAGCCTCACCAATCTTGATATAGGGGCCGCTGGCGACGAAGTACACGCCGGCATAGCAGTGCTCCAGGCCGGGGTCGCCGAAGTCGCCGAAGACTTCCTGGCTGGCTTCGATCATGGCTTCTTTCGGGTCGCCAAGGGTGCCGTACCTGCGGATCTTTTGTCGGTATCGGCCGACTCGCCGCTGCCGGCCCCGGTATTCGTCGTAGGTGGTCATCGCTTGCGATTCTGCCTGGCAGCGCGGGTCGTGGCCAGGCCGGTCTGCGCGGTGGCCACCTGGATGCAGAGCCGTCCGTGTTCGGCGTGGTCGGCCAGCTCGGTACGCAGCCGGTCGGCGTCGGCGGCCGCGGCGCCGGCTTGCTCGGCAGCGAGATGACGCGGGCGTGGCGAGATCGTGCCCGACTGCCGTCACGCATCTGCCGCTGGGTCGGAGGTGTCGCCTGAGGCGCTGAAGCGTGTTCGGGATGGCGGACGGTGACGTCCGATCGGGCCCATGGTTGCCGTCCGCGCTACGGGGTGGTGAACCAAGCGACGACCGGGGCATGGTCGGGCACGATGACTGCTTCTCGGCTGCGGGTGGATGCGCCGATGGAGGTGATGTCGTCGACGAGCGAGTCGATGCTCACTAGTCGCAGTTGCAGGTCGCGGGTGGCCAGGATGTGGTCGATGAGTTCGCCTCGGCCTTGGTAGATGCGGGAGTAGGCGCGGGCGGGTGGTAGCCGTCGTCCGAGGTTGTACAGCCGGACGGCGTCGCCCTTGTCCGGGCGGTTGACGTCCCCGTCGGCGGGGCCTTCGAGCAGGACGGTGGTGACGGCGTCGGGTCCGTCGTTGAGGTCGCCGCACAGGATGGTGGGCATGCCTGGCTGTCCGTTGACGGCGGCCGCGGCCAGGACGTCGTTGAGGTGCACGCGCAGGGCGACGGCCTCAGCGGTGCGGCGCAGCAGGGCGTAGCCGGCGCCGCGGGCCCGTTCGTCTTCATCATGGGGATAGCGGCGGCCGCCCGGGTAGGTGAGCAGCTTGCTTTTGAGGTGGGCGGTGAGCAGCCGCAACCCGGGGCCGCCGCAGTCGACATGCACCTGGACCGCTCCGCGACCCAGGTGGGTAAGGGTGGTGCCGTCAACGTCGGGGACGGCCGGCAGGCCGGCCTGCGGCAGCGCGACGATCTGCGCTTCCTCGGCGAGCGGATGCCGGGCGAGGACAGCCACCCGGATGCCCCGGCCGTCCGGATGCGCCGACACGACGGCCTGCCAGGGCTCGCAGAGGGCTCCCCGGAGGTCTTGTACCGCAGCCGGCGAGCCGACCTCTTGAAGGGCGACGACATCGGCGCCGGTGCCGGATACGAGTCCGGCGAGGTAGGCGAGCTTCGCGGCGTAGGTTTCTGTTGCCGAGGTGTCGGCGTCGTCAGGCCGGAACAGGTTTTCCACGTTCCAGGTCATGACGATCAGGTCGTTGGCCACCGTCGCTCCCTGCACCCAGGTGTGCTACCAGCCTGCACGTCGCACTGTAAGACGCCGCTGAAGCGCGGATTGCCACTGCGTCGCGATGCCGACACGCGCGAGCAGGACGGCAGGAAGCGGTCTACCAGTCGGGCTGGCGCCGCGTTCCCGAGGCCAGTATTCGCAGACGCCTTTCACCCTCTTCACACAGGCGACCTTCAATGGACATGATCGGGCGAGACGGTCGCTGTCCAGCCCGTCGTCGAGGAGGCCTTCATGCGAGTCACCCGACAGTCCACCCGATCCCCACTGTGGCGCCGCGGTCTTGCCGCTGCGGCCACTGCCGCCCTCACCGGCGTCTGCCTGCTCGCCGTCGACGCGCAATCGGCCCTGGCTACACCTCCGGGAATCCCCTCCAAGGCGACCGCTCAATCGCAGCTCAACGCCCTCACCGTCAAGAGCGAAGGGTCGACGAGCGGATACTCCCGTGACCTGTTCCCGCACTGGATCACCATCAGCGGCACCTGCAACACCCGCGAGACGGTCCTCAAGCGCGACGGCACGTCCGTGGTCACCGACAGCAGCTGCGCGGCGGTGTCGGGACGCTGGTACAGCCCGTATGACGGCGCGACCTGGACCGCCGCCTCCGACGTCGACATCGATCACGTCGTGCCCCTGGCGGAGGCGTGGCGCTCCGGCGCCAGTAGCTGGACGACCAGCCGGCGGCAGAGCTTCGCCAACGACCTCACCCGCCCGCAGCTGATCGCCGTGACCGACAACGTCAACCAGGCCAAGGGTGACCAGGACCCGTCGACCTGGCAGCCGCCGTTGTCGTCGTACCGGTGCACCTACAGCAAGATGTGGATCACCGTGAAGTACAGCTGGGGTCTGAGCCTGCAGTCGGCGGAAAAGTCTGCCCTGCAGAGCATGTTGAACACCTGCACCTCCTGACGCCTCTACTGGTCGTTCAGACAGCTGTACGTGGCGCGGTGAAGGGCAGCCATGGCCGGGGGAGAGCCCGGCTGCCCTTCACCGCTGGCGCCACCGGGTAGCAGCCGGTGCGGCCTTGGTCGCGAAACGCCTGCCACCGCTGTGTCGGCTGGTTACGGCGGCGGGAGCAGCGTGCCGTTGCGCGCCCACATCCGGGTGCCATCGGGCCAGACAACTGCCGGCTCGTTCTCGGCGTGGAGTCGGCCGTGTGCGTCGATCCGCAGAACGGTGGGCCGCTCGGTCAGGATGGCGACGCCGGTGAGCGGCCACCAGGGCCCGGCTGCCAGAGCCACGTCCCTGCATCCTTCCCACGCGGCATCCGGCGAGCTGCCGAGAACCTTCTGGTAGGTGTCGATGGTGGTGAGCACGAGCCAGTCCGGGTAGTAGGTCCAGGCTGCTTCGAAGAACCAGTCGTGGGGGTCGAGGCAGTAGCGGACGACGGCGTGTCCCTCGTCGTCCTGGTCGACGATGCTGCGCTCGGCGTCCCAGAACCAGGCGGACCGCATGATGTAGCCGGCGGTGAGGCTCCGGTCGATCGTCGACCAGATCGGCGCATGGACGAGGTCATACACGCGCCGCACCGTGTCCAGCACCGGTTCAAGGACGGTGCGCTCCGGTTCGGTGACGGGGTTGCACCGGTACGGGTGCTCCATGAGGTCGTAGCGGGCTTCGACGCCGTCGTAGCGCTGCTCACCGTAGTAGCCGGTCCACTCCATGAACTGGTGGAAGTCGCCGAAGGCGGTGACCTGATCGCGCTCGCTGGTGTGCTCCCAGATCGGTGCCCGCGCCGTGGCCAGGGACCGGTTGAGGTTGCCGCGTCGCACCGAATCGACCAGCGGCCGGTGGCCGCCATCGAGGAGGTGTTGCAGGTGCTCGATAGCGGCCGGGGGAGAGGGGCACCAGAGGAAGCGCGCTGGCTCGCCTTCGCCTGCCGCCTGGTAGGCGAGACGCGCGGCAGCCTCGGCACGTGCATGGTCGGCGGGCTCGCAGGACAGCGCCGCCCGCGTCCACCTGTCCGCTACGGCTTGTGCTGGCGTTGTCATCGGGTAGATGGCTGACGTCATGGTCTCCTCCAATACAAGCGGCCAGGTGCGGTGGCATTCGACGGTGCGGTGGTGGGTCAAGTCGTGGCCGGGCGTGCCGGCTGCGCAGGAGTTCGCCGGGTCAGTGAACTGAATGGTTGCGGCTGGCCACAGCGCGACTTGCGTACTCTGGTTCGTGGCTGTGAGTAATTCACGGGTGACGTGAACGTGATCCTCATGTTTGACTGAGATCTATGCGAGCGGGGCAGGCGCGGCTAGCGATCGACTGCGGAAGCGCCAGCACCAGGCCCGTTGTGGCGTGGCCGGACGGCACCTGGACGCCACTGCTGTTCGACGGAGAACCAGAGATGCCCAGCGCTGTCCTGCTCTGCCCAGGCGGGGAGACGCTGACGGGCCACCAGGCGTGGCAGGCCGCCGCCACCGCTCCCGACCGGTTCATCCCGACCCCGCGGCAGCCCCCCGACCAGCGGCTGCGCGTCGCCGGCGAGGACGTCGACCCCCTCGACCTGATCGCGGCAACCCTGCGCCGAGTCGGGCAGGAAGCGCAGCAGGTCGCCGGTCACGAGATCGAGGATGTGCGGCTGGTCGTGCCCGCCGGATGGGGCCCCAGACGCCGCACCTGGATGCGTCACGCCGCGCATCGGGCAGGCCTGCCCCAACCCACGCTGATCGAAGCGCCGATACACGAGGGGCGCCTGGGAGCACAGTTCTGCCTGGACAAGGGAACAGCGGCGATGTTCGCCATGGCATGGGGGCTGGCCGCCCGATCGCCGCATAGCATCGTCTTCCTGCCGCTGCGCGCGGCGACCCGGCCGGACGAGTGCGCATGGGGACGCCCACTGGATCTGGTGTTACTGCACCACCGACTCGCGTTCCCAGCCTCAAAATGGAAGCCGGTCCGCACCCGGTTGGGCCCCGGTGCGCCGCACACGGTCACCTTGCCCGCCAGCGCCTGGCCGAAGCGGCCAGTCGCCGATCACCGCCGGTCCTGGCACCGAGAGTTCCGCGACTTCATCCGGTGGAAGGTCGCCGCCGACACACTGGTGCTCACCGGTAGCCAGGAAGCGTTCGAGTTGCAGGCCGACCAGGTCCGCGCGCTGGCTGAGGAATGCCCGGCGCATCGCGCGCAGACGCCAGACACGCACTGCTGCGCAGAAATCAACATGGGCAGGAGCCGCTACCACCCCGACCGGCGCTATCCCTACGCAGAACTACACGCCGAGTACTGCCGCTGACGAAGTCAGCCGACAGCAGCGCTGGCCCAAGCGATCAGCGGCTGGAGGAAGACGATCGACGGAACGCCATCGAACGCCTCACGCTGCACAATAGAGTGGTGACGGCGAGAGACGAGATCCTTGCTGCGCTTTCAGACATCGTTGCACGGAGCCCGGACGGTACGTTCCTACCCAAAGACGTGGTCGACGAGCTTCGCCGCCGCAGATGCCCTTACACGGAATCGACGATACGGACCCATATCGTCAGCCGGATGTGCTCCAACGCGCCGGACCATCACGCTCGTACCTACGACGACCTGGAACGACTCCCGAACGGTCGATATCGGCTTCGGTAGGAGTCTGCCGCACGCCCTGGGCTTGGACGCACTACGCTTGGAGGCCGACCTGCCCAACGTGCGGCGCCGGTACCGCGCGTCACTGAACCCAGGGGTGGCAGCTCCGTTCGAGTCGGGCCAGGCTCCGGGGAGCCCGCTCATGACGGGCGGGCTCCCGAAAACGGCTCAGCCCGGCTCCAATTGGTTAGCTGCAACCGCGCGGATCGCGGCAAGAGCGGACGGATCCTGCTGGCAGGGCGTGTCTAGAGCGGATCCAGGAGCAGCACACCGTCCGGTGAGTAGAAGTAACCGCGCACGTGCCGAGCCCAGTCTTCGATCTTCGGGTCTTCCGACTGCGACAACCACTCAGACAGACGCGCGTGCTCGTCGGTGAATCCGTTCTCCAGGAGCCACTGAAGCGTGTCGCCCCGGCCCGCTCCGAAGATGGCTTGGGCGTCAAAGCCGATGCCTAGGTCCATGTCGCCCGTGCGGAACTTCGCCCCATACAGGCGGGGCGAGTCCGCGGGATCACCGATAAGGAACAGCAGAAAGGCCGTCAGGTAGACCTGCTCAAACTCGTCGCTCTCGCCCACGTCCGGGCCTTCGCGCCACGCCCTCTCGAGGTCGAAGATCTCTCGGAGCATCGCGTGGTAAGGGCGAGGATTATCTACGTCAACCATCCGAAGCGCTTCCCGACGCGAAGCCGGACTCGAGAGGTCCAAAGACTCGACCATGTGTGCACGCTAACCAGGGTGGCCGCTCATCGGCTACTTGTCCGCGTGCGCCGCCCCTGGGACGCTCGGCTGTTCACTGTGGCTCCCGATCCTGCTCGTAAGCGCGGCCCTCGTCGGCGCGGGTCTGGGGAGCACGTTGGGAGCGGTTGGGAGCACTAGACGGCGATGAGCAGGCCCGTGGCCGCGCATGGGTCCTGCACTTCGCGCAGCTCATGGGCGGGTTCCTCGTTGATCTTGCTTGACTGACCTCTTCGGGAAGACCGAAGAGTCACGGCTCGGCCGCTTGGTCGGCACGTATGAAGCTGCAACGCTCGCCGCCATTGTCGGCATTCTCGGTGGCCGGCATATGAGCGGTCGAATTGGTGTCCCCTCGCCTTGGCCTCGAGGCCCCGGAACCGTGTCGCGCCCTGGGGGAACCCCGGACACCGCTGTCGGTGGCCGGTGCCCGCGGCGGCCACCAAGGACCTCTGGCGGTCGACTCCAGCAACGCCCCGTAGACATCCTCGCTGGTGGCCAGTGAGACCTTGAAACGCTTTCCTCGACGGTTCAGGCCTGAGCCGACACGGATCAGGCTGCTTCGTCACCTTGTTGGAAGAGAGCAGCGATGGCAACCCAAACAATGGTGCTGGCGCCCAGAACGCAGAGCATCAACAATGCTCTGACCGCAGTTGACCGGCTTCCACGTGCGATCTTGAGGTTGGCGACCATGGCAGCGCCGGCCACAAGCCCTCCAATCAGCCCGCCGTGAAGTGTAAGGATGAATACGACGAACGGCAGGGCAGTCATCATCTGCAGCAGCGCCGGTACACGTGGTCCCGTGCGGTGTTTGACGCCCCTGATCTCGATGCTCGGGTAGGGGTCTAGGAAGCCGCTGCTCAACTTGGCTTCGACCAGAGTTCCGTCCGCCGCCCGAAGGACGTACTTGTTTCCGCGTGTGCGGGTGGCGCTATGTGCGCCGACAGTGATCGAGGCGGCCCCGAAGGTGGGCGTGGTGACGACGAGTGGGCCGGCGAGGCCATCGATGTCTATGGGCTCTGTACGCATGGCGGGACATGCTAGACGAGTTGTTCCGAATTCCGGTCAGTGGTCGTAGGCGATCAGTGACCGGGTGACGGGTGCGCCGGTTTCGTTGTTGTGCCAGATCGCGGC
>NZ_JBFAJK010000086.1:0-12925 GCF_040655175.1 Micromonospora sp. NPDC050495 | reverse complement strand
CACTGGACGCTGTAGCTGCCGCCGGCGCCCAGCGTCATGGTGACGTTGCCGTTGTCCTTCCAGTACGAGAAGAAGTAGCCGTTATGGGTGCCGGTAGTGTTCGAGGTGATGGTGCGGTCGGCCTCGGCGTGCGCGACGCCGGTCATGGTGGCCGAGACGGCAGCCAGCAGGACGGCGCTGGCGGCGGCGGCGAGCAGCCTGATCCGGGTACGCCCGCGGCGCTCGGGTAGGACGGGGTGGTTTTTCACGGCGTGCATCCCTCTCGTGGGGCAGCCCGAGGAACCCGGGCTGCAAGACACGACTCGACGCCGTCGTCGGCCGCGGGACGCGGCCGCCACGGACAGCGCCGGACCACGTCGCGGCGGCACCGCTCGTGGTCTATGACGACCGAGGAACCAGCTCGCTACCGCAGCCCGGATCGGTAGCCGCTGAGGTTCATCGATGCTTGCATCATCGATCGGCCTCCCCGCGCTGTCAACAACTTCCGGAAGTCCACGGGACGGGTCTGCTGTCGAGATTGGGCACTCACCCCTGCTGAGCTGCCGGTATCTGGCGACTGGCTCGATCGGTTCGGGGATGTGCCCAGCGGCGACCGGAGTGGCGACCGAGACTTGCGGATGCATCACCGGAAGTTTCGACGCCGCTGGTCGGCCCGGGTCGCCCCGGCCGCGCCCGACGTGCACCGCCGCGCGAGCAGGCCGGACCGCCCCTTCCGGTTCGCTCGGGACCGGCGAAGGGGTATGAAGGGGCGCAGGACATTCGCGCGCACCCGGAAGGACCGTTTCGATGACCCTGGAACGACCGATCGCCCCGGACCCGTACGAGCTGCTGCCGACGGTGCCGTCGTTCAACCTCACCAGCGACGACGTGCACAACGGTGAGCCGATGGACGCGCGGCACGCGCACGGCAGCGCCGGCGGCGAGAACGTCTCGCCGCACCTGTCCTGGTCGGGCTTCCCGGACGAGACGAAGAGTTTCGTGGTGACCTGCTTCGACCCGGACGCCCCGACCGGTAGCGGCTTCTGGCACTGGGTGCTGGTGGACGTGCCGGCCGCGGTGACCGAGCTGCCCACCGGCGTGCGGGAGAGCGAGCTGGGCGGGGCGTTCAGCATCCGCAACGACTACGGCGACACCGGCTTCGGCGGCGCCGCTCCGCCGGCCGGCGACCGGCCGCACCGCTACGTCTTCGCGGTGCACGCGGTCGACGTGGAGCGGCTCGACGTCGGCCCGGGGGCCAGCCCGGCGTACGTCGGTTTCAACCTGGCGTTCCACACCCTGGCCCGGGCGGTCATCCGCCCCACGTACCAGATCAAGGAGTGAGCCGGGGCGGGGAGGGGCCCGCCGGGACCCCTCCCCGCCGGGTCACTCGGGGACGCGGGCGACGGCGAAGACGGACTGCCCGAACGGCGGCCGGATCCGCTGCTCGGCGGCCTTGGTGGCGGGCAGCACCAGGGTGTCGTAGACCTTCACCATCGGGCCCTCCTTCGGCATCAGCCGGAAGACCTTGGTGGCCATGAAGTAGCCGATCAGGCCGAGCGCGTTCGCGTAGTGGATCTTCTCCACGGTGAGCCCGGCCTCGGTCATCGCCGCGGCGAGGCTCTTTTTGGTGTAGCGCCGGACGTGGCCGGTGGCGATGTCCGCGGGGCTCATCGCGAACTGGAACGCCGGCACGATGATGATCACGGCGCCGCCGGGCCGGACCAGCTCGCGCATGCTGCGCAGCGCGCCCACGTGGTCCTCGATGTGCTCCAGCACGTTGTACGACACGGCGGCGCTGTAGTCGCCGCGCTCGGAGTGCGGTAGCAGCATCTGGCGGACCTCGACGCCCGGACGGTCGGCGAGCCGCTCCTTGAGCCGGACGAGCCGGTCGGGGTCCGCCTCGGTGGCGGTGATCCGGGGCAGCTGCGCGGACCACTCCAGCGCGTAGTCGCCCAGACCGCTGCCGATCTCGATGGGGTTGTCACCGAGGTACGGCACCGCCAGTTCGACGAACCACCTGCGGTGGTTGACGGCCGTCGCCAAGCCCTCGAGAACCTCCGACTGGACGGCCTGATCCCCAGTGATTTCTGCCATGCGTCGATTCCTCACGATATGACTGACCCGCGCCTGGACCGACAAAGTCAACCATCCGGATGGCTGGCGAGGGAATCGGGGCACCGGGGGTGGCCGAATTGCGGTCGGGGGAGGGCACGTGATCGGCGGTTGGCGAACCCGGCACATAGTACGCCAGTACCCCGAAACATGTCACGGCCCTGCCATACCCTGACTACGCTCCGAATTGTCATGACTACTCCTGAATCGGACGCTGCTCCCGATGGCGCCGCCGAGGACGGGCCCGGCGAGGGCGAACGGCTGCGGCAGGGGCGGTGGATCGACCTCGCCGCCGTGCTCAGCTTCGTCCTGCTCGCCCTCTGGGTGACCGCGCGGCTCTGGCTGGATCCCGCCGCGGAGGTCCGGGACAACCGCACCGATCAGGCCCAGTTCGAGTGGATGATGGCGCACGGTGCGCGCGTCGTGACCGATTTTGCCTATCCGTTCACGTCGGACCGGATGAATGTGCCGGACGGCGTCAATCTGATGGCAAATACGTCCGTATTATCCGTTTCATTGCCAATGACGCCGGTCACCCTCCTCTTCGGGCCGCGTACCGCATTCCTGCTCTTCCTCACCCTGGGAATGGCCGCCACCGGCGTGGCCTGGTACTTCGTCCTTTCCCGAGTGCTGATCGGGTCCCGGGGCCCGGCCTGGCTCGGGGCCGGCTTCTGCGCCTTCGCGCCCGCGATGATCTCGCACGCCAACGCCCACCCCAACATCGTGAGCCAGTTCGTGGTGCCCCTGATCATCTGGCGGACGCTGCGCCTGACCGAGCCCGGCCGCTGGGCGCGCAACGGCGTGCTGCTCGGGCTGGTGGTGGTCTGGCAGTCCTTCCTCAACCTGGAGATCCTGCTGATGACGGCGATCGGGCTCGGGGTGGTGGCGCTCGCCCTCGCCCTCGGCCGCCCGGAGACCCGCCGGTCCGCCCGCACCTTCTTCGCCGGTCTGGCCGTGGCCGCCCTGGTCGCGCTGGTGCTGCTCGCGTACCCGCTCCACGTGCAGTTCTTCGGGCCCGGGGCGTACCAGGGGCTGTCGGAGCTGATCCGGGGCTACCGCACCGACCTGGCCTCGTACGTCGCCTGGTCCAGGGAGTCGCTGGCCGGGGACGCCCGGGGCAGCGTCTGGCTGGTCAAGAACGCCACCGAGGAGAACGCCTTCTTCGGCTGGCCGCTCGCCGTGCTCGCGATGGCGCTGCTCTGGTGGCTACGGCGCAACGTCGTGGTGCTCGGTCTGGCCGCGGTCGGCGCGGTGTTCGTCCTCTTCTCCCTCGGCCGGGAGATCCGCTTCGACGGGCGGGACACCGGCGTCCCCGGTCCCTGGGCCGCGCTGGAGAACCTGCCGATCCTGCACTCCGTGGTGCCCACCCGCTGGTCGCTCGCGCTCACCCCGATCGTGGGGATCCTGCTGGCGCTCGGCGCGGAGCACGCCCGCCGGCTGGCCCGGCGCCACCCGGCCGCCCGTGGGCAGATCCGGTTCGCCACCACCACCGTGCTGGCCATGGCGCTGCTGCCGCTCCTGCCCACCCCGCTGCCCGCGGTACGCCGGGAACCGACCCCCACCTTCATCACCTCCGGGGCCTGGCGTCCCTACCTGGCCGGCGGGCACAGCCTCGTCACGCTGCCGCTGCCGGACACCACGTACGCCGTCCCGCTGCGCTGGTCCGCCGAGACCCGGCTGGAGATGCCGCTGGCCCGGGGCTACTTTCTCTACCCCGACACCCGGCCCGGGGCCGGCCGGCAGGCGCTCTTCACCGCCCCGCCCCGCCCGACCAGCAGCTTCTTCACCCAGATCCGGAAGACCGACGCGGTGCCGCCGATCACCCCGCAGGACCGGGTGGCCGCGGTGGACGACCTGCGCTACTGGCGGGCCGGCGTGGTGCTCCTCGACCCCCGGCTGCACCAGGCGGGCGCGCTCCACCGGGGGATGACCGAGCTGACCGGCATCACGCCGACGTTCACCGGCGGGGTGTGGCTCTGGGACGTCCGCCCGCTGGTCGACTGAGCGCCGGCCCCCCCCGCGCGCACCGGGCCCCGCGTGGCCCGGGGCATCCGGTGTCGGGCCGCCCGCTGGGTCAGGACGGCCGCAGGCAGCAGCCCTGGCAGATCTTCGGCCGGGGCAGGGTGAAGGCCAGGCAGCAGGTGCGCCGCTGCACCGTCGGCTCGCCGGCCGGGCCGGGGACCAGTTCCACCAGGTCGGCCAGGTCGAGCGCGGCGAGCAGCGTGCTGACGCTCGCGGCGGCCGAGCCGGGCAGCGCGTCCGAGGCGCGCAGCAGGCCGTGCGCGATGCCGGAGGCGACCGAGCCGAGCAGCGTACGGGTGCCGAGCCGGACCTCGGTCTGCAGCGCCGCGATCAGCGGCGCGAAGTGGGCGTCGAGCAGCGTGCCGCGCAGCGTGTCCAGCAGCGCCGCCTCGTCGGCGACCACCCGGACGTCCGGGTGGCCGGCGAGCGCCAGCGGGTCACCGGGCAGCACCGCGACCGTGGTCGAGCGGCGCAGCCCCAGGGTGAACAGCTGGCCCGGGTCCGCGAAGTGGAGCAGGACGTCGGCCGGGTCGGGCAGCGGCACCCGCCGGGCCGAGGCCCAGCCCAGCACCACCGGCAGCGCGGTCCAGTAGCTGTACGACTTCCAGGCCAGCGCGGCGCAGGCGTGCGGCGTACCGCCGAAGCGCCGGCCGGCGGCGGCCAGGAACTCGGGCAGCCGGGTGCCGTCGATCAGTCGGGCCGCCGGGAACCAGCGGGGCTCGTCGGTGTCGACCAGGAGGCCGGGCGCGAGCCCGGGCACCTCGTCGGTGCCGAACATGGCGCGCAGGGCGGCGGTCACCGGGGCGAGCGGCGCGGCGGCGTCCCGCGACGGCAGCACCGCTGTCACCTTGATCGGTCCCCTGTCTGGTGTCCCCACCACTCGACGTCCTGAGCTAAGGCTAGCCTAACCACAGCTGGGGGTCCGGGGGAAGTCGACTCAGGGGTCCGAGGAAGAGGTGCCGGTCACGTCCCGCGCCGGGTACTACCCGGTCGCACCGGCGGGAAACGCCGGCGGGCGGGCGGGGAGACGGCGCAAGCATCGACGCCCACCGCTGAATTGTCAAGGTGAATGTCGAATACGAGTCACTTTCCGTACACGTTCGGCCACCAGACGTGAAAATGGTGCTCCCGCGTACGAGGAAGCCGATGTCGACCTCCCCCATCGAGCGTGCCGCCGACTCGTTCGCGGCTGAGCTCGCCCGGCACCGCACCGGCAGAGGGCTGTCCAAGAAGCAGTTGGCGACCCTGATGGGCTTCGACCCGTCGTACGTCAGCCACGTCGAGGGGCGCCGGCACCGGCCCACCGAGGACTTCGCCCGGCGGGCCGAGGCCGTCCTGGAGGCCAGCGGCGCGATCTGGCAGCGCTACCGGGAGTACGACGAACTGCGGCACGGCCGCTCCGGCGCGCACCGCGACCCGCCGGTCCCCGGGCAGTGGCTGCCACCCGGCACCGGCCTCGTGGTCGAGCGGGAATCCGCCACCCTCACCCACAGCGACGAGGGTTACCACTGCGTGATCCGGCGGGAGCTCTACAACGCCGGCACCGAACCGGTCACCCGCTATCTGGTCCGGGTCGCCGTCGACCGCTACCCCAACGACCCCGGCCGCTCCAACCGGCACCACCGGGAGCACCCGCTCACCTTCGCCGAGCTGCAACTCGAGGCGTACCGGGACGACGGCGGCGGGCGCGAGCCGATGCACTGGCGGGCCAAGCACGACCGGGACGCGTTCAAGGAGATCTGGCTGCTCTTCGAGAACGCCGAGGGCCGCTTCCCGCTCTACCCCGGCGACCGGGTGACCATCGAGTACGCCTACCGGGTCGGGCGGGACAAGTGGGGCCCCTGGTTCCAGCGGGCCGTACGCCTGCCCACCCGGCACCTCTCCGTCCAGCTCGACCTGCCGGCGGAGCTCGACCCGAAGGTGTGGGGAGCGGAAACCTCCCTCTCGTCCGAGGAGGGGCCGCTGCGTACCCCGGTGCAGCGGCACGACCGGGACGGCCGGGCGATCTACGAGTGGGCCACCGACGACCCGCCGTTGAACGCCCGCTACCGGCTCCAGTGGCGCTTCCGCAGCCTGCCGCCGGACGCCGAACCGGACGGCACCGGCCCGGACGGCCGGGTCCGGGCCAGCGACCGGATGCGCGGTATCGGCATCGTCCAGCGCGGCGACGACCTGCTCCGGCAGCCCGCCCGCCAGTTCGACCTGCCGCGCCAGGAACGGATCGCCCGGGACGTCGTCGACCGGCTCTCCGCCGTCCTGGCCCGCCTCGACGAGCTGCACCCGTTCAGCAAGGGTGTCGGGATCGCCGCGCCGCAGCTCGGCCTCGGCTGGGCCGCCGCCCTGGTCCGCCCCGCCGACCGGGCCGCCGAACCGGTCGTCCTGCTCAACCCCCGGATCGTCGACAGCGCCGCGGAGACCGACGAGCAGTACGAGGGCTGCCTCTCCTTCTTCGACCACCGCGGCCTGGTGCCCCGGCCGCTGCGGATCGACGTGGAACACGCCCAGTGGGACGGCAGCCGCGTGATCACGTCCTTCGAGTACGCGATGGCCCGGCTGGTCGCCCACGAGATCGACCACCTGGAGGGGCACCTCTACGTGGACCGGATGATCCCCGGCGTGCCGCTGGTGCCGGTCGAGGAGTACCGCGACACCGGCCACCCCTGGCGCTACTGACCCTCCCGGCACCGCCGCCGGCCCCCGGTGCGGGGGCCGGTTGCCGGCCCGGCCCGCGCACCGGAGTACGGGGTGCCGGGTCGCGTGCCCCAGGGGGCAGGGGCACGCGACCCGGCTCGGGGGGAGGAACGGCTATCGGGCGGCGAAGGTGTCGTAGCGGATGTGATCCGGCGGCACGTCGTCGGCGGCGAGCGCGCGCAGGGTGGCCCGGACCATCGGGGCCGAGCCGGAGACGTAACAGTCGTGCGTGGTCCACGGGCCGTACCGGGTCACCACGTCGGAGATGTCGCCCAGCTCGCCGTCGAAGTCCGGATCCTCGCTGCACGCCGGGGTGACCGACAGCCACGGGTGGGCGGCGACCAGCTCCTCCAGGCCGGTCAGCCCGTACAGCTCCGCCGGACGGCGGGCGCCGTAGAAGACGTGCACCCAGCGGGTCCGGTTGACCTTGGTCAGCTCCTCCACCAGCGCCTTGACCGGCGCCAGCCCCACCCCGCCGGCCACGCAGAGGACGTCCCGGGTCGACGACCGGTCCAGCGTCATCGACCCCATCGGAGCGGCCACCCGCAGCAGGTCACCCGGCCTGGTCCGGCGGACCAGCGCCCCGGACACCCAACCCGCCGCGCCGGCCGGCGTCCGGACGTGGAACTCCAGCACGTTGTCGTCATTCGGGGCGTTCGCCACCGAGTACGTCCGCCATACCCGCGGGTGGTAGCGGGGCACCTCGACGCTGACGTACTGCCCGGCCTGCCAGGTCAGCGGGGCCTGGAGGGCCCGGACGGTCAGCACCGCGGTGTCCGGCCCGTGCCGCTCGTGGGTCAGCACCTCGGCGTGCCAGAACGGCGGGTTCCCGTCCGCGGCCGCCCCGGCGAGCATCCGCTCGGTGATGCTCGCGTACGCCTCCCGCCACGCCTGGTCGAACTCCAGGTTCCAGCCGTCCCCGGCGGTGCTGCGCAGCGCGTCCAGCAGGGCGACGCCCATGGTCGCGTAGTGCCCCGCCTCGACGTGGTACTTGCGGTGGTCCCGGCCCAGCGCCCGCAGGTACTCGTCGAAGCTCTCCGGGTCGCCGACCGTCTGGGTCGCGGTGACGATCGCCTCCAGGATCCGGTCGCCCTGCCCGTTCATCTGCACCGGGAAGAGCTTGCGCAGCTCCGGGTCGAGGAGGAACAGCCGGGCGTAGAAGTGACCGCTCAGCCGCTCCCGGTCTTCCTCGACCAGGGTCCAGCTCTCCTTCAACAGCCGCGCGAAGTTCTCCACGGGGGCACGCTCCTTCTCCTGACGGCCGGATCGGCCCCCATAGAATCTCCACGGAGCGTGCCCACCGGTCGCACACAATGTGCGATCGATTCATCCCCTGCCGGAGGCGGTGCCGGCCGGCCGCCGCGTGCGGCACAGTGGTCCGGTGACGGTTGACGAGCTCACCCGCCCGGTGTCCCGCCGGACCCTGGGCACCGAGACGCTGCTGGTGCTCGGTCTCTCCCTCGGCCAGTCGGCGGTGTACGCCCTGGTCTCGCTGATCGCCAAGCTGACCGCCGCGGGCGGGCTGTCGAAGCAGACCGCGGCGCTGAACACCTCGGCCTCGGCCCGGCCGTACCTCGACCTCACCTACCAGCTCCTCGGGATCGGCTTCGCGCTGCTGCCGGTGCTGCTCGCCGTACACCTGCTGGCCCGGGACCCCGGCGACCCGGCCCGGGCCCTCGGGGTGGACCTGCGCCGGCCCGGGTCGGACCTGGCCCGCGGCGCCGGGCTCGCCGCCCTCATCGGCCTGCCCGGGCTGGCGCTGTTCTGGGCGGCCGCGCAACTCGGCGTCAACGCCACCCTGGTGCCGGCCGCCCTGCCGCACCTCTGGTGGGCGGTCCCGGTGCTGATCCTCGCCGCCGTGCAGAACGCCGTGCTGGAGGAGGTGATCGTGGTCGGCTACCTGGTCAACCGGCTGGTGCAGCTGCGCTGGCGGATGGCCGCCGTGGTCGCCGCCAGCGCGGTGCTGCGCGGCTCGTACCACCTCTACCAGGGCTTCGGCGCGTTCGTCGGCAACGCGGTGATGGGCGTGATCTTCAGCCTGTTCTTCCTGCGTACCCGCCGGGTCGCCCCCTTGATCGTCGCGCACACCCTGCTCGACGTGGTCGCCTTCGTCGGCTACGCGGCGCTGCCCCGCTCCTGGTTCGACTGGCTCTGACCGGGGCGCTCAGCGACCACGGGCCGGCCGGTAGCGGGCGATGGCCCGGGCGGCCAGCCGCTGCGCCGCCGCCGCGTCGCCCGCCGCGGCGGTGAGCACCGCCGCGCCCGGCAGCAGCCGGGACGCCAGCCGCAACCCCAACCAGCCGCCGGCCTGCGCCGCGAGCGGCGTCGCCAGCCGCCACGCCGCCTCGGCCGCCCGCGGCCACGGCCCGTCCGTCGACGGACCCACCGACCGGACCGCCGCCAGGGCCGCCCGGGCGGTGCCCACGTCGGGATGCACCTGCGTCAGCACCAGCAGTTCGGCCACCCGGTCCGGATCGGCCGGATCATGGCCGTGCACGGCGGCCAGGTGCAGCACCAGGTTGGCCTGGGTCCAGAGCACCGCCGTCAGCTCCACCGCCGGCGCGAGCAGCCCCGCGCCCGCCGCGAGCGCCCCGCCCGCGCCGGCCAGCCGGACGAACCGCCGGGTGGCCAGCCGGGCCAGCCCGTCGGCGTCCGCCGCCGGGTAGGTCTCGCGGGTCCGCCGTACCCAGTCGGCGGCGCGCGGCCCCAGCGTGTCCACCGCCGCGAGGGCCAGCAACTCCGGGGCGAAGCCCGGATGATCGAGCAGGCGCGCGCCGACGGCCCGCCAGCCCTCCCCAGCGGTACGCCTCGACGTGACCTCGCTCAGCGGGACGGTGACCACCTCCCGCCGGTCCGGCTGCCCGGCGGCTGCCGGCTCCGGGGCTGCCGGCTCCGGGGCTGCCGGCTCGGCGGCTGCCAGCTCGGGGGCTGCCGGCTCCGGGCTCGCGGTGCTGGCGGGGTCGACGGCGGCGATCGACGGATCGGGCGCTGGGCTGCCCTGGTCCTGGGCGGTGCCGGGCTGGCCGGTCGGGGTGGGCGCGGGCCCGGTGACGAGCTGCGCATCGGCGGGCTGCGCGGGGGGTACTGACCGCCTCGCGGTGGTGGTCTTCCGGGTCGGGGTGGCCGTCGCCTTCGGGGCCTTCGTCACCCGGCGGGCGGGGGGCGGGGTCTTCGGCTCTTCCGGGACCTCGGGCGGGGTCGTGGCGGCCTTCCCGGGCGCTCTTTTGGTGGCCTTGGTGGCCTTCGTGGCCTTGGTGACCTTGGTGACCTTGGTGGCCCCCGTGGCCTTCGTGGCCTTTCGGGCCGGCCTCGGCGCCGCTGGCGCCGCCGCCTCGGCCGACTCTCGCGTATCCGCCGGAGTGGCCTCCCGGGCCAGGGCCGTCTCCTGAGCCGGGGCCGCCTCTTCGGCCGGCGGTGCCCCCGCAGCCGGAGTCGCGGTACCGGCCGGGCGGACCGTCTCGGTCCGGATCGTCGCCTCGGTCTCGTCCACCGCGGGCTCCGGCTGGACCGGCTCCGCCGCCTCGGCTCGGACCGTCGCCTCGATCGGCGTGCTGGTCGACGGCGTCGCCTTCTTCGCGGGTGGTGCCTTCTTCGCCGGGGCGCTGCTCGTCGCCCGTGCCGTCCGGGCGGCGGGGGTGCGGCGGGGCCGCTTCGGGGCACCCTCGACAGCCGGACCGGTGGCGGCCGGGCCCGGCCGCTGGCCAGGGCTCGCCGCCCCGGTACCCGAACCGGGGGCGCCCCCCGCCTCGCCGGGCGACGCATCGCCGGCGGCCCAAACCTGACCGGAAGCATCGTCGCCGCCGGTCCGGGCGTCAGTGGAACCCGCACCACCTGCGGCCCGCGCGCCACCAGGTGCGTCGTCGCCGGTCCGCACGGCACCGGAAGGGTCCTTGCCGGCCGTCCGGGCGGGCGGAGGGGATGGCGGCGTGGCGGCCGGCCGGTCCGGCGCGGGTGTGCTGGCCCGGGCCGGGTCGGGCGGCTGGAAGAGCACGGTGGGGGCGGTCCGGGCCCGCCGGGGGCGGGGCGGCGTCGCCCGCTCCGCTGGCACCGGGTCCGCGGGGGCCTCGGGTGCCGGGGGCGGAGTGAAGGTCGGCTTGGTGGAGCGGCTCCGCCGGGCGTTGGCGGCGGGCTCGCGACGGGGCGGATCGCTCGGCGGCTGCTCCTGCATATCGATGGAGCGTAGTCGCGGACGTGACGTCGCACACGACGGAAACGCAGCGGCTGAGCGGCGGACCGGTAGTCGCTTTGCCCCCGGTGGGGGCGGACCTGTATCCTCGGGCGCGGTGGTCTCCGGGCCACCGAGGAGACTTCGCCTAGTCTGGTCTATGGCGCCGCACTGCTAATGCGGTTGGGGTTTTAAAGCCCCTCCCGGGTTCGAATCCCGGAGTCTCCGCGCGAAAGCCGGGTGTGTAGACTGGCCGAGCAACAAGCGCCCGTAGCTCAACGGATAGAGCATCTGACTACGGATCAGAAGGTTAGGGGTTCGAGTCCCTTCGGGCGCACAGCAGGTCAAGGGCCGGTTTCCTGTCACGGGAGACCGGCCCTTGATCGTGTTGACCCCCACGGCTGACCCCTACGCCTACGCGTCGAAGAGGAACCCGAGGCGGTCCACCGCGTCCTGCTGCACCCGCCGGGTCGCCTCTACGTAGATCGACTTCGTGACGTCGGGGAGCTGTGCCCGAGCACGTCCTGAATCCGCTCGAGCGGCGCGCCCTGGTCGTAGAGCAGCGTCGCGCACGAATGACGCAAGTCATGGACCCGGATGCGCCGGACTCCCGCCCGCTCGCACAACTGGCCGAAGTGCCGATTGATATTGCGAGGCTCGATCGGAGTGCCGATCTTCGTGGTGAACAGCGGTCCATGCTCTTGCCAGCGGTCCCCAGCCGCCTCCCGCTCCGTCCATTGCAGCGCCCGATGACCGCGCAGCACGCCGACCAGGCTGAGCGGCAGAGCCACAGCCACGACGCCGCCCCGGCGAACCCGGCGACCAGCAGGAGGATGACGACGAGGACCAGGCCCTCAACACGTTCGGCGCGGGTGTGGGTGGGGTGGGTGGGGTTTCATGCGGCACCGTCCAAAACCTCGCCGTCGATAACGCGGGGAGCAGGCCCGTTCCACAGTGTGCGGACTCACGGGGGAGATGGGCTTTCAACCTCGTGCAGCAGCAGGAGGCAGCCCTTCGTAGTCGATCCCGCCTCAGGTCATTGAGTTGCTGAGCGAGTAGAACTCGGCCAGCCGGGACGTTGAACGGCTCCCCTGCATGTCCATTTAAGTTCTAGAGCGTTGCTGCGAAGTTCAAGCACCACGGTCGGATCGTCCGCAATGTGTGACTCCACTTTCTCGGCCTTTTTCAGTAGCACAGAACCTTTGAAGGTGAAGCCGTCAACGCCGGACTGCGTCGCCGCCTCGGCGATCGGCCGCATCACGGCTGGATCGCCGTGGGTCCCGTTCTTCACCGCCTGGTTGATTTGCTCGCATACCCAGGCGGCCAAGGCAACGCCCTCCAGGGCGGGATGCGAAGCGATGGCCGTGGGACGGGGAGTGGTGCCAGCTGCCGAGGGCTGTGGCGAGGAGCTGTTGCTCTGGCAGCCGGATATGGCAACGACCACAGCAACGGCGAAAAGTGTTGGATAGATGCGCACCACCGACGAATAGTAGACCAACTGTCGAGGGAGCAACCTGGCGTGCCATTGTGCGAGGGCAGCAAGGGCCAGCCGAGGCCACGCGAGACTGCCGAGACCAGGCCGCCAAGCCCGTGGCCTGCCGGAGATCGACAATTCCCAAGCTGCCAGGCTCTGACCCCAGCCTGACGCCAGCAGCCGCCTCCGGATGAACGCCGGCCACGAGCCAGCGGGGAGGCGAGGCGGGTAAACGGCGGGTGCGGGACGCTCCTACGGATCAGAAGGTTAGGGGTTCGAGTCCCTTCGGGCGGTCGAGGACCAGTGGTCGGGGCGGTTCGGCAGTGCCGACGATGCTGCGCAAATTCCCCTGCGGCTGCCCCGCCTACTCGCCCTGTTCCCCAGGGCCCGGGGCCCTGAGCGGGCATGACGCTCGATTCAGACTCACCCAAACTGCTTGACCCACCCGCCACGCCGCGTCAGCTCGTCACTCGTTGCGAGAA
>NZ_JBFAJK010000085.1:0-13700 GCF_040655175.1 Micromonospora sp. NPDC050495 | reverse complement strand
CGCGACGACCTGCTGCAACACGACGGCTACCTCCACGGCGGCGTGCTCTCCTACGCCGCCGACAACGCGATCACCTTCGCGGCCGGCAGCGTCCTCGAGCCCAACGCCGCCCGACGAGCCACACGATCGTCACGGCATCAACGGCAATGGACCTACACACGCCGAGACTAGATCACGTCTCACTTGACTTTGACAGGCACCGGACCACCGACTCCGCCCGGGAAGCAAACGAGGAGGAAAGGAAGGCTGGAATGGACTGGCCGCTGAACGCACTGGTGCCGGTCTTCGACCGCCGTACGCAGTGCAGTCGCAAGGTCGCCGCCACCCCGGCCGCGGTCTGGAAAGCCACGATGACCGCCACCACCCAGGACCTGGTGATCTTCAAGCCGCTGATGACCCTGAGACACGGCAGGAAGCCCGGGATGTCGGGCCGCCTGCTGGGCGGTGCGGTGCCTATCCCATTGCTGTCTATGGTGGACGGCCAGGAGGTCGTGTTCGGCATGATCGGCAAGTTTTGGAGGCGCAGCTCGCCCGAGGCCCTTCCGGGCAGGCCGGACCTGCAGAGGTTTCTGAACTTCGACGAGCCGGACTGGGTAAAAGCCGCGATGTCCATCCGAATCGCCCCAGAGGGCGCGGGTACCCGGTTGTCCACCGAGACCCGGGTGTATGCCACCAGCGCCAAGGCACGGCGGCTGTTCATGCTCTACTGGCCGATGGTGTTCCTTGGTAGCAGGCTGATCCGCCTCGACGTGCTGCGGGCCATCGCCCGGCGCGCCGAGCGCGGCGGTGCGTGAGCATGTCGACCGGCACGGGACGGGGCGACCGCCGCTATCGCGCCATCCCATAGATCCGCGGCACGCGCGGCATTGTCGCTACACGAGGTGCAGACGAGCGCAGATCGCTCGCCCCAGAAGACGGCCACCGCGTTAATCATCGATGATTTGCGTCACCGGCGAGCTGGCCTTCTACCTGTGCTGGTCGCCTCGCCCGGCGCCGCTGCACACCCTCGTGACCGTGGCCGGCTCCCGCTGAGCATCGAGGAGCGGTCCAGGCCGGCAAAGGCCAGGTCGGCCTGGACCGCTACCAGGTCCGCGGCTGGACCGGCTGGACCGGTTCATCACCCTGGCCATGCTCGCCCTGGCCGTCCTGACCGTCCTCGCCGCGCAGCAGCTCGACCCCGACCCGGGTTACCAAGTCAGCCAAAAGTTCAAGTGACGTTGAGGTCTACCAAGGATCATGGACACGGCCTCTCGACTGAGAGGATGTGCTCATGCCCGAACAGCGTCGCCGGTTCAGCGCCAAGTTCAAGGCTAAGGCGGTGCAGGTGGTGATCGAGACCGCCACTGCCGCTCGGCGACGGGTCCTCGCTGCCCAGGTGCGGCGGGTGTTCGCCGGGCGGGGGTCCTACGCCTGCCGGCGGGTGACCGCCCAGCTCAACCGGGAAAGGACACCCTGCAGCGTGGGTCTGGTCGCCGACCTGATGCGCGAGCTCGGGCGGGGGTACCAGCCACGCGCCTATCGGCGCACCACCGTGCCCGGCCAGGCACCGCCGGCCAGCGCGGACCTGATCGGTCGGGACTTCACTGCCATGCGGCCGGGCCCCCGCTTGGTCGGGGACATCACCTATCTCAAGACCGGGGAGGGTTGGCTGTATCTGGCCACCGTGATCGACCTGGCCACTCGCATGGTCGCGGGCTGGCAGCTGGCCGAGCACATGCGCACCAGTCTGGTCGTTGACGCCCTGGCCATGGCGATCGCCCACGGGCACGTCCAACCCGGCGCGGTATTCCATCCCGACCGCGGCACCCCAGTATACCTCGACCGACTTCACCGGTTTCTGCAACAGCAAGCGGATCAGAACCAGCCTCGGCCGCACCGGGGTGTGCTGGGACACGCCGCAGCCGCATCGTTCTTCGCCGCGCTGGGAAGATCCTTGACACACCACATGTTGGCGTATTAGGACGGCGTCGGTTGCGTCAGGGCGTGCAGGAGGTCAATTAGTGTCCGGCGAAGTTCGCCGGGAGTGAGGGACAGGCCGCCCGTGCCCGCGAGATGGCCGAAGACCAGTCCGTCGAGAAGGGCTACGAATACCGGCGCCTGCACGGTGGGATCGGGCGCGCCCGCGGCGACGAGCATCTTCACGGCCAGATCCTGATGGCGTTTCCCCACAGTGACCAGGACGGCCCGCAGCTCGGGTCGTCGGGTGGCCTCAAGGGAAAGCTCGTAGCGAGCCAACATGCGTTCGCGACCGGCGGTGATCCATTGCTCGATCAGACCAGCGGCGCTGTCTGCGATCTGAGCGATGTCCGTGGACGCGGTGAGAGCAAGACGTTCAGCATGCTCGAGACTATCGAGCTCGGCCAGCCGCTCGACTGCTGCCTGCAGGAGTGCTTGGCGCGTGCGGAAGTAGTATGAGCACGAGCCCGACGGCACGCCGGCGATCTCGTCGACCGCGCGGTGCGTCAGCCCGCGCATTCCGGCCTGCGCCAGTGTGCTGATTGCCGCGTCGGTCAGTTGCTGCCGCCGGTTCACGCCTTCGGTCACAGTCCCCCCACTCATCAACACTGCCCTCTACAAGTATAGAGTGTGCAGACCCAGTGCCCGCAGCGCGCCGCAGACCAGGGCATCGCCCGGCGCGGCGCGAGCCTGCTCTGGTACGTGCCACCGTGGTGCTGGACGTTCCTCGAACGCCTGATCGTGCGAAACGGCAGGCGAAGCCCCGGTCGAAGCCTTCAGCCCAGACCGATGAGTGCACCGCAACCAGCTCCGCCGCCTCTCTCCTCCGCGCGGCCGCTGCGACGCGAATCCGGAGGCCCGCTGGCTGCGCCGCCGGCCCCGGACGCGCCGGACCCAAGGCCCGCAAACTACACGTACGCGCGGCCGTCATTAAGGGGCACAGAGTGTGAAGATGCCCGAGTTAGATGTTGTGAGTCAACAGAGCCGCGCTTCTCCACGGGTACGGCCCGTTGTACTCGGTGCCCGCCGAGTACGTCAGCCAGCTTGATCCGCACCCACCTTCGCCCCACCCGACGCGGAGCTACGGCAGTGGTGTGTGAACTACGCCCAGCACCAGTGTGGTTACCTCCTGCACAAACATTGGCCGTTTCCGGAGATGTCGGATTCGAGGCAGGCTGTTGGCCACTCCCAGTGCGGCGTGAACGAGCGCCCTGCTACTCGGCTCGTCGAATTGCGGCCGTGCGCCGTCGAGCAGCGCAACCCACTCGGCGACGTACTCCTGCTGAATTCTTCGGAATCTGTCGCGGGGCTCTTCGGGCAAATTGATGACTTCGGAGACAAGGACGTCGATGATTTCTGTGTTCCGTACCGTGAAGCTGACGTAGTCCGTTACCACCAGTTCCAGTGCGCGATCGGCAGTGCCGGCGCGGCGGAGGGCTTCGTGCAGCCTGAGCCAGAGCGCCTCCGTGCCGCGGTTCAGCGCGGCTGCCAGGATGTCGGACTTGCTGTCGAAGTGGTTGTACAAGGTCGTGCCAGCGATGCCGGCTTCGGCGCCGATCTCGGCCATACTGACCGTCGGGTAACCGCGTTCGCTGAACAGCCGCATGGCACTGGCGAGTACGGCCTCCCGCCGAGAGACTGGCCGCAGAGCCGGGCCGGACTCCCCCTCGGAGGGAAGTTGGACGGCACTGGGCAAATTGACCTCGCAGACTGCTGCGACGGCCCGTCGGAGGATATTCGCGAGAGCCGCCGCGCCAAGGTTGACGTGGTGGTGCGACGGGCTATTCAGTATCGACAGCACGGCCCACGCCCGGATGTCGGCAGTTTCCTGGAGTAGGCGCGATTCGATCACGAGGAGCTTCGCTACCCGCGCGGCGATCGCTCGCAGCCGTAGCCACAGCCCGTCACGCTCGGCCGGCCGCAGGTGGCCCGACTCCCGTTCCCACAACAGGCCGAAGTCTCGGTGATTCAAGGCTACGGGGACCAAGCCTTCATGCAACTGGGCCTGGTCGTTCGCCGCCCGGGCGACGGTCTCGAACGCGCCGAGCGCGTCGGTCATTACGGCGAGCAACAGTTCGCGTTTGCCGGTGAAGTGCCGGTACAACGCGCTCGGACCGATGCCCACGGCCGCCGCGACGTCGGCCATCCCGACATGGTCGTAGCCCAGTTCGCGAAACTGGTGTGCGGCGGCCGCCAAGATGCGTTGCTTGCGGTCCTTCGGCCGCCGCCGGGGCCGTTCCGACGCGCCTCGTTGTGCGCGCGGTATCCCGGAGGACGTAGCCATGGGTACCCCCGGTCGACAGTTGTCGGGTGGGCGCCATCGTAGCGCTCGTCCTGCTGAACCCGGAGCGCATCGCGGCCAACGTGCGACTCTACGTGATCGCCCCGCGCCTACCGACCCTGGGCCCTCGGCGGTGGACAGCCCCACCGACAACCCGCTACTGCGATGCGCTGCGAGGGTAGATGACGCTTCGCTCTCCTCACCTGACCGCTGGCCAAGGCCGCAACATCGGCCGACGGCATCACGGAACCGGCTTTTGTGTCAAGCAACGCCCGTCCTGACTCATTCCAAACACCGCTACCTGCTGATTCCTCTCTGGGACTACCTCGGTTGAGGTCTGGAAGTGAATCGTGATTTGCCCTACGCTCACGCCAACACCTCGGCTCTGAAGCTGGAAAGAGCGCCGAGGGTCGCCCTGGCTGCGAGGGGAGGGAGAGGATGTACCTCGGTCTGTGACTACCTCGGGCACGACAGCACTCCGGACATGCCGGTCACGATCTTTTGGCCAGCGGGTCCGGTCATGGCGTGGTTGTCCTGACTGGATCGCCAGATTCGCCGGCGCGCTGCAGACGCCTGGCGTGCGCCAGGGCGATCGGGTCGGAACTCAACGCTGATCAGCATCAGGAAGCCTTGCTGGATGTTCCGTGGACCGATGGCGTCATCGTCCCGATCAACACCCGGGGAGCCCGGCCGAGATCGCCTTCGCGCTGACCGATCCGGGCGTACGGCTGATCGGCGATGCGTCCGCCCTCCAGCGAACGACCTACGCGAGCGATCCGGAGGCGAACGTCACTGGGCGGCAGGACGCCGCCAGAACAAGTCCACCGCGCTGCCGGTCCCGACGCCGGACAGATCCTCAAGCGGCCAGCGGGCTCGGTACCCCGCTTCGACAGCAAGGCATGCGACGTAACACCGGCAGACGAAGAGCCCAGTATCACCACCCTCTAAGGAACAGCAATGAGAAGTCTTCGAAGGCCTGTCCCGACCATCTGCGCCGGGCTGACCCTGGCCATGACCATGACAACGATGGCCTATGCCGCCGAACCGACGCCCGAGACGGCACCGGAGCGCTGTGCCGCGCTGGCCACGCAGGCGGGGGCGGACACGGTAGTCACCGCGACCCGCGTGGTCGCCGAGGCGGCACCGTTGCCGGAGTACTGCCTAGTTGAGGGGTACGTCGTCACGCCCGGCGTGGATGGCGGCTCCGACAACCAGGTGGGTTTCCGGGTCGGTCTGCCGACCAAGTGGAACCGGGACCTCTACTTCCAGGGCGTGGGGGGTCTGGCCGGTTCCATCGGTTCGCTGGACCTGGGGTTGCAGCGCGGGTACGCCTCGGCGTCGACCGATACCGGACACACCGGTGGCGGCGCTGACGGCACCTGGGCGTACAACAACCCGACCAAGCGGCTCGACTACGCGTACCGCGCCACCCACGTGGTGACGGTGGCCGCCAAGCAGCTCATCTCCTCGTTCTACCAGGAGCGCCCCCGGTATTCCATCCTCAACGGCTGCTCCAACGGTGGGCGGCAGGGGCTCATGGAGGCGCAGCGCTACCCGGACGACTACGACGGCGTCATCTCCCGCGACCCGGCCATGTCGGCCACCGGGATCGTCACCAACTGGATCTACCAGATCCAGGCACAGCTCGCCGAAGAAGGCGGCTGGTTGTCCCCTGACGACCTGAACAAAGTCGCGGCGGTGTCGCTCAAGTACAATGACGCCCGTGACGGTCTGACCGATGGCCTGATCAGCGACCCGGAACGGGCCACGCTCAACGGCAGCATGCTCGCCAAGACCGGGCTGAGCGCCGCCAAGATCCGGACTGCGCTGGCGATCCACGCCGGGCTGACGACCGCGCAGCACGAGCAGGTCGTCCTCGGCAAGCCGATCGGGCACCAGACCGGCTGGCCGACCTACCTCACCGGCTCGACCGCGCCGGTGCAGGGACCCGACGGCACGCTCGACTACCCGTATGGCCCCGGGATGCCTCGGGCCGAGATGCAGACCAACGAGTTCCTGCGCTACTTCATCTTCGACGACCCGACCTACAAGGTCACCCAGTTCGACCTGAGCCGCGACCTGGGTGCCCTGCGGGAGCGGCTGAAGCCAGCCGACGCCACCAACCCGGACCTGCGTCCGTTCGCCGACCGTGGCGGCCGGTTGTTGCTGTTGCAGGGCTGGGCCGACCCGGCGGTTGACGCCCGAATGCTCGTCGACTACTACAAGTCGGTCACCCGTACCCTCGGCGCAGCCAAGTCGGACCAGACGGCCCGCCTCTTCATGATGGCCGGCACGTACCACTGCGCCGGCGGCCACGGGATGGGGAACGTCGACAGCTTGACCGCGATGGAGAAGTGGCTGCGCGACGGGCAGGCTCCGGAGACCATCCTTGCGGCTACCGCGGACGGCCGCCGAACCAGGCCCCTGTGCCAGTACCCGGCTCAAGCCATTTACGTCGGCCATGGGAATGTCGATGACGCCGCGAGTTACCGCTGCTCAAGCAGCCAGTAGAAGCAAACGCCCATAGCACTATCCGAGTGCGCCCACTGCCACGATGGTGCGTGACGGGCACGACAGACGCGCCGAGCGAGCGCAATAGATGAAGCCCCAGCTCAGGTCGATGTCCTGAGCTGGGGCTTCCACGTGGAGCGGGAGCAATGCTCGAGACCTGTGGAGGTGCGGTTCCCCTCGTAGTCCCCGATGTCACTTCCATGACGCCCGTGCTGGGCGTGAAAATCGGGGTGGTTGCCCGCCAGGGTCCACAGCGCGGACAGCCACGCGTTTGTGCTGGCACGCCGTAACCGACCACGAGCGTCGCTGCATGATCGGCACCCGCGGCATAGCTGGGCATTCGGCCGGTGCTCATCCGGCGGCGGTCAGTCGCCGGACAAAAACCTCCTCGTCGACCGGAAGCGGCACCACCACGTGCAGGCCGGCGGCGATCCCCTGCGGCGTCAGGGGTCGCGGCAGGTGCTCCAGGGCCGGGGTGAGTCCGTCGCGGCGCCGCCGGTACCGCAACCGCCCTCGCCGCCCGCGTGCCTGCTGGTGGCGCTGTCCGACGGCACGTCGAACCTGGTCAGGATCGCTGCCCTCCTCGGCGCGACGCTCGCCCACGCACTCGGCGAGATCCTCGAATCCGCCAGTGGGGTGGGGCGTCGGCTTCGCCGTGGCACCACCTGGCCGGACCGGCAGTACCAGGGGGCGTACCCGATGGGACGCGGACTGGGTGACCTGGCAGGACCGATGCTGCTGACGACCGTCGCGGTCAACACCGGGTGGGCGGGCTGACTGGTGATCGCCGCGATCTTCCGAGCCGCCGGCCTGATGACACCTCTCATCTTCCGTCTGCCTCGGGAATCGGTTGAGGACGACGACCACGCGTGGCAGGCGGGAGGGTCCTCGCCGTCGCGGGCGGGCATCCCCCGCCCACCGGGCGCCAGCGTCATTCCGTATCGAAGCTGACGACGGTGCGGAGACAAGATCGGCGGAAACCCGCCAACGGCGGCAAGCCGCCGCACGACGCCGTTTACAGCGTCCGAGTACACACGTGACGCTCTCAACAATCTCGCAGGGCACCCCCACCCCATTCCCCTTTGGAGGAGAGTATCGATGGATTGGAATCATCGACGCCTGCGCGTCTGTGCCAGTGCAACCGTCCTTGCGTTGTTGGCCAGCCTGACACCTCAACAACCGGCGCTCGCCGAGGCCGTGGCGCCGGTCCGGACGACGGCCCTACCGACGCGGGCTCAGGCTGAACAACATCACACCCTCACATTGATCACCGGGGACCGCGTCGACTACGTCAAGGACGCGGCGGGCCGGGTGAGGACGACGCTGATCCCGAGCCGCACCAGTGGTACGACGGAATACCGCAGCTTCAGCGAGCCGAACGGGTACTACGTGATCCCGATGAGCGCGATGCGCTACGTCGTGTCCGGCGCCCTCGACCGCGAGTTGTTCAACGTCCGCTACCTCGCCGAGAACGGATACGGGGACGACGCATCGGCGTCGCTGCCGGTAATCATGCGCTACTCGACGGAGGTCGCCATCGGTGCGGTACGTGAGCGCGCCGACAAGCTACCCGGCACGACGGCCGCACACACCCTGGAGAGCCTGCGCGCCGAGGGGGTGAGCGTCGCCAAGAAGAGCGCGGCCCAGTTCTGGTCCACCCTCGCCCCGCCCGGTGCCGGCGGCGGCACCGTCGCGTCCCTGGGCTCGAACCGCCTGGCCGGTCAAGTCGACAAGGTCATGCTCGACCGCAAGGTGAGCGCGAGCCTGAGTGACAGCGTGCCGCTGATCGGCGCGCCGGAAGCGTGGCGCTCCGGGTACGACGGCAGCGGAGTCAAGGTCGCGGTGCTGGACACCGGCTACGACCCGGACCACCCGGACCTGGCCAGCAGGGTTACCGGCAGCAGGAACTTCACCACCGACGCGTCGGCCACCGACGGTCACGGCCATGGCACCCATGTCGCGGCGACGATCGCCGGCAGCGGCGCCGCCTCGGGCGGAACGCGCAAGGGTGTCGCACCCGGAACCCAGCTGCTGATCGGCAAGGTGCTCAACACGGCGGGAAGCGGCTACGACTCCTGGATCATCGACGGGATGGAGTGGGCCACCGCCCAGGGTGCCCGCGTGGTCAGCATGAGTCTCGGCGCCGGGCCGACCGACGGAACCGACCCGATGGCGCAGGCCGTGGACCAGCTCAGCGCCGACACCGGCACCCTGTTCGTCATCGCCGCCGGCAACAGCGGGCCCGACGCCGGCACGGTGGGGTCACCCGGCAGTGCCTCCAGCGCGCTGACCGTCGGGGCGACCAGCAAGACCGACACGCTGGCAGGCTTTTCCAGCCGTGGCCCACGCCTAGGCGACCACGCCGTCAAGCCGGAAATCACCGCGCCGGGCGTGAACATCATCGCCGCACGCGCCGCCGGCACCACCATGGGCAGGCCGGTGGATGACCGCTACACCACCGCCAGTGGCACCTCGATGGCGACACCGCACGTCGCCGGGGCCGCCGCAATCCTGGCCCAGCGGCACCCTGACTGGACAGGGGCGCAGCTGAAGGCGGCCCTGATCGGCAGCAGCAAGGACAACGGATACACCGTCTGGGAGCAGGGCGCCGGCCGGCTCGATGTCGGGCGGGCGGTCCAACAGACCATCCTGGCCACGCCAGCCGTCCTCAGCGCTGGCGTGTTCACCGATCCCTACACGGGCCAGAGCGCCACCCACGACATCACCTTCAGCAACTCCTCGGACACCGCCGTCACCCTGTCGCTGGCCGCGTCTCTGAAGTCGCCCACCGGCGAGGCTGCGCCGGCCGGCATGCTCGCCCTCAACACCGGCACCGTGACGGTCCCAGCGGGCGGCACCGCCACCGCGACGGTGACCATCGAGCCGACCCTCGGGCCGGTCGGCGCCTACAGCGGGCGCGTGGTTGCCACGGATCCGTCCGGCCACACGGTGACGGTGCCGGTCGGGTTCGTGAAGGGGCCACGCACGCACAAGCTCACTGTCCGGCTGGAGATGCCCAAGGGCATCGTCGAGTCAGAAGCCTCCTTCGGGCTGCCCCGGGTTGACGACACCAGCGACGGGCCGGCCTACTACCGGGCGGACGCTTGGCACCGTGTTGACGACCCGGACGCCGAGGTCATCGAGTCGAGCAGCTACCTGCCCGAAGGCGTCTACAGCGTCTCCGGCTGGTTCACGTGGCAGACCGAGCTGGGTAAGCGGGGCTTCGGCATCGAGGCGGCGCGCCCGGAGGTGGATCTCACCAAGGACGCCGTGGTGACGTTCCGCCACTCCGACCCGCTGGCGCCGGTGGACCTGCGCCTGCCCAGCGGCGCCCTGAATCGGACGTACAACTACGCGATGATCCGCACGACGCAGAGCGGGGCGGAGTATCAGAGCGCCCTGGGCGGCCTACAGCGCATGAGCAAGGTTTACTACACCCCCACGGAAAAACCGACCATCGGCAAGTTCAAGCTGACGCACGACCACATCGCGGGCGCCGCCCAGGCGAAGCTGAGGCTGAACGGCAAGGGATCGGCCGAGGTCCAGCCGCTCTACCCCCACCTCAACCTGCTGCCGAAGTTCCCGGCCGGGCTCACCAAGCTTGAGGTGGCCAGCGAGGCCGACCTCAAGGAGGGCCGCGACGTCCGCGGCAAGCTGGTGGCCGTCGAAATCGATCCCAACTGGAGCGTCACTCCGGAACTTGAGCTGGCCGTCAACGCCGGCGCCGCCGGCGTGCTCGCGATCTCCGACCAACACCCGACGGACCTAGTCTGGCCGCGGTGGGACTATCTGGCCAAGATTCCCGTGCTGTGGCTGTGGCGGGACGGTGAGGACGCGGCGAAGGCACGGGCGGTGCTCTCCGGAGCGGTGCGGCCATCGGCGCAGATCTCGTCTCAGCCGGTCACGCCATACGAGTACAAGCTGCGGTACTACGAGCTGGACCGCATTCCCAACCAGATGGTCTACACCGTGGACCCCAAGACGCTGACCCGCATCGACACCGACTACCACGGCCAGTTCACGGGGCAGCCCGGCCTGCCCAACGCAGGCGAATCCAATCACACCTTCCGTCCGGAAGACTCATGGAGCCAGGCGGTGGTCAACGAGTTCACCGCGCCGACCAGCCGGGTGGAGTACTACAACCAGACCGGTCCCGACGTCATGTGGGTTCGTAATTCCTCCTACTGGGCCGACGGCGACCGCTCCGGACCCGGCGCTATCCGGTATGAGACCTCCCGCCGAGGTTTCGTCCAGCAGACCCAGGAAACCGAGCGGCACAACACCACGCCGCTGGTGCTCGGGCAGGGCCGTCTCGGGCCGCAATTCCCGCAAGAGCGCCCGTGGGGTATGCCGTGCGTCGCCTGCCGGCAGGGTGACCGGATGTACCTGGTACCGCGACTGCTCAACGCCGGCGACCCGACGAGCGAGAGCCTCAACTACGCCGAATACGAAGTCGGACTGGCCGTCGACGGCCAAAGCATCCCCCTGCAATTCGGGGGCGTTCCGTACTACGACCTGCCGCCCGGCACCGGCCACTACGACTACGTGCTGGTCTATCACGACAGGTTCGACGGGCAGAAGCTGGCCAAGAACGTGCGCTCGGAGTGGTCTTTCACGTCATCACCGCCGGCCACCAACGAGGTTGCCCAGCCGTACTTCTGCGGCGGGACCTTGCTCAGCGGTGACAAGCGGCCCTGTGGCTGGATGCCGCTGATCTATCCGAGCCTCGACCTGCCACTGGACCTGCACGACACCACGTCGGCGGGCCGCGATTTCCGGTTCACGGTCACCGCGCAGCAGGCCCGGCCGACCGATGGGCCCAAGATCGCCGGTCTGACGGTGAGCGCCTCGTTCGACGACGGCAAGACCTGGGTCACCGCCACGGTCCGCGACGACGGCGACGGCGTATTCGACGTGTCGGTCCTGCACCCGGCGCTCGCCGACACCACCGGCGCGGTCTCGCTCAAGCTGGAAGCCTGGGACGTGGACGGCAACCGCGTCGTCCAGACCATCGACCGGGCGTACGGCCTGCGGTAGCACAACCGGCACCGGCGCGGCGTCCGACCTGGTGTCGGGCGCCACGCCGGCGCCGACCCGCTTCGATCGGTGACGGTGGTCGCGGTGAGCCGAGGTCACCACCCTGGGCGGTGCGACGCTGTCCCGGACGAGTTCAACGGCCACCCGCTCGATGTGCGGGCCCCTGTCCTCGGGGGGTGGTTGCAGGCCCAGGGTCATCGCGCGGGCCCATCTCCACCAGGGGCAGGCGCACCATGGCGAGGGCGGGGGTCACGTCGGCTGGCATGTCGTCGAGGCCGACCACGCTCACCCGGTCGGGCACGCCAACGCCACAAGAGCGGCGCGCGGCGAGGGTGCCGACGGCCATTGAGTCGTCCAGCGCCACCAGGGCCGTCAACTCCGGCTCCGCGTCCAGCAGGTCCTCCGCTGCCGCGACGCGGCCCGAGCGGATCGACGTCGGCGTAGCGGATGCTCTCGGCGGGCAACTGCTGGCCGTGCTCACGGGCGGCGTGGCGCAGTCCCGCGAGCCGGTCGGTCGTGATGGTGAGGCGCTCCGGACCGGCGATCACCCCGATCCGCCGGTGGCCCAGCGCGTACAACTCGGCGCCCAGCTGGTAGCCGCCGGCCTCGCGGTCGGGCACGACGGCGTCCCCGCCGTTCTCGTGACGGCCGATGACCGTGACACCGCCGCCGGCGGCCTGGTACGCGCCCAGCTTGCTCCACAGCCGCGCCGTGGCATCCCCGTCGTGGTAGCCGGAGCCGGTGAGAACGATCGCGGCGACCTGCTGAGCGCGGAGCAGTTCGACGTACTCGAGCTCCCTGTCGGGCTCCCGGTAGCTGTCGCAGACGATCACCAGCCGGCCGTGGTCGGTCGCCACCCGTCGTAGGCCCGGGTGATTCCGGCGACGTACGGGTCAGATACCTCGTGCACGATCACGCCGATCAAGCTGCGGTGCGGGCGGGCGAGAAGTTGGGCGTGCACGTTGGGCACGTCTTGCAACTCGGCGACCGCGGCCAGGACCCGCTCGCGGAGCGCCTCGGCGAGCGGCTTGCTGCTGCCGTTGATGATCCGCGACGCGGTGGCCAGACCCCCGCCCGGCGCGCGACATCGGCCAACGTCGCCATAGATCAGGCCTCTCCCCCACCCCGCTCCCACTACCAACGACGGAAGCAAGATCGGCGGGGAGTGAGCCTTTCCGAATAACGGCTCGCCACTGTGCGTAGTGTTCGTTTCAGGTGGCTCGTCCGTGCTCGATGTGGAGGATGAGCAGGGCCGCGGCGGTGTCGGCGCCGATCCGCCAGGGACACAGGTTGACGTTCCGGAGGGCTTTGAAGGTCATCTTGAGCAGGCTGTTGCCGCGTTCGCCGATCGCGCGGAGCCGGTTGTGAGCGTGGTTGAACTGCTGCTGAACATCGGTGAGCTGCCCGTTCTTCGGGGTCTTGAACGCGACGGCGACGGTGTCGGCTTCGCCTTCGTAGCCTAGGTCGGCCAGGGTGTGCAGGTCCGCGCGGATGGCGGCGAGGGTGTCGAGCAGGTCGGGGTGGGTGCGCAGGCAGGTGGTGTCGTGTTCCCGGCCGGGCCGTACCGGCGAGGTCCACAGCGGCCAGCCGTCCGGGGCGGTCAGGACCTGGACATTCCCGCCGTGGTTCTTGTGCTTCGCCGACCACCACAGATCCACGCCTACGGTGGGGCCGGGCGTGGCGATCCGGTCGGTTTCGATCAGGGTGCCGTCGAGCAGGACGTAGTCGTACCCGGCGGCTTTCGCGGCCAGCAGCGCGCCGAGCCCGGTGCTGGGGAAGCCGCCGAGCGCCGATGCTGGAGATCCGCACGATGTCCGCCGCCCTAGACGAGTAAGTCCTAATCCTGATCAGTGGTCGTAGGCGGTCAAAGATCGGGTGACGGGTTGGCCGGTAGCTCGGTTGTGCCAGATGGCGG
>NZ_JBFAJK010000084.1:0-13875 GCF_040655175.1 Micromonospora sp. NPDC050495 | reverse complement strand
AGAGGGTATCCAGGTCTTGCGTCACAACATGATCTTGGATGCCCTCTCTTCATGCCCAGACATCGACCCCTGACTTCGGAACTACTCGTCTAGGCGCGTCACGGATCCGCCGCTGACCCTCCCGCTTAACCCGTACATGCCAGTGGACGGGTTCGGTGCTGCCGGAAGCGGCCCAGCGACCACATGTGCCCCTCGACGAGCATGCCGAGCTCGGTGGTGGTGATCTGGGGGTCGCGGAGTTCCGGCTAGAGCGCCTGGCCACCCTTTCTGTGACGTCAAGAGGCTACCCCTCACGGCGAGACTTCGGGCAGCCAGGTGTCCAAATGGTCCTGATTTCGCTGTAGGTTCTTTTCGTCACGACGAGTGATGAGAGAAGGTTGGTTTCAACTCGCGCTCGGCACGTTTCTGCAGCCTGGCGTGATCATGCCCCCGCGAGCAGGCGTTTGTGACGGCGGGTGATCGAAGATCTTACCTATTGCGATGGCTGCTGCTCGTCTCGTAGCGTGCCCGCAACTTGCTGTGTCGATGTGGGGAGGGCTCGTGGTGGGGCGCGCGGGGGTTGGTCGGCGGCTGCGGATGGGTTGGGGATCCGGATGGTTCAGGATCTTGGCGAGGAGTCGGTCTTGGCCGATGCTGGCGGCCGGGATGGTGTTGGCGATGACAGCCAGCTTGCTGACGCAGGTGCCGGCCTCGGCGCAGCCGAAGCCGAAACCTGCGATCGAGTCGCAGACACCGGTGCCGACACGAAAGGTCAAACCGAGGCCGCCAGCCAAGGCGCAGACGGATGATCCGGGTATCACCTCGTTGAAGAACACGTCGCTGCCAAGGGCGGCGACGGCGACGGTCGCGGTTTCCGGCCGCCGTGCGAAGGTCGGGGATCTGCCTGTCGCGGTGAGCCCCCCGACCCCGGTGACGGCAGCTGACGAGCAGCGCGCCATCCAACGGCCGCAGCTATCACCGTCGTCGGTGAAGGTACGGGTACTCGACCGCAAAGCGGCCAAGTCCGCGGGGGCGTCAGCCGCGCTGTTGACGGTTTCCCGCGCCGACGGCTCCAACAGCCCTGGCACTGTCCGCATGCAGGTGGACTATGCCAAGTTCGCCAACGCCTACGGCGGCGACTTTGGTGGACGTCTTCGCCTTTTCGCGCTACCCGCGTGCGCGTTGACCACACCCGCGGTTCCCAAGTGCCGTGACCGACGCGATCTGGGGGCGGTCAGGTCAGGCACAAGCTTGACTGCCGACGTGTCGCTTGCGGGAGCGGCCACGGCAACCGTGGTGGCCCTGGCTGCCACGCCCACCTCGGCTGGCGGCACTTTCCAGGAAACGAACTTGTCTCAGGCCTACTCGTGGTCGGCCGGCAACCAGAGCGGCAGCTTCACCTCCAGCTACCCGCTCCCGGTGCCGCCCGCCGGGATCGGCCCCCAGCCGAACCTTGCCCTGACCTACGACAGCGGACGAGTCGACGGGCAGACGTCCACCCAGAACGGCCAGACCTCCTGGGTTGGTGAGGGCTGGGACCTGCAGGTCGGTTACGTCGAGCGTTCCTACCGGCCGTGTAAGCAGGACGGCTCGGCCGCTTACGAGGGCGACCTGTGCTGGTTCTCGCCCAACAACGCCACTCTGGTGTTCGCTGGTAAGGCGTCTCCGCTCGTGTTCGACGGCACCATCTGGCGGGCGGCGAGCGACGAAAGTCTGCGGATCGAGAAGCTCACGGACCGCTCTTACATTGGCAATGGTGATAATGACAACGAGTACTGGCGGGTAACCACGCAGGACGGGGTCCAGTACTACTTCGGTGTCAACAAGCGCTACAGCAACGACAACGAGAACACTCATTCCGTCCAGACGGTCCCGGTGTTGGGCAACAATACCGGCGAGCCGTGTTACCCCAGCTCCTGCGACCAGGCCTACCGGTGGAACCTCGACTACGTCCTGGATCCGCACGGCAACTCCATGACCTACGGCTACACGAAGTTCCAGGGCATCTACGCGTCGCGATCCGCGCAGGGCACCCTCGGCTACGACTACTCCGCACAGCTGGAGTACATCGATTACGGAGATCGCGCCGGCGGCGAGCATGCTCAGAAGGCGCCGATGCGGGTCGAGTTTCAGACCGCGGAACGATGCGTCGCCGAGCCTTGCCTGAACGAGTACGGCACCCCCAACCGGGACAAGTACCCCGACACCCCGTGGGACCTGTACTGCACCTACGGCGATTCCAACTGCCCGAACTCCAGCCCCACCTTCCTGACCACCAAGCGCCTGGCCGCGGTCAAGACCATGGTCCTCGACTCCGGCGATCCTCCCCAGTACCGAGTCGTCGACGAGTGGAAGCTGCAACACGCCTTCCCCGACACCGGTGATGTCATCGCGCCGACCGGGTCCGACACCTCACCGCACCTGTGGCTGCAGTCGGTCGAACACATCGGGCGCGCCCCGGACGGCAGCACCCTCGCCGAGCCGAAGACGGAATTCGGCGGTGAACGACGCTACAACCGCGTGGACTGGAGCGCGGCTGCGGGTGTTCCTCCCTATCAGCACTACCGGCTGACCTCGGTCCGCAGCGGCACCGGCGCCGAGACGCTCATCAACTACATCGACACCCCCGAAGCCGGCGCCAGCTGCGACTCCACCTGGACACCAATTCCGGACAACAACCCCTACCTGTGTTTCCCGCAACGTCACGCGGCGAACGGCAGCGCCGGCTTCGGCTGGTTCTACAAGTACGTCGTCGCGAGCGTCCAGGAGCATGACCTCACCGGCGGATCGCCCGGGGAAGTGACGTTCTACAAGTACACCAACGAGGCGTCGTCTGACAGCGCGCTGTGGGCGCACGACACCAACGAAACAGTCGAGTTGCAGTACCGCACGTGGTCGCAGTGGCGGGGATACAGCACCGTCACCGCCACTAAGGAAGCCACCGAGACCGTCGAGACCGCCAACCGGAACGTCTACCACCGCGGCATCGACGGCGACGGAAAGACCACCACTGACGGCCTCGGGGTCTCGTGGTACAGCCGCCGGGCCGGGCTCCTTGCGCCCCTAGGCACCCCAGGAATTGACGGAGCCATCTCTGGACGGGGCGGGAGGTGCCTGGACGTCTACCAGGGCGGCATCACCGACGGCACAGTGGTGCAGTTGTGGAACTGCAACGGCACGGACGCCCAAATCTGGGACTACCAGACAGCGGACGGCCATATCAAGAACCTCAAGTCCGGCAAGTGCCTGGACTCCGGTGGGGTGACGAATGGGTTGCAGGCCAAGATCTGGACCTGCCTGAATCACGTGAACCAGGTGTGGAGACCACAACCTGACGGCACCCTAAAGAACCCCAACTCCAACAAGTGCCTTGACCTGCTGAATTACGGCACCACCGCTGGGACCGTGGTGCAGTTGTGGGATTGCCAGGCCGACTGGGATCAGGTGTGGCAGCCACAGGCCAACAGGACGATGATCAACCCGCAGGCGGGCCGCTGCATCGACATCAACCAGGGCGCCACCACCAACGGCGCGATCATCCGCGCCTACCGGTGTAACGGAACCGCCGCCCAGCTCTGGCAGCTGCAACCCGACGGCAGCCTCAAGAACCCGCAGTCCAGCAAGTGTATCGACATCGTGCAGGGCGGCACCGCCAACGGCACCCTCGTGCAGCTGTACACCTGCAACCAGACCGGCTCCCAAGTGTGGCAGCCCCAAGCCGACGGCACCTTGAAGAACCCGCAGTCGGGCAGGTGTTTGGACGCGGGCAGCAATGGCAGCGCCACCGGGCAGCTCACCATCTACGACTGCAACACCACCCTCAACCAGCAGTGGACCAACAGGTTCGTCGACGCCAACGGGCTCAGCGGCTTCCTTCGGGAGAGCCAACAGCTCGACGGCACGCAGGTAGCGACTTCCACCATCCACGTGCCGACGGTCACCCAGACCGGCACCCGCGCCGCTCCAGCCACAGGTGGTCAGGAGATGCGCGCGTACCGGGTGAACGAGACCACCACGAAGGCCCGCACCTGGATCGCCGCGGACAGCAAATGGCGCTGGACCGAAGCCCAGGCCAGCTACGACGCCTATGGCCTACCGATCGACACCAAGGATCTCGGCGACACCTCGACCAGCAGCGACGACACCTGCGTGCGCGCCGAGTACGCCCGCAATGCCAGTGCCTACCTGATCGCCTTCCCGTACCGAACCACCGAGTACGCCGGCACGTGCGGCACGGGCACGATCCTGTCGCAGAGCCGCACCTACTACGACAACACCACCACCCTCGGTACGGCCCCGACCAGAGGGCTCAAGACCAAGAACCAATCCCTCACCACCGCCCCCGACACCTGGGCCACCACCGAGGCGACCTACGACCTGCGGGGCCGACCGCTGACCAACAAGGACGCCCGCGGCTACACGACCACCACCACCTACACCCCGGCAGACAACCTTCCGCTCAAGGAAGCCAAGGTCATCAACGCGCTGACCCACACCGCGACAACGACTTTTGATCCTGGGCGAGCGCTACCGACCCAGAGCATCGACGCCAACGGCAAACTGACGCTCACCGAATACGACCCGCTCGGCCGTCGCACCGCCGTCTGGCTGCCCACCGAGAAAAAGGTCAACGGCGACCCACCATCGGTCAGGTACGCCTACGACATCAGGCCCGACGCGCCCAACAAGCTGACCACCCAGACCCTGCAAACCCGCACAAGCGAAACCGGCCAGCCCGTCTACCTGTTCTCCTACCAGTTCCTCGACGGCCGGATGCGCCCCCGCAACACCCAGACCACCGCGCCAGGCGGAGTCGGCCGGATCATCACCGAAACCACCTACGACACCCGCGGACAGGTGGCCACCGAAACCGCCCCCTACTACAACGTCAACGCCGCCGGCAGCGCCCTCAACTCCGCCGCCGCCGCGGATCTGCCCTCGCGGACCGTGCACAGCTACGACAACCTCGGCCGGCCACTCGCCGAGGCACTCGAAGCCAACGCCGTCGAGAAGTGGCGCACCCGGCACAGCTACGACGGTAACCGCCACACCCTCATCCCGCCGTGGGGCGGCAACTCCACCAACTACTACGACGCCGCCGGCCGCACCGTCCGGGCTACCGCGAACCCCAACAGCACCACCACCGAAATCACCACCTACGGCTACAACACCGCGGGTGAGCTCACCACCATCACCGACGCCGCCGGCAACATCACGCGCTACGGCTACGACCTTTCAGGCAACCGCACCAGCGTGCAGGACCCCGACTCCGGCAGCTCCACCTCCACCTACAACGCCATCGGCGACCTGCTGTCCACCACCGACGCCCGTGGCCAGAAGATTTCCTACGAGTACGACCCGCTCGGCCGCACCACCGTCCGGTGGGCCGGTGACGCCGGCACAGGCACGAAACTCGCCACGTACCAGTACGACGGCATCAACGCCGCCAAGGGCATGCTGTCTGCCACCATCCGGCACGTCGGCAACGCCGACTACGTCGTCCAACCCACCGGCTACGACGACCGCTACCGGCCCACCGGCACCCGTTGGGTCATCCCCCAGGCCGAAGGCAGCCTCGCCGGCACCTACACCGTCGACTACGGCTACGACGCCGCCGACCACCTGACCACCATCACCTACCCCGCCCGGGCAGGACTGCCGTCGGAAACCGTCACCACCGGGTACGACGTCCTCGGCCACGCCACCACCCTCACCGGCGTCAACAACTACGTCACCGCCACCGGCTACACCAACATCGGACAGCTCGCCTCCCGTACCTACGGCGATACCGGCGCCGGCCAGCTCATCCGCAACTACGCCTGGGAACCCGCCACCGGCCGGCTCGCCAGCATCTCCGCCACCCTCCCCGACCCGGCGCTGCCCGGAACCCGCAAAACCATCCAGGACGACCTATACACGTACCTGTCCGCCGGCGACATCAGCGCTGTAAAGGACCGCACCGACGGCCAGTCCCAGTGCTACCGCTACGACGGCATGCACCGCCTCACCGAGGCCTTCACCACCACCACCGACTGCGCCACCACCCCCACCGACGTTGCCGCCACCGGCAAACAGCCCTACTGGGACAGCTACACCTTCGACAACGCCGGCCGCCGCGCTACCGACACCCATCGCACCGGCACCGCCACCACCAACCGCACCTACAACTACCCCGCCCTCAGCCAGCCGCAGGTCCACGGCACGAGCTCCATCGCCGTGACCGGCAGCACCACCCGCACGGACACCTTCGGCTACGACCTCGCCGGCAACATGCGCACCCGCACCGTCGTCGGCGTCAAAACCGACTACACCGTCAACACCGAAGGTCGCTTCGACACCGCCACCGTCGGCACCGAACAAACCAAGCATCTCTACGACGCCGACGGTGGCCTCCTCGTCCGTACCGACCCCACCGGCAAGAGCCTCTACCTCGGCGCCGAGGAACTCCGCATCGAGGGCAAGAACGTCACCGGCACCCGCTACTACAGCCACAACCAGGCCACGGTTGCCGTCCGCACCAAGGACGGACTTGACTGGCTCGCCGCCGACCACCAGGCCAGCGCCAACCTCACCGTCGACCCCACCACCGGCACCGTCCAACGACGCTGGTACACCCCGTACGGAGCAGACCGCGCCGGCGCGGACGGCTGGCCCACCGACCGCGGCTTCCTCAACGCGCCCGCCAACACCTCCACCAAACTCCTCGACGTCGGAGCCCGCGAGTACGACCCCGACACCGGCACCTTCACCTCACCAGACCCCCTCATTGACCCTGGCAACCCGAACAGCCTCAACCCCTACGCCTACGCACACCACAACCCCATTACCCTCAGCGACCCCACCGGCCTGGCCCCTGGATGGGCCACCGGCATCGCCGGCGACGGAGACCTCAGCGACACCGACAAAGCCGTCATGCTGACCGTCGGACTCGCCGTCGCCGCCACAGTCGTCTGCGTCGGCACCGGCGGAATGGCCTGCGCCATCATGGCCTCAGCCGCGATCACAGCGGGCCTAAACGCCGCGTTCGCCCCTGAAGGACAACGCTTCAGGGCAGCACAAGTTGGAGCTGTCTCGGGGGCGGTCGGAGGTGCCGTCGGTGGCCTGCTCGCCACAACCACCGGCATCGCCGCAAACGCCGGGACCCGGCTATTCATCGCCAGCATCGCCGCAGGCGCATCGGAAGACGCCACCAACCAGCTTTTGACCACCGGAACGGTTGACTGGCGGCAAACGGCAGAGGCCGCAGCCCTCGCCGCCACCTTCTTCCTAGCCGGCAAGATCGCGGGAAAGGTTGGCAGGAAACTTCTCGGCGGGTGTGCCGCGAAGCACAGCTTCGCCCCAACCACGCCAGTACTTATGGCCGATGGCTCCAGCAAGCCGATTCAGGACATTGAGCTCGGCGACGAGGTCACCTCGACCGATCCCGAAACCGGAGTCACGGAAGCCAAGAGCGTCGAGCAGCTGCATCTCAACCACGACACCGAGCTCACCGACGTTACGGTCAAAATCGCCAAGGAAGCGGGGGACGGTAAGGTCGCAGAAGCGGCGACCACGATCCTGCATACGACCCAGAGCCATCCGTTTTGGGACCGCACAAAGCATGAGTGGGTGGATGCGGCCGAGCTCGTTGTCGGGCATGAGTTGCTAACGATCGATGGAGACATCGTCACGATAGTCGGCGTTCGAAACTATGCCGGTCGGACAGAAATGCGCGACCTAACCGTCGCCGACATCCACACGTACTATGTGATGGCTGGCGACTCGCCGGTCTTGGTTCACAACTGCAACAGCGCGAGACTGGGCAACAATCTTAGGGCGAATGGTGAGCCGCGGCCGGTTGGCGTAGACGCTCAGGCACACCACATCGTGCCCTGTGGATGCAAGAAGGCATTGCCGTCTCAGGCCATTCTCGCGAAGCATGGAATCGATATCGACTCGGCGGTTAACGGCGTGTGGATGAGTCAGAAGGGGCACGCTGCAACGTTCCGAAACTCCTATTACTCATGGCTGAACGACGAGATGGCTAATGCTGATATGCTAGGGCGCAAGCAAGGCGTGCTTGACTTCCTGGCTGGCCTGAAGCAACAACTAAAAGATGTTGATCAGGTGGCACATACAGAATTCTACTGAGGTGTTTGATGGCATACCTTGTCGAGTTGGATGTTGACGACTTCGGATCGCTCGACGGACCGGAGGATTCTTTTCCGGTCAGCGTCGTTGATCATAACTGGCTGGGTGTGCCGTACCCTGCGGTTGCATCGGTAGTCTCCTTCGAGTGGGAACCGGGGGAGACTGCCGATACACCGGATGTTTTCTGGTACCCGCAAATGCGGGATTGGGTCTGTTCTAAGAGGGCCTATGACGTGCTCGCTGGCGCGGCATCACCGGATCTCCATCTAATTGCGGAAGGCCGATTGGATGAAAGTCCTGTGTTCGTTGTGCAGGTGGTAAGCGTCCTTGATGTCGTTGACCGAGAAAGCTCCATCATCGACAGGTATCCCAGTTACGAGATATTGCAATTTCCGACGTTCATTCGGAGTGCCTCTGCCACGGTGGCCAGTAGAATCTTCCGGGTTCCGGGATCGGCGACAATGATCTTTATGGGAGAGACGGTCAAGCAAGCCATCGACAACGCGGGCATAAAGGGGTTCAGGTTTACTCCGATTGATTGGTCGGAGTAGTCGGGGCCAGGCGCGATGCCTGCAATCGCCACTCCGGAGCGTATTGCCCCGGCAACTATGTGCGCTGGTGTGCGCTGTTGGCCGTGCGGGTTGCTGTCACGGTTGCTGTCAAAGACTTATAATGTATGCAAGTTGATAGATTAATCCAATGTGGACAGCGCCCACGCTGACCACCTTGCCTGGGGCAGCATCGAGGCGAGGTGGCCGGTGGCTGGAGTCGGCTTGCCGGTGGGTTGGTCGGTGGCACGGCGCGTAGCGTCGTGGCGTCGATCCCCGGAGGCCACCGCGGTGGCTGGCCCGTGATGGGATCGTCACGGCGTCGACCGCCTCGGCTGGGGAGGTGTCGCCGGGTTGGTGCGGTGGTTGCGTGGGCGCGTGCGCGCGGGCCGGAACGGCATAGCGCGTGCGCGTGCGTCCGGCGTAGCCGGGCGCTCTTGATGTTCCTTGTATAGACGTTTTGAGCCAGCCTGTGATCTTGGGCGGTGGGCTGGGCGTCTACTTCTCGGTCTTGCGGGTGCGTGCGGTGCGTTTGGCGGCACTCGGCTGGTCGGCGGGTTCGCGGCGGTCGGCGAATGGGTCGGTGGCGAAGTTGCCGTGGCTGGTCTGGTAGCGGGTGGCTTCCTCGATGAGGTCCCGGTGCGTGTCGGCGTGCGCGAGCAGGTCGGCCAAGGCGGCGTTGCGGTCGGCGGCCGTGGCGGCGGTGTTCAGGCGCCGGACGATTTCCTGCTGCGTGGCGAGGTAGTCGGCGACTCGGCGGCGTAGATCTGAGTCGTCATCGGCGATGGGCTCGCGCAGCGCTGCACCTTGGAGATAGTCGAAAGCGTCGGGGTGGACGAAGGTGCCTTTGCCGGGGACGCCGTAGGTGATGCGCAGGTGCTGGAGCTCCCGTAGGGCGCGTTGGGCGGTCATGGAGGCGACGCCGTAGATCCCGAGTTCCGCAGTTCGTAGGGACACAAGCCTGATCAGTTCTGGATTGCTGCTGGTCACGGGCTCGCGGACGCCTCACGGCGGGCTTGCGGGCCCGAGAGTGTAGTAACACGAGCGGGGACTCATATCTTGTGTAGCCAGTGGTGATGTGGTTTCGTCGTAGTCATGTATCTGCGGTTCACGTCGCGGACCAACGCCGACGGCAGCGTGGTGCGCTACGTCGCCCTGGCGCACAACCGCCGCGTGGACGGCAAGATCAAGCCTGATGTGCTGATGAACCTGGGCCGTGTCGAGCAGGTCGACGTCGAAGGAATGCGCCGGCTCGCCGCGTCGATCAACAAGCACTTCGGCGGAGACGGCGACGGCGCGGGCGTGGAAGCGGGCCTGGTTGCCGGGGCGGGACCCCTCGAAGTCGTTGACGCCCGCTCGATCGGGGCGACATGGCTGCTCGACGGGCTGTGGCGGCGACTGGACATCGCCGCGGCCGTACGCACCGCGGCGGACGCGCGCAGGTTCACCACGAACATGGAACGAGTGCTGTTCGCGCTGGTCGCCAACCGGGCGGTGGCGCCGATGAGCAAGCTGTCGGCAGCCGAGTGGGCCGGCGAGGACACGGTCATTCCCGGTCTGGCTTCGATGGACGACGATCACGCATATCGTGCGATGGACCTGCTCGTGGACGCCGACACGGCCGGCCGGGTGCAGGAAGCGGTGTTCTTCGCCGTGGCGAACCTGCTCAACCTCGAGGTCGACCTGCTGTTCTTCGACACCACCAGCACCTACTTCGAACGCGACACCGAAGACGACGGCGAGGACGCGTTCCGTCGGTACGGGCACTCCAAGGACCACCGCGGCGACCTGCCGCAGATCGTCATCGGCCTGGCCGTGACGAAGGAAGGCATCCCGGTCCGGTGCTGGTGCTGGCCCGGCAACAGCAACGACCAGCAGGTCCTCGCCGAGGTCCGCGACGACATGCGCGACTGGAAGCTCGGCCGGGTCATCACCGTGGTCGACCGCGGGTTCTCCTGCGCCGACAACCTGGCCTACCTGCGACGCGCCGGCGGGCACTACATCGCCGGGATGCGCATGCGCGACGGCAACCCCCTCGTCGAACAGGTCCTGGCCCGCCAAGGCCGCTACCAGCAGGTCAAGGACAACCTGCGCGTCAAGGAAGTACGCATCGACGGCACCGACGTGCGGTTCGTCATCTGCCACAACCCCGACCAGGCCGCCCGGGACAAACAGCAACGCGACGACGCGATCGACCGCATCGAAGCCGAACTCGCGCGCATCCGTGACCAGCGCCAACGCGACGCCAAACGACCCGTCGGCGACAGGACCCGCCAACGCAACGAGGCCGCGCACGTGCGCGCCGAGTGCGCCCTGCGCGACCACCCCAGCCTGGGCCGGTGGCTCGTCCAACAGCCCAACGGACGGCTGAAGGTCAACAAGACGAAGATCAAGGTCGAGGAGCGCCTGGACGGCAAGTACCTCATCGCCACGTCCGACCCGGCGATCAGCGCCGAGGACACCGCCCTGGGCTACAAGAACCTCCTCGAAGCCGAACGCGGCTTCCGCGACCTGAAGTCACAGCTGCTGCTCCGGCCGGTGTTCCACCGCCTCGAACACCGCATCCGCGCCCACGTCCTCATCTGCTGGCTGGCCCTGCTACTCGTCCGCGTCGCCGAACGCGCCACCGGTGAAACTTGGCGAAACATCAACCGGCAACTCGGACGAATCAGCCAGGTCACCCTCGCCGGACCCGCCGGCACCGTCGTGCAGACCACCCCGCTACGACCCGAACACAAGGCCATCTACCAGGAACTTTCCGTCCAGCCGCCAGCCCGGGTCACCACCTTCGACCCGCGCTAACCAAGATCAGACACCGGCGACAGGACGTAGACACACGACCTTCCGGTGGCACACGTCAATCTTCGCTGCTCTGCGCCCAGATTCCGATGATCGTTTAACTACAAGCTGCGGAACCCGGGTTTAACTACAAGCTGCGGAACCCGGGATCTTCAGCTTCATGCGACGTAGGGTGAGCAGGCGCAGTGGATCGTCTCGGGCGAGCTCGCCGATCGGCGACGACCACTGCTGGTGGGATCAGGCGCGTCGACCGCCGGCGGGCCGACCAACAGTTCTGGCCCGGCAAGCTGGACGCCACACTCCTCAGAGGCTTCCTGGGCCTGACCCGCTTTGACGGACATCCGAGATCAGGAGCCGGTGGGCTCCGGAAGGATGTCCAGCATCATGGAGAGCATGGGTAAGAAGCGACCTCGGCCTCGCCGGTCGTTCACGTCGGAGTTCAAGGCCGAGATCGTGGAGTTGTGTCAGCGCGGCGATCGCACGGTCGGGCAGGTCGCGAAGGATTTCGATCTGACCGAGACCGCGGTGCGGGAGTGGGTGAAGCAGGCCGAGCTCGACGCGGGTGCCCGCTCGGACGGGTTGGCCAGCCAGGAGCGGGCCGAGCTGGCGCAACTACGGCGGGAGAACCGTCGGCTGCGTGAGGATGTCGAGATTCTCAAGCGGGCAACGGCTTTCTTCGCGTTAAGGAGACCCGGTGAACGTGTACCCGTTCATCGAGGCGGAGCAGGCCGGCAAGCACAACACCAAGCGTGCGTGCGAGCTGATGGAGGTCTCCCGGTCCGCCTACTACCAGCACGCCCGCGGCCGGCAGTCGCAGCGGGAGCGCGTCGACCACGTGCTCACCGCAAAGATCACCGCGGTGCACGAGCAGTCGAGGGGCACCTACGGGGCGCCGCGCGTGCACGCGGAACTGGCCGACGCTGGGCTGCGGCACGGCCGCAAACGGGTGGCCCGGCTGATGCGTGCTGCCGGGATCCGAGGCAAGTCTCCCCGCCGATGGCGCACGACCACGATTGCTGACCCGGCCGCCGTGCTGCGCCCGGACTTGATCCGACGCGACTTCGCCACGGACCCGGCCGCGGTCGACACCCGCTGGTGCGGCGACATCACCTACATCAACACCTGGGAAGGGTGGCTGTATCTGGCCACCGTCATCGACCTGGCCTCCCGCCGCGTCGTCGGCTGGGCCGTCGCCGATCATCTCCGCACCGACCTCGTCGACGACGCCCTGACCGACGCCCTCGTGCGGCGCAGGCCAGCACCGGGGCTGGTGTTCCATTCCGACCGCGGCGGCCAGTACATCAGCGCCCAGCACGCCCGTCTCGCCAAGCGACACAAGGCCCGGCTATCGGTCGGCCGACGCGGACAATGCTGGGACAACGCCGTCGCCGAATCGTTCTTCGCCACGATCAAGACCGAACTGCTACACCGGCAGCCCTGGCCCACCCGCACCGCCGCCCGCCGGGCGATCTTCGAATACATCGAGGGCTGGTACAACACCCGCCGCCGACACTCCAGCCTCGGCTACCTCAGCCCCGCCACGTACGAAACCACCACAACTGCCACGTCGCGGATCAGCAAGGTAGCGTGAGATCAACACATCGACCCCGTCCGTCAAAACGGGTCAAGCCCAGTCTGGCATGCTGGCCGGATGGCGCATGAAGTCGTCCGTGGCGTGGCCTGGCCGTACCCCGGCAACCGATTCCCACGGCACCTCGGGGTGGTGGTCCAGCGCACCGTGCTCGCGGCACGGAGCCGGCCAGATCGGTAGTCCATGACGCTGAGGGTGACTGGCTGGTTTCCGACGGCGTGAACGATCCGAACGGCAACGCCGTCCTGGTCTGCATGGAGCATCTGGTCGCGGCGGACGGCACGATCGCCGAACTGGCCGCGATGCCACCGGGCACCGAGGCCTGGCGGCCCAATGCGGGCGAGCCCTGGCTCTTACAGCAGCACACCTACGCCGACGCGTAGGCCTCACCCCAAACCAGTGGATCCGTTATCTGATGCCGCGAGCATTGCTGCATGCTTTCGCCGCAGCGGAGCTTACGAGGAGCGGAGAGTTGATTGTGCGGAGGCCCAAGGCTGGACGGTTCGAGATGCCGGGCAGCGTCCTGCTGGTGAGGTGGTTGCTGGTCCTGATTCAGCTCGTCCTGGCGTACGCGACCATTGACCGCACCCGTGGAGGGGAGTTGCCCCCTGGTCCTGGACACTTGAGCCTTGGATCGTGATGGTCTGGGGAGATCAGGAGTCCCTGACAGATGGTGATGAAGCACTACCCCGCGGAGTTCAAGGCTGACGCGGTCGCGTTGTACCGGTCTCGGCCGGGGGCGACGATCGCGCAGATCGCTGATGATCTCGGGGTCAATCGGGAGACGTTGCGTAGCTGGGTCCGCGCTGATGATCAGCGTCGGGGTGC
>NZ_JBFAJK010000083.1:0-13955 GCF_040655175.1 Micromonospora sp. NPDC050495 | reverse complement strand
CACTGTCCGCCCTGGCCGGGGAAGACGAACACGGTCCGGCCGCCGTGCGACGCGGTGTGCTGGAGCAGCGCGGGGTGCGGGCGGTCCTCGGCGAGCGCGCGCAGCGCCTCGACCGGCTCGTCGTCGGGCAGCACGGCGGCCCGGTGGTGGAAGATGGCGCGGCTGCCGATCAGGGTCGCCGCGACCCGGTCATGGTCCAGGTCGGGGCGCTCCTGCGCGTACCCGGCGAGGTTGGCGGCCTGCGCGCGCAGCGCGGCCGCGGTCTTCGCCGACAGCAGCCACGGCAGCGGCACCCCGGGCTGCGGGGCGGCTGCGGCCTGCTCGGCCGGGTCGGCCGGCTCGTCCAGGGCGGTGTCCTCGCCGGCCTGCTCGGCCACCGGGTGCTGCTCGATGATCAGGTGCGCGTTGGTGCCGCTGATGCCGAACGAGGAGACCCCGGCCCGGCGCGGCCGGTCCCGCTCGGGCCACGGCGTCGGCTCGGTGAGCAGGGCCACCGCGCCGGCCGTCCAGTCCACGTGCGAGCTGGGCGCGTCGACGTGCAGGGTGCGCGGCAGCAGGCCGTGGCGCATCGCCTGGACCATCTTGATCACCCCGGCGACACCGGCGGCGGCCTGGGTGTGCCCGAGGTTCGACTTGACCGACCCCAGCCAGAGCGGCCGGTCCGCCGGTCGGTCCTGCCCGTACGTGGCGAGCAGCGCCTGCGCCTCGATCGGGTCACCCAGCCGGGTGCCGGTGCCGTGCGCCTCGACCGCGTCCACGTCCGCCGGGCCGAGGCCGGACGCGGCGAGCGCCTGCCGGATGAGCCGTTCCTGGGACGGCCCGTTCGGGGCGGTGAGGCCGTTGCTGGCGCCGTCCTGGTTGACCGCCGAGCCGCGGATCACCGCGAGCACCTGGTGGCCGTTGCGCTGCGCGTCGGAGAGCCGCTCCAGCAGGATCAGGCCGACGCCCTCACCCCACGCCGTGCCGTCGGCGGCCTCGGCGAACGGCTTGCACCGGGCGTCCGGGGCCAGCCCGCGCTGGCGGCTGAACTCGATGAACATGCCGGGCGTGGCCATCACGGTGACGCCGCCGGCCAGCGCCATGCTGCACTCGCCCTGACGCAGCGCCTGGGCGGCCAGGTGGATCGCCACCAGCGAGGACGAGCAGGCGGTGTCCACGGTCACCGCCGGGCCCTCGAAGCCCATCGTGTACGCCAGCCGACCCGAGGCCACGCTGGTGGTGCTGCCGGTGAGCAGGAAGCCCTCGTAGCCCTCCGGCGCCTGGTGCAGCCGGGGTCCGTAGTCGAGGAAGGTCGCGCCGACGAAGACGCCGGCGCGGGAGCCGCGCAGCCCGGTCGGGTCGATGCCGGCCCGCTCCAGGGTCTCCCAGGCGGTCTCCAGCAGCAGCCGCTGCTGCGGGTCCATCGCCGCGGCCTCGCGGGGGCTGATCCCGAAGAAGCCCGGGTCGAAGTCGCCGGCGCCGTAGAGGAAGCCGCCCTCGCGGACGTAGCTGCTGCCGCCGCGCTCGGCGCTCGGGTCGTAGAGCGCGTCCAGGTTCCAGCCCCGGTCCGTCGGGAAGCCGGAGATCGCGTCGACCTCCTCGGTGAGCAGCCGCCACAGCTCGGTCGGTGACTCGGCCCCGCCCGGGTAGCGGCACGCCATGGAGACGATGGCGATCGGCTCGTCGCTCACCGCGGCCGGCAGGTCGCCGGCGCCCGCCCGCACCCCGCCGACCAGCCGGGTACGCAGGTGCGCCGCGAGCGCCTCCGGGGTGGGGTGGTCGTAGAGCAGCCCGATCGGCAGGCTCAGCCCGGTGGCGGCGGCCAGCCGGTCCCGCAGCTCCACCGAGAGCAGCGAGTCGAAACCCAACTCCTTGAAGGTGCGGCCGTCCGCGACGGTCTGCGCGGTGACGTGCCCGAGGACGATCGCCACGTGGGTGCGGACCAGGTCGAGCAGCACCCGCTGCTGGTCGGCCTCGGCGAGGCCGGCGAGCCGGTCGGCGAGCGGGTTGCCCGGCGCGCCCCCGGTGGGCGCGGCCGGCACCGGGGCGGCCGGTTCCGCCGGCACCGGGGCGGCCGGTTCGGCCGGCGGCGCGCTCCGGGTCGGGGTGGCCACCCCGTCCAGCCAGTACCGGCGGCGCTGGAAGGCGTAGGTGGGCAGCGGCACCCGGCGCGGCGCCGGGCCGCCCGGCCAGGCCAGCACGGCGGGCCAGTCGACCGGCACGCCCCGCACATACGCGCCGGCCAGGGCCAGCAGGACCGAACGGGTCTCCGGCAGCCGGGGCCGGAGCAGGGCCAGGAAGGTGCCGCCGCCCTCGGGCAGGCACTCCCGGCCCAGGCCGGAGAGCACCCCGTCGGGACCCACCTCGACGAAGGTCCGCACGCCCTGCTCGTGCAGGGTGCGTACGCCGTCGACGAAGCGGACCGCGTGCCGGACGTGCCGCACCCAGTAGCCGGGGTCGGTGAGCTCCGCCGGGTCGGCGACCGCACCGGTCAGGTTGGACACGATCGGGATGGCCGGCGGGGCGAAGTCGAGCCGTTCCGCCACGGCCCGGAAGTCCTCGAGCATGGCATCCATGTGCGGCGAGTGGAACGCGTGGCTGACCCGCAGCCGCTTGGTCCGCCGGCCACGCTCGCGCCACTGCTCGGCGAGGGCGAGGACGGCGTCCTCGTCGCCGGCCACCACGGTCGAGGTCGGACCGTTGAGGGCGGCCACGTCGACCCGCCCGCCGGCGGGCAGGCTGGCCCGGACCTCGTCCTCGGTGGCCTGCACCGCCACCATGGCGCCGCGCTCGGTGAGCGCCTGCATGAGGCGGCCGCGGGCGGCGACCAGCGCGCAGGCGTCCGGCAGCGACAGCACGCCGGCCACGTGCGCGGCGGCCAGCTCGCCGACGGAGTGGCCGAGCAGCAGGTCCGGGGTGAGCCCGGCCTGCTCGACCAGCCGGTACAGCGCCACCTCGACGGCGAAGAGGGCGGGCTGGGTGAAGCCGGTCCGGTCCAGCAGCGCGGCGTCGGCGGAGCCCTCCGGCGCGGCGAGCAGCTCGCCGAGCGGCCGGGGCAGGTGCGGGTCGAGTGCGGCGAGGACCTCGTCCAGGGCCCGGGCGAACGCCGGTACGGCGGCCCGCAGCTCCTGGCCCATCCGGGCCCGCTGGCTGCCCTGTCCGGAGAAGAGGAAGGCGACCCGGCCCGGGTCGGTGGCGGTGCCCCGCACCACGGTCGCCGCGGGTTCGCCGTCGGCCAGCGCGGCCAGCCCGGCGCGCAGCGTGTCCGGGTCACCGTCCTCGGCCACCAGCACCGCCCGGTGCGGGAACGCGGCCCGGGTGGTGACCAGCGAGTACGCGATGTCGCGCGGCGCGTCGGCGGGGCCGTCCGCCAGCCGGTCGAGCAGCCGGCGGGCCTGCCCGCCCAGCGCGGCGTCGTCGCGGGCGGAGAGCACCCAGGCGGTCGGTCCGGCCGGGGTGGGCGCCGGCTCGGCGGTACGCCCACGCCGTCCCCGCCACCCGCCCGCGCCCCGCCGCGGCCGGTCGGTCCCGGCGTCGGCCGCGGGCGGCTCGGTCAGCACCAGGTGGCAGTTGGTGCCGCCCATGCCGAAGGAGCTGACCCCGGCGACCAGCGGCGCGGCCGGCAGCGGCCAGTCGCCCAGCTCGGTCTGCACCCGCAGGCGCAGCTCGTCCAGGGGGATGTCCGGGTTCGGGGTGGTGTAGTTGAGGCTCGGCGGCAGCTGCCGGTGCCGGATGCTCAGCGCCGCCTTGATCAGGCCGACCACCCCGGCCGCGCCCTCCAGGTGGCCGACGTTGGTCTTGGCCGAGCCGACGGCCAGCGGCGCCCCGGTACGCGCCGACCCGAGCGCGGCCCCCAGCGCCGCCGCCTCGATCGGGTCGCCGACCCGGGTGCCGGTGCCGTGCAGCTCGACGTACTGGACGGTGGCCGGGTCGACGCCGGCGTTCGCGTACGCCTCGGTCAGCATCCGCTGCTGGGCGGCGACGCTGGGCACGGTGAGCCCCTCGGTGGCGCCGTCGTTGTTGACCGCGCTGCCGCGGATCACGCAGTAGATCGGGTCGCCGTCGGCCAGCGCGTCGGCCAGCCGCTTCAGCACGACCACCGCGCCGCCCTCGCCGCGCACGTAGCCGTTGGCGCGGGCGTCGAAGGTGAAGCACCGGCCGTCGGGGGAGAGGCCGCCGAACCGGGCCGACCGGATGGTGCTCTCCGGCACGATCATCAGGTTCGCGCCGCCGGCCAGGGCCAGCGAGGACTCGCCGCTGCGCAGGCTGGCGCAGGCCATGTGCACGGCGACCAGCGAGGACGACTGGGCCGCGTCGATGGTGAGGCTCGGCCCGTGCAGCCCCAGCGTGTACGACACCCGGTTGGCGATGATGCTGCGGTGCGTGCCGGTGACGCTGTGCTGGCCCATCACCTCGGTGCCCTGCCGGGACAGCAGGGTGGCGTAGTCGTCCCAGATCGCGCCGACGAAGACGCCGGTGCGGCTGCCGCGCAGGGTGCCGGGCACCACCCCGGTGTCCTCCAGCGCCTCCCAGGCCAACTCCAGCACGAGCCGCTGCTGCGGGTCCATGGCGCTGGCCTCGCGGGGCGAGATGCCGAAGAAGTCGGCGTCGAACTCGTCCACCCGGTCCAGGAAGCCGCCGTGCCGGACCGCGCCCGGGTCGTCCCAGCGGTCCGCCGGCGTCTCGCCGATGGCGCTGCGCCCGTCGCGCAGCAGCCGCCAGAAGGCCGACGGGTCGGGGGCCTGGGGCAGCCGGCAGGACATGCCGATCACGGCGATCGCCGCGCCGGCCGCGTCGGCGGACTGCGGGACGACCGGGTCGTGGTCATGCTTCATGCGGATCACTGCCCCTCACTCGGCCTCGTACGGACGCCGTCGGCGCACCCGGGGGTGGCACCGGCGCCCGGCGCGCTGGACAGCGTGCCCACGGCCCCCAACGGCGGCCTTGTCGGTCGTTAAAGCCGTTCCTGACCGGCGCACTCCGGGCCGGGCTGCTTTGCCTCCCCTTTAGTCGGCGCGCCGACGATGGCGGGATGACGCCGTCACCCGAGCTGAAGTCGAAACCCCCGAGCCTGACCGACGCCCCGGTCCTGGGGCGCACCGCGCCGGTGCGGCAGATCGCCCTCCCGCACGGCGCTCTCGCCTGGCTGATCACCAACGGCGACGAGGTCCGCCAGGCCCTCGCCCACCCGCACCTGATCAAGGACGGTCCGCTGGAGGGCGGCTATCCCGGCCTGCCGCCGGAGCTGGCCCTGGCGATGAGCAGCGACGTCCTGCACAGCAACCCGCCGGATCACGGCCGGCTGCGCAAGCTGGTCAGCGCCGCCTTCACCCGCCGCCGCACCGAGGCGCTGGCGCCGCGGATCCAGGAGCTGACCGACGGGCTGCTAGACGCGTTCGCCGACCGCGACGAGGTCGACCTGGTGCCCGCGTTGACCTTCCCGCTGCCGTTCCAGGTGATCGCCGAGCTGCTCGGCGTGCCGGCGGCCGATTCGGAGATCTTCCAGGGCTGGGCCAACACCATCACCCAGGGCACCCTGGCCCGGCCCGAGGAGTTCATCGGCGCGGCCACCAAGCTGGTCGAGTACGCCCGCACGCTGATCGAGCGCAAGCGCCGGGAGCCGGCCGACGATCTGCTCTCCGGCCTGGTCGGGGTCAGCGACGGCGGGGACCGGCTCAGCGAGGACGAGCTGACCTCGATGGTGTTCCTGATGCTGATCGCCGGGCACGCCACCACCACCAACCTGATCGGCAACGGGGTGCACGACCTGCTCACCCACCCCGAGTCGCTGGCCGCGGTGCGGGCCGACCCGGAGCGGCTGCCCACCGCGATCGAGGAGTTCCTCCGCTACGAGGCGCCGCTGCGGATGGCCACCCCGCGCCGCGCCGCCGAGGACGTGTCGATCGGCGGGGCCACCATCCCGCGCGGCGAGATGGTGTTCATCTCGCTGGTCGCGGCCAACCACGACCCGGCGCTCTTCGCCGAGCCGGAGCGGTTCGACATCGGCCGGGAGAAGAACGGCCACCTCTCCTTCGGGCACGGGCTGCACCACTGCATGGGCGCCCCGCTGGCCCGGCTGGAGGCGCGGATCGCCGTCGGCACGCTGCTGGCCCGGTTCCCGAAGCTGCGGCTGGCCGTGCCGGCCGAGCAGCTGACCCGGCAGACCAGCATCCTGATGAACGGCTGGGAGTCGCTGCCGGTCGCGTTGCGCTGACCTGGCCGCACCCACGCCGAAGCCCGGCCCGGATCTCCGAGGCCGGGCTTCGGCGTCGCTCAGGCAGTCGGGACGGGAGCCCGCAGCGTCCCCAGGTACGGGTGCCAGAGGTGGTCGGGGTTGTTCTCCACCGCGGCCACCGCCTCCCGCATCGCCACCAGCGCCTTCGGCTCCTCGTCGTCGTAGACGTCGCCCTGGAGCATCTTCAGCACGTCGATGCGGTAGCGCGGGTCCTGGACGAAGGCGGTGAAGAGCACGTTGAGCCGGTAGTAGATGGAGATGAACTCGTACCAGTAGCGCACGCCCCGGCGCAGCTTCTCCTCGTACCCGGCGAACCGGCTCTTCGCGTAGTCGCCGGCCCGGTGCGCGGCGATGATGTCCTTGGCCGCGATCCGGGCGCTGTTCAGCGCCACGCTCACCCCGCTGGAGAAGATCGGGTCGACGAACCGGGCCGCGTCACCGATCAGCACGAACCGGTCGCCGCAGATCTCCTTCATGGAGTAGCTGTAGTCGCCCTCGGCCTTGAACGGGCGGACCCGCTGCGCGTCCTGCAACGCCTTGTGCAGGTCCGGCCGGCTGGACAGGAAGTCCCAGAAGAACGCCTCCCGGTCGGTGTTGGCCTCGGCGAAGAGCTTCTTCTGGGTGACCACGCCGACGCTGGTGATGGTGTCGGTGATCGGGATCTGCCACACCCAGGTGTCCTTGATCGGCAGGAAGTGGACGAAGATGTAGTCCTCCTTCTCCGCCGACGGCGCGACCGCCGCCCGGTCCAGGCCCTCGAACCAGGTGTGCACGGCGTACTGGTTGAAGACCGGGTCGGAGACCTTGTACCTGAGCTGCCGGCCGAGCAGCGTGCTCCGGCCCGAGGCGTCCACCACCATGCCGGCCCGGAACGGCACCTCGCGGGGGCCGAACCGGACCGTCAGCGCCACCGCCTCCGGGTCGTCGAAGTTCACGTCGAGCACCCGCGCGCCGGAGAAGACCTTCGCGCCGCGGCTCTCCGCGTGCTTGAGCAGGATCAGGTCGAACTTGCCCCGGTCGACGTGGAAGGTGTAGTCCCGGTCGACGCCCGGCTGGTCCCGCTCGACGAACATCACCTCGGCGGCGCGGAAGTCGTGGTCCAGGCCGGTGAAGCCGTTGTGCGGCACGTTGCGCGACTCGGCCGACGTCCAGGCCGCGCCGTACTTGCGCGGGAAGCCGGCCGCCTCGATGTCGTCCAGCACGCCGATCTCGGAGAGCACCGGAGTGGTGGCCGGCACCAGCGACTCGCCGACGTGTTCCCGGGGGAACAGCTCGCTCTCGAACACCACCACCGACAGGCCGGCCCCGGCCAGGTAGGAGGCGACGGTCGAGCCGGCGGGCCCGCCGCCGATCACCGCCACGTCGTAGTCCACGCTCATCTCCGGCCTCCTCAGTTCGGTGTGCTCGTCAGGTTGCCGACCAGCGCGGCGATGGTCCGGATGCTCCGGAAGTTGGCCGCGTCGATCAGCTGTGGCGGCACCGGGGTGCCGAGCCCGTCGCGGATGTAGTTGAGCAGCATCGCCGTCTTCAGCGAGTCGAGGATGCCCAGCTCCAGCAGCGGGGTGTCCTCGTCGATGTCGTACGGCGCGTCCTGCGCGAGGTTCTCCTTGATGAAGGTCGTCAACGCGGCGCTGACGTCGTCCTCGGACACGGTTCTCTCCTCTCCTGGCGGTGCCGGTCGCGCCCCGGCGGGGCGGGTCGGGGGTCGGGGGCGGTCACGGCTCCGCGCCGGCGGGAGCGGCGGTGAGGGCGTCGACCAGGTGCTCGGCGATCGCCGAGACGGTGGGCTGGTTCCACAGCAGGGTGGCCGGCACCGGGCGGCCGAACCGCTTCTCCAGCCGCCGCCGGATCACCAGCGTCATCACCGAGTCGAGTCCCTGCTCCAGCAGCGACCGCCGGAGGTCCAGCTCGGACAGGGGCAGCCGCATCTCGGCGGCGATCTGGGTGCCCACCTCGGTCTGCACGGTGGCCCGCAGCTCCTCCGGCGGCAGGTCGGCGAGGCGGACCGCGGCCGACTGCTCGGCGGCCCCGTCGCCGGCGTCCGCCCCGCTGGGCAGCTGGGCCAGCAGCGGCGGGCGGTCGGTGGCCGGTCCGGCCGGCAGCACCCGCAGCACCGGCAGGTGCCCGCCGCCGTGCCGGTGGGCGTGCTGCCAGGCGGCGAACGCCTGCTCGGGCTCGATCGCGGCCACCGCGCGGGCCTTGAGCTCGTTGTCCACCACGGCGTTGACCGCCATGCCCTGTCCCTGCCAGGACGTCCACCCGAAACTGGTGGTGTCGTCGGCGCCGAGCGTGCGGCGGTGGGTGGCCAGCGCGTCGAGGAACGCGTTGGCCGCGCCGTAGCTGGCCTGCCCGGGCAACCCGAGCAGCTGGCCGCAGGAGGAGAAGAGGGTCAGGAAGTCGACGCTGCCGGGCGGGAAGAGCCGGTGCAGCGCCCAGGCCCCGTCGACCTTCGGGCGCAGCACCCGGCGCAGCGAGTCCTCGTCCAGGTTGGCGGCGAAGCGGTTGTCCAGCACGCCGGCCAGGTGCACCACGCCGCGCACCGGGGGCAGGCCCAGCGCGTCGGGGTCGAGCAGCGGGCGCAGCGCGTCGGCGTCGGCGACGTCGACCGCGAGCACGCGTACCGTGACGCCGCGGGCCTCCAGCGCGCGGACCCGGGCGATCCGGTCGCGGGTCGCCGGGTCCGGGCCGCCGTCGTCGGCCGGCCGGTCCCAGCGGGCCCGCGGTGGCAGCCCGGCCCGCCCGGCCAGCACCAGGCGGCGGGCGCCCTGGTCGGCCAGCCAGTCGGCGACCGCCAGGCCGAGGGTGCCCAGCCCGCCGGTGACCAGGTACGTCCCGTCCGGCCGGCAGCGCAGCGGCGGCCGCACCGCGGGCCGGTCCAGCGGCGCCAGGCGGGCCACCGAGGTGCCGGTGCCGCGCGGGGCGAGCACGTCGTCGGGGGTGTCGGCGCCGAGCAGGCCGGGCAGCGCGTCCAGCCCGCCCTCGTCGGCCGGGTCCAGGTCGATCAGGCCGCCCCAGAGCTCCGGATGTTCGGTGGCGAGCACCCGGCCCAGCCCCCACAGTGGCGCGTCGGCCAGCGCCGCGGGGTCGGCGGACTCCCGGACGGCCCGGGTCACCGCCCACAACCGGGGGAAGGCGCTCCCGTCGCCGGCGGCGAGGACCTGTGCGACCTCGGTGAGCAGCCAGGCCTGCCGGGCGGCCGCGGCCGGCACGTCGGCGTCGCCGCCGGGCAGCACCAGCACCACGCCGGACGGGTCCGGCGCCGGCGCGAGCCGGGCCAGCCCGGCGGCGTCGGCCACGGCGCGCAGCGGGACGCCCGCGCCGGTGATCCGGGCGGTGATCGCCTCGGCCAGCGGTCCGGCGCCGCCGACCAGCACCACCTCCCGGGGCGTCCGCTGCTCGGCCGGGGCCGGGTACGGCGTCCAGCCGATCTCGTAGACGAGGTGCTCGGGCCGTACGGGCGCGGTGACCGGCCCGTCGAGGACCCCGAAGCGCACCCCGCGCAGCCGGGCCAGCACGGTGCCGGCGGGGTCGGCGACGGTGACGTCGGCCCGGTCGGGGGCGTCGTCGTCGACCCGCACGTCGATCCTCGCCTCCGCCGGGGGTGCGCCGCTGATGGTCACGGTGTCGACGCCGGCGACCACGCGCAGCACGGGCGGGCCGCCGAACGCGGCGGGCGCGGCGGAGAGCGCGGCGTCGAGCACCGGCGCCCAGGTCGCCGCCGGGGCGGGCTGGTCGACCCGGACCAGGGCGCGCAGCACGCCGTCGCCCTGGGCCAGCTCGCGCACCTGCCAGGAGAAGGCCATCGACGGTACGCCCACCGCGGCGAGATGGTCGGTGACCAGGCTCGGCTCGCCGGGCGTCAGCTCGCCCGGCCACCCGGCGGCGTCGCCCGGACCGGTGCCGTCGCCCGGACCGGTGGTGTCGCCCGGACCGGTGGCGTCGGCGGGCGCGGCCGGGTGGGCCGGGGCGGGCGCGGGTGCCGGGCGGAGCGCCGCCGAGGCGTGCACCTGCCAGGCGGCGTCGTCCCCGGCGGCGGTCCGCGAGGCGAGCCGCACCGCGTCGTCCTCGGCGACGACCTGGATCTCCCGGGGGTCGGCGGTGGGCAGCGCGACGCGCAACGCCACATCGGTGAGCACCGGCGGCCGGCCCTGGTCGGCGCCGGCCCGCAGGAACGTGTTCAGCAGCACGGCGGCCGGCACCACCTCGGTGCCGTGGATGGTGTGGTGGCCCGGGTAGGGGCGGCTCTCGTCGTCCAGCCGGGTCCGCCACAGCCCCAGCGCGGCGCCGGCCACGCTCACCGGCGTACCGACCAGGGTGTGGCTGTCCGGGTCGTGGCCCATGCCGCCGCCCGGCCCGCCGGACGGCGCGTCCCGCCAGTGCCGGCGGTGCTGCCAGGGGGTCAGCGGCAGGTCGACCAGCGTGCCGGCCGGCTGCAACCGGGCCCAGTCCACCGGGACGCCGTGGCAGTGCGCCGCGCCCAGGTTGGTCAGGAAGGTGGCCCGCTCGGGATAGTTGCGCCGCAGCGTCGACCCGACGAAGGTCCGGTCGAGGTCGGCGAGGGTCTCGCCGATCGAGTGCGCCACCACCGGGTGCGCCGAGATCTCCACGAACGCCCGGTGGCCGTCCTCGGCGGCGGCCGCCACGGCGTCGCCGAGGCGTACCGGGTTGCGCAGGTTGCCCGCCCAGTAGGCGCCGTCCAGCGGCGCGGCGCCGCGCGGGTCGGTCAGCGAGGTGCGGTACATCGGCACCACCGGCGCGGCCGGGGAGAGGTCGCCGAGCGCGGCGGCCAGGTCGAGGCAGAGCGGGTCCATCTGCGGGCTGTGGAACGCCACGTCCGAGTTGACCCGCCGGACCAGCACGCCCTCGGCCTGCCACCGGTCCCGCACCTCGGCCACCGCGTCCGGGTCACCGGCGATCACCGTGGAGGCCGGCGAGGCGGCGATCGCGGCCACCACGTCGGTCCGGCCGGCCAGCCGCCGTTCCGCCTCGGCGAACGGGATCGCGGCCATCGCCATGGCGCCCGCGCCGGCGACCCGGCGCAGCAGGATCGACCGCCGGCAGCTCAGCCGCGCGCCGTCGGCGAGGCTGAGCCCGCCACAGGCCACCGCCGCGGCGATCTCGCCGACCGAGTGGCCGATCACCGCGGCCGGGTTCACCCCGTACGCCCGCCAGACCGCGGCCAGGCCGACCTGCGTCGCGAAGATCATCGTCTGGATCCGGTCCACCGCGCCGAGATCCCCGGAGCTGAGCACCTCGCGCGGGGTGAAACCGATCTCCGCCTGGAAGACCGGGGCCAGCTCGTCCATGACGGCGGCGAACGCCGGCTCGTCGGCGAGCAGCCCCTGCCCCATCCCGGACCACTGTGAACCGTGGCCGGAGAAGACCCAGACCGGGCGGGGGCCCTGTTCGCCGGCGCCGGGAAGCGCCCGCCCCGTGGCGACGTGCTGCGCCTGCTCGCCCCGGGCCACGTGGCGCAGCCGGGCGACCAGCTCGGACCGGTCGGCGGCCACCACGGCGGCCCGGTGCTCCAGCTGCGCGCGGCGGCGGGACAGGGTGTGTCCGAGGTCGGCCGGCGACAGCTCGGCCGCGGCCAGCAGCTCGACCAGGTCCCCGGCGTGCCGGCGCAGCATCTCCGGCGAGCCGGCGGAGAGCGGGAAGAGCAGCCCGGCCGGCCCGTCCGGCGCCGGTCGCGGGTCGGGCGCCTGCTCGAGCAGGACGTGCGCGATAGTGCCGCCGTACCCGAATCCGGAGACGCCGGCCCGGCGCGGGCCGGGCCGGTGCGGCCACGGCTGGTGCTCGGTGACCACCCGCAGGCCGGCGTTGGTCCAGTCGATGGCCGGGTTGGGCGTCTCCAGGTTGAGGCTGCGCGGGATCTCGGCGTGCCGCAGCGCGAGGATCGCCTTGATCAGGCTGGCCACCCCGGCGGCGGCCTCCAGGTGGCCGATGCTGGCCTTCACCGACCCGATCAGGCACGGCTCGCCGGGCTGGCGGCCGGCGCCGTAGACCGCGCCGAGCGCGCCGGCCTCCAGCGGGTCGCCCAACCGGGTGCCGGTGCCGTGCGCCTCGACGTAGTCCACCGAGGTCGGCGCGACGCCGGCCTGCCGGCAGGCGCGGACCAGCAGCTGCTCCTGCGCCTTCCGGCTGGGCGCCATGATGCCGTTGGTCCGCCCGTCCTGCTGCACGGCGCTGCCGCGGATCACCGCCAGCACCCGGTCGCCGTCGCGTTCGGCGTCGGCCAGCCGTTTGAGCACCAGCACGCCGCAGCCCTCGCCGCGGCCGTAGCCGTCGGCGGCGGCGTCGAACGACTTGCACCGCCCGTCCGGCGAGGTCGCCCCGGCGGCGTCCAGGGTGAGGGTGAGGCCGGGGGCGAGGATCAGGTTGACCCCGGCGGCGATCGCCAGCGAGCTCTCCCCGGTGCGCAGGCTCTGGCAGGCCAGGTGCACCGCGACCAGCGAGGCGGAGCAGGCGGTGTCCACCGCGAGGCTGGGCCCGCGCAGGTCCAGCGCGTAGGAGATGCGGTTGGCCACCGCGCACATGGCCGCGCCGATGCCGGTCCACGCCTCGATCCGGGGCAGGTCCTCCAGCAGCCGCCGCCCGTAGTCGTCGGAGCCGACGCCGACGAAGACGCCGGTGTCACCCCCGGCGAGGCGGCGGGCCGGGATGCCGGCGTGCTCCAGGGCGTTCCAGGTGACCTCCAGCAGGATCCGCTGCTGCGGGTCCATCAGCTCCGCCTCGCGCGGCGTGACGCCGAAGAACTCGGCGTCGAAGCCCTCGACGTCGCGCAGGAACGCGCCGTGCCGGGTGGCCCGGCGCAGCGCCGCGGCGAACTCCGGTCCCAGCTCGCGGTAGTGGTCCCAGCGTTGCTCGGGCAGCTCCCCGATGCCGTCCCGGCCGTCGCGCAGCAACGCCCAGAAGCTGTCCGGGGAGTCGACGTCGCCGGCCAACCGGCAGCCCATCCCGACCACGGCGACGGCCGCCGTGGGCGGCGTGCCGCTGTTCGCATCGAACACCGGATTCCTCTCCTTCGGGGTGGACCGGTCGGCGGCGTCGGTCACTGCCAGGCCGGTGCGTGGATGATCTGGACGACGGCGCAGGAGACCGTGACGCCCGGCCCGACGCCGAGCATCAGCAGGTGGTCCCCGGGGCCGAGCTGCCCGGTGCCGATCAGGTGGTCCAGCGCGGCGACCTGGTCGCTGGCGCCGAGGTGCCCGAGCCGGCGCCCCCAGTCCCAGGTGGACGCCGACAGCGGCAGGCCGAGCGCGGCCGTGCAGCGCTGCTCGACGATCTCGCGGGAGTAGTTCATGTAGGCGACCCGGGTGACGTCGCTGATGTCGATGCCGGCCTCGGCGAGGGTGCGGTCGACGACCTGGAGGGTCTGCCGCTGGATGTCCATCAGCACGGCGGTGCCGGCGCCGCCGCGCAGGGCGGCCCGGCGGAACTCGGCGCTGCGGGCGGTGAAGTCCAGCGGCCGGGCGGCGGTGGGCCCGGGCGGGAAGAGCGGTTCGCCGGCCCGGTGCAGCTCCTCGGCGTCGGCGACGGTGACCGAACCGACGGCGAGCAGTCGGGCGAAGCCGGGCCGGGTGGTCAGCACCAGGGCGCTGCCGGCGTCGCCCATCAGGTAGCCGGGGCCGCCCAGCCAGCGGTCGATCATCGGGGTGCCGAAGTTGTCGGCGGCGACGAGGAGGGCGGTGTGGCGGTCGGGGTGGGCGTGGAGGTAGCTGGCGGCGAGTTCGAGGGCGGT
>NZ_JBFAJK010000082.1:0-14197 GCF_040655175.1 Micromonospora sp. NPDC050495 | reverse complement strand
CTAGTGACACACCCCGTCACCGGGCCAACAACTGTCTGCCCAGCTCACAGCCCAGATTCGCGGACTATATCGACGCCGAGCTGCGGAACGCAGGGTTCACCGGCGGCGTCCGGCACCGACCCGGTCGCCGCAGCCGCGATTAAGGCGTGTTTCAGAAGTTGTGGTGGCTGATGAAGGTCCCGGCGTGGTGGTGATCGACATCTGAAGAGGTCTCCGGTATCTGGTTCTGCGACCAAGCAAGAACTTCATACCGGAGACCTCGTGGCCACCTTAGCGGTGACGAGGCGGCACGACCTTACCGACGCTCAGTGGCAGCGGCTCGCCGCACTGCTGCCTGCCGCGCCAACGAAGGGTCGTCCGCCGAAGTGGGAGAGACGGCAGCTTATCGACGGGATCAGGTGGCGGATCCGGATCGGCGCCCCATGGCGTGACGTCCCGGCCGAGTACGGACCCTGGCAGACGCTCTACGGCCTGTTCCGTCGCTGGCAGCGCGACGGCACCTGGGACAAGATCCTGGCCGCCTCACAGGCCACCGCAGACGCGCAAGGCCGGATCACCTGGACGATCAGCGTGGACTCGATGACCAGCCGCGCCCACCAACACGCCGCCGGCGCACGCAGAGACGCCCACCTGCAGAAAGAGCCACCCGGTGGCGTGCACGACGAACCCGCCGATCACGCCCTCGGACGATCTCGCGGCGGTCTGACCACCAAGACGCATCTGGCCTGTGAGCAGGGGCAGAAGGTCCTGTCGATGGTGGTGACCGCCGGGCATCGGGGTGACAGTCCGCAGTTCATCCCGGTCCTGCGCCGTATCAGGGTGACCCGTCTCGGGGTGGGCCGGCCCCGCACCTGCCCCGACCTTGTCCTGGCGGACAAGGCCTACACCAGCCGCGGTAACCGCGCCTACCTGCGCAAGCGTGGGATCAAGGCATGCATCCCGAGCAAGAAAGACCAGGACGCCCACCGCAAAGCCAAGGGCAGTCGCGGCGGACGCCCGCCGAAGTTCGACCCAGACCTCTACCGGATGCGACACGCCATCGAGAACGGCATCAACAGGCTCAAGCGCCACCGCGGCGTGGCCACCCGCTACGACAAGTTGGCCGTCCGGTTCCAGGCCGTCCTGACCATCACCATCATCTGCGAATGGCTCTGACCGGCTTATGAAACACGCCTTAGCTTGATCTTTAACCTGTTCGGCGTGGGCGGGGATTCGCGGTCTTCGTTTTCTTGGTGCCCGGTTTGTTAGTCTTCTTGGTGGTCGCGATGTGGACGTCGTGACGCGGGGTGGGCTGGGTGTTGCCGCGGCCGGGTGGCCGTCCCGGTCCTGGCCGCGAGGGTTTCGGTGCGCCAGCGGGGCAGGTGGGAGGCAGGGCGATTGCATAGTCGGCCGGTGGGCCGCTGACCAGGAGTTTCGAGACGAGTTCGGCCTTTGTGGTGGCGCAAGGAGCGGGTGAGGCCGCATCGGTGATCATGGAGTTGCGACGCTTCACGACTCCGAGGAAGACCCCACCCGCCGATGGCATCATCTCTCATCCCTGCACTGGCCGTAGCAGCACCCGCCTCCATCGCCGAGGCCGTGCCAGTCACCGACGGTGAACAGGGCGGGCTGCTGCACGCACTCGCCGCTGTTCCTGATCCACGCGACCCACGAGGCGTGCGTTACCCGCTGACCGCGCTGCTGGCGGTGGCGGTCTGCGCCGTCATGGCCGGGGCGACGTCGTTCGCCGCGATCACGGATTGGCTGCACGACCTGGACGAACGCGCCCAGGAACGGCTCGGGTTCACCGCAGGAGTGCCGGCCGGCAGCACTGTCTGGCGGCTCCTGACGCGCCTGGACGACACGCTGCTCGGCACCGTCCTGGCCGGCTGGCTGCGCACCCGCACGCCCGTCGCGGTGAACAGGCCGAGGCGGTACCGCACGGTGATCGCCATCGACGGCAAGACACTGCGCGGCGCCCGCACTGGCGCCGGCCGCCAGGTGCATCTGCTCTCCGCGCTGGACACCGGGACCGGCGTTGTCCTCGCCCAGGTCACCGTGCACGCCAAGAGCAACGAGATCCCGGCGTTCGCGCCGCTGCTCGACGCCGTCGAGACGGTACTCGGCACCCTCACCGGGGTGCTGTTCATCGCCGACGCCCTGCACACCCAGACCGGGCACGCCGACGAGGTCACCGCCCGCCGAGCGCATCTGCTCGTACAGGTGAAGGCCAACCAGCCGACCCTGTTCAAGCAGCTCAAACGGCTGCCCTGGGCGCAGATCCCGGTCGGTGACCGCACCCGCGACCGCGCCCACGGCCGCCGCGAGACCCGCACCGTCAAAGCCGTCACCGTCGCCACGCCCGGCGGCATCGCCTTCCCGCACGCCCAGCAAGCCGTGCGAATCACCCGCACCCGCATCGTCGCAGGCAAGACCAGCCGCGAAACCGCCTACCTGACCGTGTCGCTGCCCGCCGGCCAAGCCCCGCCCCGCGACCTGCAAACCTGGATCCGCCGACACTGGCACATCGAGAACTGCCTCCATCACGTACGCGACGTGACGTTCCGTGAAGACCTTCACCAGGCCCGGACAGGCACCGGCCCCGCCGTCATCGCAACGCTACGTAACACCGCGATCGGCTGGCACCGCATCACCGGCGCGACCAACATCGCCCGCGCCACCCGCCAAGCCAACCGCCGCTCACACGACCTGATCACCGCCGTGACCAGCAGTTACCCGAGAACGCAATGACCCTGGTGGGAGGCTGTCGCACATCTTCCGATCTTCAGCTGTCAAGAGTTGTTGCCGCCAGCAACCCACAGTGGATGATCATGTCGTGTCGTGGGATACAACTTCATCTCCTGCAGCCCGGATGACTCGGGCCCGAACAGGTATGACGTGCGTGGGTGGCTGCCGCCGCAGCATCTGTGCTGGCAGGTGTTGAAGGTCGTCGGTGAGCTCGACCTGTCGAAGTTCCTGCGGGGCTACCGTGCCGATGGCCAGGGTGCGGCGGCGTATCCACCGCAGGTGTTGCTGAGCTTGGTGCTGTACTGCTACTGCAAGGGCGTGCGCTCGTCGCGCAGGATCGAGGCGGCCTGCCTCGATGATGTGGGCTGCCGGATCATCACCGGCAACCAGCACATAGACCATTCCACCGTCGCGCGTTTCCTGCGCCGTCACCGCGAAGGCATCAAGGCCCTGTTCGTACAGGTCCTGGCGCTATGCGCCCAGCGTGGGCTGGTGGACCTGTCCGCGGTGGCGGTGGACGGCTCACCGATGCAGGCGGCCGCGGCCCGCTCCACCAACCGCAGCCTCCAGGCCCTGGAGACCATGATCGCCGATGGCGATTGCCGAGATCGCCCAGTTGACGGGCGCCATGGACGACGCAGCAGCCGCCGTAGGCAGCCCCCGGCACACCGCCGCCGGCAGTTGCCTGCGGCGGCTGTCCCGGCTCGGCGACCGCTTGGCGCGAGCCCGGATGGCCCGGGACAAGCTGCATGAACGCGCGCTGCCCTCAGCCGGCGAGATCCGGATCAAGGTCGAGGCCGCCGAGCGGATGGTGGCCAGGGCCGCCCAGCGCCTCGCCGAGGTCACCGCCGCCCAGCAGCAACGGCTGGCCGACTACGCCCGCCGGAGCCTGCAGGACCAGGCCGCGGGACGGCGGCGTGCCAACGGACGCCCACCGGTTGCTATCGAGGCCAAGACCAAGGTCGTCCGGCAGCAGGCCCGGCTGGCCAGGGCGCAGGCCGGGCTGCACCGTGCGCTCAACCCTCGGCCGATCCCGTCTGCGGCGGCCAGGGCGTCACTCACCGATCCGGCGTCGAGGCTCATGCTCGGCAAGCACGGCGGCTACGTCCAGGGCTACAACCTGCAGATCGCCTGCTCCCGCAACCAGATCCTCCTCGCGATCGAACTGCACGACAATCCGTCCGACACCACCGCCCTGATTCCGGTCATCAGAAGCGCTCAGCACAACTGCGCGACCGCAGGGCTGAGCAGCGACGTCGCGGCATGGCTGGCCGACAGCGGATACGCCAGCACCGCGAACTTCACTGCCCTGGCCGATCTCCCGCTGCTCGTGTCACTCACCGAGGAGTACGACCAGACCAGGGCCCCCACCCCACCCAGCCAGGACGTCCCCGCCGGCCACCGTGACATGGCCGCCCGACTGGCATCCACCGAAGGCAAACAGCTCTACGCCCGCCGCGGCGCCCTCGTCGAACCCGGCTTCGCCCAGCTGTTCCAACGGTTCGGACGCCGCCTGCACCACCGCGGCACCAGCGACGTCGACGCCGAAATCAAACTGCTCGGCGTTGTGCACAACCTGAACAAGATCTTCCGGCACGACACCAGACGAAAGATCGCTTGACAGCTGAAGATCGGAAGATGTGCGACAGCCTCGTGGCCTTCGCGCGGAGGTGTCGAAACCCTCGCCGGACGCGGGCGGGTGACAGGCGCTGCGGTGGTGCTGGTTTCTCCCATGGGCGGCGTAGGTCGGCGGCCGCGGCGCGGGCCAGGCGGAGCTGGGTGTAGGCGGCGAGGATCAGCCAGGTCCAGCGGTCGGCGGCTTGCGGGGTGCGGATCTTCGGGCAGGTCCAGCCGAGGGTCTGTTTGAACAGGCGGAACGTGTGTTCGATGTCGAAGCGGCGCAGGAAGGTCTGCCAGAGCCGGTCGACGTCGGCGGCGGTGGGGTCGACGCCGGACCACCACAGCCAGACCGGCTTCGGGGTCGCGCCGCTGGGCAGGTGGTCGACTTCCAGGCGGATGACGGTTCCCTCAATGACCGGAAGTGCCTTCGCCGCCTCGATCCAGGCGTTGCGGTGGGTCAGCCGGGGGTGCAGCCGGTTCCAGGCTCGCGCGGTCGCGGTGCCGTAGAGGCGGGTGTCGGTGACGGTGGCCGCGTCGGGCTCGCCCCAGCTGGCGGGATCACCGAAGACGAACTCGCCGCCGTGACGGGGCGGCCGGCCGATCGTTCCCGGCTGCCGTGGTGGCGCGGCTCGGCGTAGTACCCGGTCCGAGCGCATCCGCGCCAGGACCTGCACGGGCAGATCGGCCAGGAGGAACGCCAGGCGGGGCGCGTCGTAGCCGGCATCGGCCACGACCAGGATGTCCTGGTCGCCGGGCTGCCACTGCCCGGCGGAGACCAGCCGGCCCACGAGGTCCCGCACCTGCCCGGCGGTGACCGTCGCGGCATCAGCACCGGGCGCCAGCCGCACCGCGTCCAACGGCGCGGTCCACGAACTTCGGCCCGACTCCAACGCTACGACCATCGAATACGGCCAGCCCGGAACCATGATGGTCTGGTCCTTACCGCGACCGTAGGGGCGGCACAGGATCCGCTGCGGTGAGGTGTGCGCGTCCGGCCGCAGCCAGCAGGTGATGTCCACCGCCAGCACGAGACGCCCGTCGGCCGCCCGCGGCAGCGGCACCCCGGCGAGGGCGGTACGCAGCCGGTCGATGTCCAGCCGCCCGCAGGCGAGGGCGTCGTACAACGCCCCGTGACCACGACGGTGCTCACCCACCAGCGACAACTCAACCAACGACCGGACCGGCCCATCGGCGCACAACACGGCGTCCGTCAGGTCGAACAACGCGTCCGCACGCGCGGTCAAGCAGCGGTAAAACGCCCGCCGGAACCTGTCCAGGTCCCCGACGGCATCAGCCGGACGATGGTCATGCACACTGGTCACCAGAACAGCCCTTGGTTATTGATGCTCTTCCCTAGACAAGAAGATCATCGACCAAGGGCTGTTTCCCTGACCAGCCAGGGTCCCCAAAGGACCCTCGGAGGTTAAAGATCAAGTTAGACGCGGTGGAACGGATGGTCGAGGAGGGTGCGGCGGCTCGGGCCGTCCGTACCGACATCCCGCCGACGCTGATCACCGCACACGTCGCGCGGACCTTCGAGGCCGCCATGCGTGACTGGGCCGAGGGTCGGGTTGCGGACGTCGCGTCGCACCTGACGCTCCTGCTCGACCTAGGGCAGGTCGGCGGTGAGTTCTTCGCGCCATTGCGCGAAGCGTTTGCGCATTTCGCTGATGTGGGCGGGGTGGGCGCCGTAGGCGGCGAAACGTCGGTCCGGGTAGCGCTCCAGCATGCCGAACAGGTCCGCCAGGATGCGCCGGTCGAATCACGCGTCGGATTGTTCGGCCAGCTCGCACAGCCGTGTCCGGGTGTAGCGACCGGTCATGAGGGCCGCGTCGATATCCAGGAAGTCGCGGGGCTCGGCGCGCGTATACAGGGCGGACATCTTGCCCGCGACGACGTCGTCGGCGTGCAGCACCGGCCCGACGTCCATCATCACCGGCGGCAACGCGCGCCAGTTGGCCGCCAGTTCGACCTTGTACGGATGGGCAGGTTGAGCGGGATCGGTGACCGCGAGTCGGGCGAAGGTGTCGAACTGCTGCGTCACCTCGACGGAATACCCGCCGTCGCGGTAGCCGTCGACTACCGCGTCCACTGCTGCGGCGAACTCGCCACGCCGCTCCCACGCCGTGAACAGGTCGACGTCCTCGCTCGGGCGGTCGAGGATGCCGTGGGCCTGTACGGCGTAGCCACCGGCCAACGCGAACCCGTAGCGGGCAGCGACCCGCAATCCGATCTCCGCCAAGCGGAGGTGAACTTGATCCACTTCTACCCGGCCAGCGTCTGCGGCGGGGTGCTCAGCTCGGGAAAGCGTGCCTGCCACAACGCCCGCAGCCGGGCCGGGAGCCACAAGCTGGGCCACAAACGGCGCAAAGTCGGGCCGTGCAACCACCGGCGCAAGTCGTCGACCGAATTAGCCTGGTTCAGCACCGTCTGGTACATCAGCTGCAGATCACCGGCGTCGTCCAGGTCATAGGTGCTGTCGCCGGACCAGTCCAGCCACCGATCGAGCGTCACCACACCGCGAACCGGACCGCGCAGGTCGGACAGGGTGGCGGCGACCACAAAGTGCCGCTGGTCCACATACCGCGACCCAGGCGGTGCGCCATTGCCGCTGGCCATGTCTCTACCTCCCGCCCAGATCGTACGTCTGAGCCGTGTCGCCGGCTGGCACGACATCGACCTGCCGGCCATCTGATCTCCCAGGATCTGCCCGCGGCCTGATGATCATCGCTGGAAAGGACGAACACACGCGTGCCGATCCGCACTAAACGCGGGTCGGGCGCCGCCGCCTGCGGGGTTCGAAGTTCTCGCGCTGGCCGTCGGCAGCCTCCGGTCGACCATCCCGGGCCGCGACCCGCTGGTGTCCGAGCCGACGGGGCGGTCGGACCGGGTAGCGCTGGGCACTGCAAACCTTGCGAAAGGATACGCTCGCGGCTGCCCGGGCCAGATTTCGTGGAGGTGACCTTGGCGCGGCTGGTGCTGACCGAGGATGAGGAGTCCGTGCGCGTCGCGGTGGGCACGCGGTTGTTCGTCCATGCGCGGGCCCACCTCGACCGGGGCGAGCTGGTCGACGTGCAGTGGGATTCGCAGGCCGGGCAGGCTCATGCCCGGCTCCGCGGCGACCTGTCCGGCACGGTGATCGCCACCGTGCGCACCGATCCGTGTGGCGACATCACGGCGGTGGAGGGGTCGTGTAGCTGCGGTGACGATCCGGGCTGCGCTCATCCGGCCGCGTTGATCCTCGCCGTCCGGTCGGCCGGAGGTGTGCCCCACCCGCGTGCCGTGGCGCCACCGCCGGCGTGGGAGACCGCGCTGTCCCCGCTGGTCGGTGCGGCGCCCGAGCCTTCCGCCGATGCGGTGTCGGCCCGGGCCGGCGTCGGGTTGCAGTTCGATCTCGTCGCGGCTGCCGGGCAGGCTGGCGCGGAGTCGTCTTGGCGGATCGCCTTGCGCCCTGTGGTGCCAGGTCGCAGCGGGTGGGTGCGGTCGGGGATCTCCTGGTCGAATCTCAGTTACGCCTGGTACGGGCAGCCGAGGCGGGTGGAGCGGCACTGGCAGCTCCTCAAGGAGATCCTGGCGTTGTCCACGGCCGCCGAGGACCGGCACTACTACAGCGGCTACCAGCAGATGGTCTACCTGGACGCGTTCGCGAGCCGGCGGATCTGGGACCTGCTGAGCGAGGCTCAGGAGACCGGGTTGCCGATGGTGCAGGCCGGAAAGGCGGCCGGTCGGGTCGTCGTGTGTCGGGAACCGGCGCGGGTGTCGGTACGGGTCGACCGGACCGGTGACGACCTGCTGCTCCTACCAACTTTGCTGGCCGACGGCATGCTGGTCGCCCCGGATGCGTCCCTGTTGGTGGGCCAGCCGGTCCACGGCATCGCCTGGTGGGGCGTGCGGGGACAGGCTGCCCCGCGGTCACGGGACAGGGTGCTGCGGCTCGCGCCGCTGGCGCGGCCGCTGGAGCCGGGCATCGCCGGCATGCTGGCAAAGCCGGCGATCCAGGTTCCTGCCGACGACGAGGCACGGTTCTTTGAGCAGTACTATCCGAGCCTGTTACGGCAGACGGAAGTGGTAGCGGTGGATCCGTCGGTGCGGTTGCCCGATGTCGGGGCGGCGGCGTTGACGTTGACGGTGAACCGCATGGCCGGGCATCGGCTCTCGCTGCGATGGGATTGGGTGCTGCCGGTCGGTGACCGTCATCATCGGGAGCCGCTGTGGGCGCCCGCACCCGTCGCGCACGCTGCCGACCGGGAGAAGGTGGTGCGGCGGGTGACCGAAATGGTCGCCGACCCGGCGCTGGGCCTGCTGGAGTCAACGCCTGCGGGGCCCCAGTTGGCGGCCGCCGCCGAGGTGGCCGGCGACACGATGATCCGGTTCTTGAACGATATCCTGCCTCGGCTGACCGATATCGATGGCGTCGACGTCGTTATGCGGCTCGACGACGAGGGCCCCGCCTACCAGGAGACGCTGCAGGCCCCGGTCATCACGTTCGCCGGCGCAGACACGGGTGGGCAGCCGGACTGGTACGACCTGTCGGTACAGGTGACGGTCGGCGGTGAGCAGGTGCCGTTCGACGAGATCTTCGTCGCGCTCGCCGCGGATCGGCAGTACCTCATCCTGCCCAGCGGCACGTACTTCAGCCTCGATCGTGCCGAGTTCCGCCAGCTGCGCGACCTGATCGTCGAGTCCCGCGCGCTGGACGACCCGCCGCCCGGGGTGCTGCGGGTCGGGCGCTTCCAGGCTGGGCTGTGGCAGGAGTTGGCCGAGCTCGGCGAGGTTACCGGCCAGGCCGCCGCCTGGCAGGAGGCGGTGCGCTCACTGTCCGACGCGGGCAGCCGCGTCGAGCATCGGATCCCATCGGGGCTGAAGGCCACGCTACGGCCGTACCAGCAGGACGGGTTCCGGTGGCTGGCCGCCCTGCACGAGCATCGACTCGGCGGGGTCCTCGCCGACGACATGGGCCTGGGTAAGACCCTGCAGGCATTGGCCCTGATCTGCCACGTCCGGGAGACCGGCGGTCCACGGTCGCCGTTCCTGGTCGTCGCCCCCGCCAGCGTCGTGCACAACTGGGCGAGCGAAGCGAGCCGGTTCACACCGGACCTCGTCGTCACCACCATCACCCAGACCCGCGCGCGTCGCAACGCGACCCTCGCCGACGCGGTCCGCGGTGCGGATCTGGTGGTCACCTCCTACACCCTGTTCCGACTCGAGTTCGAAGACTACGAGGCCCTCGACTGGGCCGGGCTGATCCTCGACGAGGCCCAGTTCGTCAAGAACCCCCACTCGCAGGGATACCGCTGCGCGAAGCAACTCCCGGCATCGTTCAAGCTCGCCATCACCGGCACGCCTATGGAGAACAACCTCCTCGAACTGTGGTCGCTGTTGTCCATCACCGCACCTGGCCTGTTTCCCCGCGCGGACCGGTTCACTGACCACTACCGCAATCCTATTGAGAAGGCCCACGACCCGGAACGGCTCGCCCAGCTACGGCGGCGGATCCGGCCGCTGATGCTGCGCCGCCGCAAAGCCGACGTGGCCGCCGACCTGCCGGACAAGCAGGAACAGGTCATCGAGCTGGACCTCAACCCGAAACACCGCAAGGTGTACCAGACCTACCTGCAGCGGGAGCGGCAGAAGGTGCTCGGCCTGCTCGGCGACCTACAGCAGCACCGGTTCGAGATCTTCCGGTCACTGACCCTGTTGCGGCAGGCCAGCCTCGACGTCACCCTAGTCGACCCGAAACACCGCGCCGTGCCATCAACCAAACTGGACGTGCTGGCCGAGCAGGTCAGCGATCTCGTCGCCGAAGGCCACCGGACTCTGGTGTTCAGCCAGTTCACCCGGTTCCTGGACGCCGCCCGGCAGCGGCTGGAGGCAGCGGGCATCCGCTGCTGCTACCTCGACGGCGCCACCCGAGACCGGGCGACGGTGCTCGCCGAGTTCAAGAACGGTCTGGCCCCGGTGTTCCTGATCAGCCTCAAGGCCGGCGGTTTCGGGCTGAACCTGACCGAGGCCGACTACTGCATCCTGCTCGACCCCTGGTGGAACCCCGCCACAGAGGCGCAGGCCGTGGACCGCGTGCACCGCATCGGGCAGACCCGCAACGTGATGGTGTACCGGCTGGTCGCCAAGGACACGATCGAGGAGAAAGTGATGGCGCTCAAGGCCCGCAAGGCCGAATTGTTCGGAAGCGTCCTCGACGGCGGTGACTTCGCGTCCGCACAACTGACCGCCGCCGACATCCGAGACCTGCTCGAGTAGTGCAATTCGCGGCAGTCCTCATGCCGCTCGCGGCGGGCCGACCGGCGCGAGGGCCGCAGCGAGCAGCGATGATTACCACTCGGCCAGCGGCTGCTTCTCCACAGTGCCCGCTGACCTGCGTTCCGCAGCTCAGCGTCGATATAGTCGGCGTCGCGGTGTGAAGGTGCAGGTCAGAGCGTTGCGGCCTGGCGGGAACGGCGAAAACACCTAGTGACACGCCTGTCTGTGGATAACTTCGTTGAGCTGCCGATCTATGCCTTTGGTCATAGTCGGTGTACGGTCGTGCCTCGTGTACGTGAAAGCGTCGACCCGCAAGACCCGCAACGGGCAGACGATCCGCTACCTGTAACTGGCCCACAATGAGTGGGACCCGGCCGCGAAGGCGTCCAAGACCCGAGTGTTGTACTCGTTCGGCCGCGCCGACCAGCTCGACGTGGCCGGTATCCGCCGCCTGGTCGACGCGTTGTCGCGGTTGCTCGCCCCGGCCGACGCCCTGGCCGCGGCCGCGCCGGCCGGCCTGTCGTTCCTGGAGTCCCGTGCGCTGGGCGGGGCGTGGCTGCTCGACGGGTTGTGGCGCCGGCTGCGCGTCGACACCGTCCTGCGGCCGCTGGTCGGCTCGTCCCGCCGGGAGGTCGACGTCGAAAGGGTGCTGTTCGCGCTGGTCGCCAACCGGGCCCTGGCCCCGTCGAGCAAGCTGGCCGCCGCCGACTGGGTCTGCCAGGACGTGCACCTGCCCGGCCTGCCGCACGTCACCGACGACGCCTGCTACCGGGCGATGGACCAGTTGATCGAGGTCGAGCCCGCGTTGACCCGCGGGGTCTACGACCAGATCGCCGACCTGCTCAACCTTGAGGTCGACCTGTTGTTCTTCGACACCACCAGCACCTACTTCGAACTCGATGAGGCCGACGAACCGCTGTGGCGTGACCAGCAGGGCCGGGTCGTGGCCGAGGACGATCCGGCGGCGGTCAAGCAGGCCGGGTTCCGCACGCATGGCAAGAGCAAGGACTCCCGCGACGACCTGCCCCAGGTCGTGGTCGGGATGGCCGTCACCCGCACCGGCATTCCCGTGCGGGTGTGGTGCTGGCCCGGCAACACCGGCGACTCCGCCCTGATCCGGCAGGTCAAGACCGACATGCGCGAGTGGAGCCTGGCCCGCGTCGTCTGGGTCGCCGACCGCGGCTTCGCCTCGGCGGAGAACCGCCGCTTCCTGCAACAGGGCGGCGGGCACTACATCCTGGGTGAGAAGCTGCGCGCCGGCACAACAGAAGCCGACGCCGCGCTGGCCCGGCAGGGCCGCTACGCGACCGTCGCGGAGAACCTGCAGGTCAAGGAAGTCAACATCGACACCGACGACCGGTTCGTCATCTGCTACAACCCTGAGCCCGCCGACCGGGACGCCGCTGTCCGCCAACGGCTGATCGCCCAGCTCACGGACCTGATCGACGACACCGACCGGCTGCCGGCCACCAAACGCGCCGAGCTACGCGGCGTGATCTCCACCAAGCCCGGCCTGAACCGGTTCCTGCGCGTCACCCCCAAGGGCCTGCTGCGCCTCGACCAAGGCAAGGTCAAGGCCGAACAGCGCCTGGACGGCAAGTACCTGCTGCGCTGCTCCGACCCGACACTGTCGGCCGAGGACATCGCCCTGGGCTACAAGCAGCTCCTCGAAGTCGAACGCGGCTGGCGCGACATGAAGACCACCCTCGACCTGCGCCCGGTGTTCCACCCGCCGCGAGGACCGCATCCGCGCTCACATCCTGCTCTGCTGGCTGGCCCTGCTGCTGATCCGGGTCGCCGAGACCGAGACCGGCCGCACCTGGACCGCGATCCGCACCGAGATCGACCGGCTGCACCTGGGCGTGTTCACCGGTCCCGCCGGCACGTTCGCCCAGCGCACCGAGCTGTCCCAACCCCAGAAGGCCCTGCTCACCAAGCTGAAGATCGCCGAGCCGCCCCGGATCTTCGACGCCACACCCGCAACCGCCTGACCTGCGACAACACAACTGCCTAGTGACACGCCCCGTCACCGGGCCTACCGCTGTTTGCCCAGCTCACAGCCCAGATCCGCCGCCTATATCGACGCCGAGCTGCGGAACGCAGGGCTGACTGCTATAGGATTACGGCATGAGCACCCATGCTGAGCATGGGTGCCGCGAACATGTGTACGATCCCCCTCGGACACCACTCTTCGTGCCAGATCACGGGAGCTCACCACCGTGGTGGCTCTCGATGAGGGCGCCGCGTAGCAGCCGTGCAAACATCGAAGATCAGGGCTCTCAGCGCCACGGGCTGAGGCCGCGCGAACGGCCTCGGCGGTCACCATGATGGCCGCCCGGCAACCGCCCCGCCGACGCCTCGACGAGCAGCTGATCGGCGCGGTCATCCCGGCCCCGCTTCCTCGCCCGGCACCGCCACCGGCCCCGATGCCGGAGCTTCCCGCAGCCCTCCCAGCTGCGCGGGAACCGGTCGACGACATCGTCTTCGACGTGGCCCGCCCCGACGCCGACGGCCGCGTGGCGGCCCGAGCGTTGCTGCGGGCGCTGCGCTGGCCGCCCGGTCACCGCCTCCATGTCGACGCCACCGACGGCCTCCTGCTCATCGCCGCCGCACCCGACGGGACGCACGCCGTTGGCGCCCGTGGGGCACTACCGCTGCCCGTCGCGGCCCGGCAGATGTGCGGCATCACCTCGCACCAGGTGGTGCTGCTGGCGGCGGTCCCTGCCCGCGATCTGCTCGTCGTGCACCCCTCGAACACCATCACGCGGCTCCTCGCGGACCTGCACGCCGCCGTCCTCGGTGGCCCCTCTCATGCCGGCTGATCCGTCACGCATCGTCACCGCCCGGCAGACGCTCGCCCACCTCGGCCTCACTCCCGCCGACCTCACCGCCCACCCCGACACTCCCGGCCGCACGATGCCGACAGTCGCCGAATACGTGCCTCGCGTCGCGGCTGCGGCCAGCCCAGGCACGCGGCGCACCTACGGCACCTACTGGGACCGGATGGCCGCCGTGCTCGGTCACCTGCGGTTGGACGAGGTGACCGCCAGCGACATCGAAGCCCTCATGCGTCAGGTAACCGCCACCGCCCGCACCCGACGCACCGGTCGGCAGGGCCGCCACGCCGGGGAGCACGTCATCGCGGCCGCCCGCGCGGTCTACCGCCGCGCCATCGCCGACGGCTACCTCACCGCCGCGGACAGCCCCGCCCACCGGGTCGCCAAGCCACGCCGGCTACCCAATCCCCGCCGCGCCCTCACCCCTGGCGAGTTGCAGGACATCAACCTCGTGGCGCGTACCAGCGGCAACGACGTCATTCTGGATGCCTTGCTGCTGCGGCTGCACACGGAAACCGCCTGCCGACGTGGCGGCGCCCTCGCGCTGCGCCTGGCCGACCTTGACACCCGCCACTGCCTGGTCCGCCTCACCGAGAAGGGCGGCACCCTGCGCTGGCAGCCCATCACCCCGACCCTCGCCGAACGCCTCCTCGATCATGCTGTCGGGGTACGGCCTGGAGTGCAGAGCTAGGTACAGCTGATCTTGCAGAGGTGCGCACTGGTTGTCCGTCGTCAGCGGGTGACTGAGGGTGAGG
>NZ_JBFAJK010000081.1:0-14283 GCF_040655175.1 Micromonospora sp. NPDC050495 | reverse complement strand
GGCGACCGCATCGACACCGACACCCTCACCGCCGACTACTGGTACGACAACCTCCGCCACCCCGTCCAGTTCCAGACCGCCACCGAAGCACTGCTACGCGACGGGTACGCCACCTTCATCGAGGTCAGCCCGCACCCCGTCCTCATCCAACCGATCGAGGACACCGCCGACCAGCACGACATCGTCGCCGTACCCACCCTGCGCCGCGACACCACCGACCAACTCACCACCGCCCTGGCCACCGCCCACACCCACGGCCTACCCGTCGACTGGACCCCCCTGCTGCCCACCACCGCACCCGTCGACCTGCCCACCTACCCCTTCCAGCACCAGCACTACTGGCTGCACCGGACCGCCACCGTCAGCGACGCCGCCGACCTCGGCCAGACCGCCGCCGAACACCCCCTGCTCGCCGCCGCCATCGAACTGCCCGACCAACAGGGCCACCTCTTCACCGGCCGACTCACCCTCGACCGGCAACCCTGGCTCGCCGACCACGCCGTCACCGACACCGTCCTGCTGCCCGGCACCGCCTACGTCGACCTCGCCCTGCACGCCGGCCACCACACCGGCCACCCCCACCTCGACGACCTCACCATCGAAGCCCCGCTCACCCTCGACCCCGACAGCGACGTGCGGCTGCACGTCGAGGTCGGCGCGGCCGACGACGACGGCCGGCGGACCGTCACCATCCGTACCCGCCCCGCCGACGACGAGGTCTGGACCCGGCACGCCACCGGCACGCTCACCAGCGCCGCGCCGCCGGCCGACGAGCGGCCCGCCGGTCCCTGGCCACCGGCCGGCGCGGTCCCGGTCGACACCACCGACCTCTACGACACCCTCGCCGCGGCCGGCCTGCACTACGGGCCCGCCTTCCAGGGGGCCCGGGCGGTCTGGCGGGACGGCGACACCCTGCACGCCGAGGTCCAACTCCCCGACGAGGTCGGCGTCACCGGGTACGGCCTGCACCCCGCGCTGCTCGACGCCGCGCTGCACCCGGTCGCCGCGACCGCCGGCGAGCTGAAGCTCCCGTTCGCCTGGAGCGGGGTCACCCTGCACCGCACCGCCGCCCGGCAGCTGCGGGTACGGCTCACCCCGATCGGGGACGACACCGTCCGGCTGGCCGCCACCGACCCCGCCGGCGCCCCGGTCGTCAGCGTCGACGGGCTCACCGTCCGCCCGCTGCCCGCCGCGCACCTGCGCCGACCCGGCACCCGCGACGCGCTCTTCCAGCTCGACTGGAAGCCCAGCCCCGCCCCGGTCACCGCGCTGACCGGCGAACCGGTCCGGGACCTCGCCGGCCTGGCGGAACTCGTCGCCGCCGGCGGGCCGGCCCCGGCGTTGGTGCTCGTCGCGCCCGCCGTGCCCGAGGGGCCGCTACCGGAGGCGGTGACGGAGCTGGTGACCCGGACCGCCGGGGCGCTGCGGGCCTGGCTGGCCGACGACCGGTTCGCCGACAGCCGGCTCGTGGTGCTGACCCGGCAGGCCGTCGCGACCCGGCCCGACGAGGACGTCGCCGACCTCGCGGCGGCCGCCCTGTGGGGGCTGGTCCGCAGCGCCCAGTCGGAGCACCCCGACCGGTTCCTGCTCCTCGACCACGACGGTGAGCCGACCGGCGTACCGCTGGCGGAGCCACAGGCCGCCGTCCGGGACGGCGCGGTGGTCGTACCCCGGCTGGTCCGGGCGGTCTCCCACGTGGAGCCCGTGGTCTCCCCGCTCGACCCCGACGGCACGGTCCTGATCAGCGGCGGCACCGGCACCCTGGGCGCGCTGCTCGCCGCCCACCTGGTCGACCGCCACCGGGTACGGCGGCTGGTGCTGACCAGCCGCCGCGGCCCCCATGCGCCCGGGGCGGCGGAGCTGCTGCGGCGCCTGCACGAGCGCGGCGCCCGGGTGCGGGTGGTGGCCGGGGACGTCGCCGACCCGGCGACGCTGGCCGCCGCGCTCGGCGCGGTCGAGCCCGACCACCCGTTGACCGCCGTCTTCCACGCCGCCGGCGTGCTCGACGACGCGGCCCTGCACACCCTCACCGACCGGCAGATCGGGGACGTGCTGCGGCCCAAGGTGGACGGCGCCTGGCACCTGCACCGGGCCACCCGCGACCTCGACCTGGCCGCGTTCGTGCTCTACTCGTCGGTCGCGGGCGTCCTCGGCGGCCCGGGCCAGGCCCACTACGCCGCCGCGAACACCTTCCTCGACGCGCTGGCCCACCACCGGCGGGCCACCGGCCTGCCGGCGACCGCGCTGGCCTGGGGCCACTGGGCCGAGACCAGCGCGCTGACCGGGACGCTGGGCGAGGTGGACCGGGCGCGGCTGGCCCGGGGCATGCGGCCGATGGCGACCGAGCTGGCGTTGGAAATGCTCGACGCCGCCCTGCCCGGCGACAAGCAGCCGGTGCTCGTACCGGCGGCTCTGGACCTGGCCGGGCTGCGCGCCCACGCCGGCGACGGCGACCTGCCGCCGCTGCTGCGCGCCCTGCTGCCGGCGGCCCGGTCCCGGGTGGTCGCGCCGCCGCCCGACCTGAGCGGGCTGGCCGAGGCCGACCGCCGGCGGGTGCTGACCGAACTGGTCCGGGGCCACGTCGCCGCCGTGCTCGGCCACGCCGACGCCGAGCAGGTGGCCCCCGACCAGGCGTTCCGGGCCCTCGGCTTCGACTCGCTCACCGCCGTCGAGCTACGTAACCGGTTGACCGGGGCCACCGGGCTGCGCCTGCCGGCCGCGCTGGTCTTCGACTACCCGACCGTGTCCGCGCTGGTGGAGCACCTGGTGACGCGGACCGCCGGGCCCGGCGACGGTGGCGTGGCCGGCGCGCTGCGCCACCTCGACGAGTTGGAGGCCGCGGTGCTGGCCGCCGGGGACGCGCCCGCCGGCGACGACCGGGCGGCGATCGCGAACCGGCTGCGCGCGCTGCTGTCCCGGTTGGACGGCGCGGACCGGCCCGCCGCGGCCGACGTGCGCGAGCGGCTGGACAGCGCCAGCGCCGACGAGATCTTCGCCTTCATCGACAACGACCTGGGTCGAGGCTGACCTGCCGCAGCTCACGGAAAGTGTGGCGACATGACGAACGAAGAGAAGCTGATCGACTACCTGAAGTGGGTCACGGCGGATCTGCACAAGACCCGCCAGCGGCTGCGCGAGGTCGAGTCGGCCGGCCAGGAGCCGATCGCGATCGTGGGGATGAGCTGCCGCTACCCCGGTGGCGTGCGGTCGCCGGAGCAGCTGTGGGAGTTGGTCAGCACCGGCACCGACGCCATCGACGAGTTCCCCGCCGACCGGGGCTGGAACGTGGCGGAACTCTACGACCCCGACCCCGCGCGGGAGGGGAAGAGCTATGCCCGCACCGGTGGTTTCGTCTACGACGCGCACCACTTCGACGCCCGCTTCTTCGGCATCGGCCCGCGTGAGGCGCTGGCGATCGACCCCCAGCAGCGGCTGCTGCTGGAGGCGAGCTGGGAGGCGCTGGAGCACGCCGGGCTGAACCCGCAGCGGCTGGCCGGCAGCCGTACCGGCGTGTTCGTCGGGGTGATGTACGGCGACTACGGCGCGCGGCTGCGGTTCCTCGCCCCGGCCGGGCTGGAGGGGCAGGTGGGCACCGGCAGCGCCGGCAGCGTGGCGTCCGGCCGGATCTCCTACGAGCTGGGCCTGGAGGGGCCGGCGGTGACGGTGGACACCGCCTGCTCGTCGTCGCTGGTCGCGACCCACCTGGCGGCGCAGGCGCTGCGCGCCGGCGAGTGCACCCTCGCGCTGGCCGGCGGGGTGACCGTGATGGCCACCCCGGGGGTGTTCGTCGAGTTCAGCCGCCAGCGCGGGCTCGCCCCGGACGGCCGCTGCAAGTCCTTCGGCGCCGGCGCGGACGGCGCGGGATGGGGCGAGGGGGTCGGCCTGCTGGTGCTGGAGAAGCTCTCCGACGCGAGGCGCAACGGGCACCGGGTGCTCGCGGTGCTCACCGGGTCGGCGGTGAACCAGGACGGCGCCAGCAACGGGCTGACCGCCCCGAACGGGCCGTCGCAGGAGCGGCTGATCCGGGCCGCGCTCGCCTCGGCCGGGCTGACCCCGGCCGACGTCGACGCGGTCGAGGCGCACGGCACCGGCACCACCCTCGGCGACCCGATCGAGGCGCAGGCGCTGCTCGCCACGTACGGGCAGCAGCGCGGCGGCGGCGATCCGCTCTGGCTGGGCTCGATCAAGTCCAACATCGGCCACACCCAGGCCGCCGCCGGGGTGGCCGGGATCATCAAGGTGGTCGAGGCGCTCCGCCACGGGGTGCTGCCGAAGACGCTGCACGCCGAGCAGCCCAGCCCGCACGTGGACTGGAGCAGCGGGGCGGTCGGCCTGCTCACCGAGGCGCGCCCGTGGCCGGAGCGGGACGGTGGCCCGCGCCGCGCCGCGGTCTCCTCCTTCGGCATCAGCGGCACCAACGCGCACCTGATCGTCGAGGAGGCGCCGCCCGCCCCGGAGGCACCGGAAGGCGCGTCGGCCGAGGACGCGCCCACCGGCGGGAGCGCGCCGGCCGTACCGCTGCCCTGGCTGCTGTCGGCCAAGACGGCAGCGGCGCTGCGCGCCCAGGCCGACCGGCTCGCCGCGCACCTCGACCGGCATCCCGACCTGGACCCGGCGGCGGTGGCGTACACCCTGGCCACCAGTCGCGCACAGCACCCGCACCGCGCGGTGGTGATCGCCGAGGACCGGGCCGACGCCCGGCAGCGACTCGGCTTCCTGGCCCGGGGCGAGGCGGCCAGCAACGTCGTCACCGGCCGGGCCGCCACCGGCGGGAAGCTCGCCTTCCTCTTCACCGGGCAGGGCGCGCAGCACCCCGGCATGGGCGCCGACCTGTACGAGCGCTTCCCGGTCTTCGCGGCCGCCCTCGACGCCGCCTGCGCCGCCCTGGACCCGCACCTGGACCGGCCGCTGTGGGAGGTGATGTCCGGCCGGCACGGCGACCTGCTCGGCGAGACCACCTACATCCAGCCGGCCCTGTTCGCGTACGAGACCGCGATGCACGCGCTGCTTGCCGCGTTCGGGATCCGCCCGGACCTGCTGATCGGCCACTCCATCGGGGAGTTGACCGCCGCGCACCTGGCCGGGGTGCTCGACCTGGCCGACGCGGCCCGGCTGATCACCACCCGGGCCCGGTTGATGCACGAGATGCCGGCCGGCGCGATGCTCGCCGTCACCGCACCGCTGGACCGGGTCGCGCCGATCCTGGCCGAGCATCCCGAGGTCGACCTGGCCGCCCACAACAGCCCGACCTCGCTGGTCCTCGCCGGGGAGCCGGCGGCCCTCGACGCCGTCGCCGCCCGCCTCACCGAGGAGGGCGTCCGGACCAGGCGGCTGCACGTGCCGCACGCCTTCCACTCCGTGCACACCGAGCCGATCCTCGACCGGTTCCGGGCGGTCGCCGCCACCGTCACCTACCATCCGGCGCGCCTGCCGATCGTCTCCAACCTCACCGGTCAGGTCGCCTCCGACGCGGAGCTGTCCGACCCGGACTACTGGACCCGGCACATCCGGCACACGGTCCGCTACACCGACGGCACCGCGGCGCTGCACCGCCTCGGCGCCACCGGATACGTCGAGCTCGGCCCGGACGCCACCCTCACCACGCTCAGCCAGGAGTGGCTGCGTAGGCACGCCCCGGAGGCCCGCCCGCCGCTGGTGCCGCTGGCCGCCCGGCGCAAGCCGGCGGTCCGTACGGTGCTGACCGGGCTGGCCCAGCTGCACGTGGCCGGCGCCCCGGTGGACTGGTCGCCGCTGCACCCGCACCCGGCCACGGTGGTGGAGCTGCCGACGTACCCGTTCGAGCGGGTGCGCTTCTGGCCGGACGAGCCGGCCGCCGGGACCGGAGCCGGCCCGGCCCGCACCGGCGAGGAGGCCGCGTTCTGGGCGGCGGTGGAGAACGCCGACGCCGGGGCCCTGGCCAGCCTGCTCGGCGCGGACGAGGAGGCCCGGGCGGCGCTGCGCGCGGTGCTGCCGTCGCTGGCCGGCTGGCACCGCCTCCGCTGCGCGCCGCCGCCTCCGGGGCCCGGGCCGGCCGGCGCGGCGGACGGGCCGGACGCCGACGGGCCCGCCGAGGCGCTCGCCGCGCTGCGCGCCCGGCTGGCCGCCGCACCCGCCGGCGAGGAGCACACCGTGCTGCTCGACCTGCTGAGCCGGGAGGCCGCGCTGGTGCTCGGCTACGACGACCCCGAGCCGATCGATCCGGAGGGCAACTTCCTGGAGCTGGGCTTCTCGTCGTTCACGGTGCTGGAGCTGAGCAACCGGTTGGAGGCGCGGGGTCTGCGGCTCGCGCCGGCGCTCTTCTACGACCACCCCACCCCGCTGGCCCTGGCCCGGCACCTGGCCGGGCTGCTGCAGGACGAGACCACCGGATCCGACCGGATGCCACAACCGACAGGGAGTTCCTCATGACCGACACCGTCATCATCGCCGGCGCGGGCCCCACCGGCCTGATGCTGGCTCACGAGCTGGCCCTGCAGCGGGTGCCGGTGGTGGTGGTCGAGCGCCGGCCCGGGCCGACGGACGCGCTGCCCGGCATGGCCATCAACGCCACCGTGGTGGACCTGCTGCACCAGCGCGGCCTGATGGACCACGTCGGCGAGTACGGCTTCGAGTTCCCCCGGGCCCACTTCGCGCAGATCTGGCTGGACCCGGTACGCGTGCCGGGCCGGCACGGCTACAACTTCGTGATCAGCCAGACCAACCTGGTGCGGGTGCTCGCCGAGCGCGCCGCCAAGCAGGGCGCGGAGATCCGCTGGGAGCAGGAGGTCGTCGACCTCGCCCAGGACGACGCCGGCGTACGGGTCACCGTCCGGTCGCCCGGCGGACAGGAGGTCCTCAGCGGCCGTTTCCTGGTCGGCTGCGACGGTCCGGAGAGCACGGTGCGGCGGCTGGCCGGGATCGACTTTCCCGGCCAGGACCTGCCGTTCCTCGGCATCGTCGGGGACCTGGAGGTCGGCGAGGACCATCCCCTGCTGGCCTACCTCGGTGCCGGTGAGTTCCCCGGTGGCCTGCTCACCGTCGGCCCGCTCGAGCCCGGCGTGGTGCGGATCGCCACCGCCGAGTTCGACCTGCGCCCGGCGGACAAGACCGCACCGGTCAGCACCGACGAGCTGCGCGACAGCATCCGCCGGCTGGACGGCGCGGAGCTGGGCGACGCCACGCCGCGCTGGCTGGGCCGGTGGGACGCGGCGACCCGGCAGGCCGACCGGTACCGGGAGGGCAACGTGCTGCTCGCCGGGGACGCGGCACACGTGCACTTCCCGCTGGGCGGGCAGTCGATGAGCACCGGCATCGAGGACGCGGTGAACCTCGGCTGGAAGCTCGCGGCCACCGTGCACGGCCACGCCCCGGTCGGGCTGCTGGACAGCTACCAGGCGGAGCGGCACCCGGTGGCCGCCCGGGCCGGCCGGACCACGGTGGCCCAGATGGTGCTCCTGCACCCGCTGGGGCACGTCGCGCCGCTGCGCGAGCTGCTGACCGAGATGGTGGAGCTGGACGAGGTCAACGAGTTCCTGGTCAAGCTGGCGTACGCGCTCGACGTGGACTACCCGGTCCCGGCCGATCAGGTGGCGGGCGAGACCCATCCGTTGCTCGGCCGGCGGCTGCCGGACGTGCCGCTGCGCACCGGCGGCGGGGAGACCTCGCTGGCCGAGCTGCTGCACGCCGGCCGGGGTGTGCTGCTCGACCTGGCCGGCGGGACCGAACCGCTGGCGCTGCCCGGCTGGGACGACCGGGTGGACGTGGTGGCCGCGGCGCCGTCCGAGGAGATCGACGCGGCTCGGGTGCTGCTGCGCCCGGACGGCCGGGTGGCCTGGGCGCAGCCGGCCGGAACGGGCCGGACGGAACCGACCGAGGGGTTGGGCCGCGCCCTGGCCACCTGGTTCGGCCCGGCCCGCGCGACGGCGGCAGGCTGACCGGACCCGGCAGGCCGACGGCGGCACGCTGACCGGACCCGGCAGGGCGACGGCGGCACGCTGACCGGGGGCGGGCGTCGGGACGACGTCCGCCCCCGGCGGGTCGTCGCGCCGCCCCCGGATCGACCGTGCGCGAGCCCGGCGTTGCCGGGCGACCGGCGGGCGGCCCGCCCGGCAGCACCGCGAGGACCAGCCGCCGGCGGGCCGGGCCGGGCCGGCTGCGGCTGCGGCTGCGGCGCCGCCGCCGCCGGCGGTCAGGTCACCAGTACCGGCAGCACCACCCGGAAGGTGGCCCCCGCGCCCGGCGCGGTCACCAGTTCCACCCGGCCGCCGTGCGCCCGCACCAGCGAGTCGACGATCGCCAGGCCCAGCCCGGCGCCCGCGCCGCCGGCCCGGCTGCGGGAGCTGTCGGTGCGGTAGAAGCGTTCGAACACCCGCGCCGCCTGTTCGGCGGAGAGCCCCGGCCCCTGGTCGGCGACCTCGAGCACGGCCTCCCCGCCGACCGTGCCGACGCCGATCCGCACCGGGCTGCCGGCCGGGGTGTGCGCCACCACGTTGCCGACCAGGTTGAGCACCACCTGGCGCAGCCGGGCCTCGTCGCCGAGCGCCGGGGCGCTGCCCACCGGCCCGCCCGCGGGCCCGGTCAATGTGATCGGCCGGCCCGGATCGAGCGCGGTCAGGTCGTGGCGGGCGTCGACGGCGAGGGTCCGCAGGTCCATCGGCGCCGGCCGCAGCGGCAGACCGCCGGCCCCACCGGCCCCGGCGTCCCCGGTGGTGCGGCCCAGCGACTCGTCCAGCCGGGCGAGCAGGAGCAGGTCCTCCACCAGCCGGGCCAGCCGGCTGGACTCGGCGGCGATGTGGGCCATGGTCCGGTCCACGTCCGCCGGTCCGGGCAGGCCGCCCATCCGGTAGAGCTCGGTGAAGCCGGTGATCCCGAACAGCGGGGTCCGCAGCTCGTGGCTGACGTCGGCGACGAATCGGCGCATCCGCGCCTCCGACTCGGCCCGGGCGGTGAACGCCCGTTCGATCTGGGCCAGCATCCCGTTCAGCGCGGCCACCAGCCGCCCCACCTCGGTACGCGGGCCGCCCACCGCCGGCACCCGCTGGGCCAGGTCGCCGGCGGCGATCGCCGCGGCGGTCTGCTCGACCCGGCGCAGCGGCCGCAGGCTGCCCCGGATGGCCGCCCAACTGGTGACGGCGAGCAGCCCGAGCAACCCGAGCCCGGTCAGCAGGGCGACCCGGGTGCTCTGCCCGACCGTGGCGGTCACGTCGTCCAGCGAGGCGACGACCGCGACGGTGCCGCGCGGGTCGCCGCCGGCCGGATGCGGCAGCGCGACCACCCGCCAGTCCCGGCCGCCCTGCCGCACGTCGAACGGGCGGCCGCCGCGGTGCGCCGACGCTCTCGCCCCGACGTCCGGCGCGCTGCCGCCCGGGCCGAGGGTGACCACCCGGGTGGTCCGGCCCGCACCGTCCAGATAGATCACGTGCAGGTCCCGGGCCAGGTCCAGCCGGCCCGCGCCGGCCTGCGCGCCGACGTCGTCGGCCGGCACCGACGGCAGCCGGGAGACCGCCTGCGCGATCGGTTCCAGCCGCGCGTCGACCTGGCCGACGAGGTGGTCGCGCAACGTGTGCAGGACCACCCCGCCGCCGACCGCGAGCCCGACCGCCAGCAGGGTGACCGTGATCAGCAGCAGCCGGGCGGCCAGCGACAGCCGCCCCGGTCGGCGGGTCACGGGCCGGGCGCGCGCAGCACGTAGCCCACGCCGTGCACCGTGGTGATCAGTTTCGGTCGGCCGGTGTCCAGCTTGCGCCGCAGGTAGCTGATGTAGGTCTCGACGATGCTCAGGTCGCCGCCAAAGTCGTACCGCCAGACCTGGGCGAGGATCTCCGCCTTGGGCACCACCCGGCCCGCGTTGGCCATCAGGTGGTGCAGCAGCCGGAACTCCGTCGGGGAGAGCCGGACCGGCCGGCCGCCGCGGGACACCCGCTGGGCGGGCAGGTCCAGCTCCAGGTCGCCGACCACCAACCGACCCGGTACGGCGGTGCCGGCGCGGCGTAGCACCGCCCGGATCCGGGCGATCAGCTCGTGCAGGTCGAACGGCTTGGTCACGTAGTCGTCGCCGCCCAGCGTCAAGCCGTTGATCTTGTCCTCGGTGGTGTCCCGCGCGGTGAGGAAGAGCAGCGGCAGGTGCGCGCCGGCGTCCCGGGCGCCGGCGCGCAACCGGCGGGCCACCTCGAAGCCGTCGAGGTCGGGCAGCATCACGTCGAGCAGGACCAGATCCGGCTGCCGGGTGCGGGCGGCCTCGATGGCCTCGGTGCCGGTGGCCACCGACGTCACCTCGAAGCCGGCGAAGCGCAGCGTCGCCGAGAGCAGCTCACGCAGGGTCGGCTCGTCGTCGACCACCAGCAGCCGGTCCGCCGGCTGGCCGGGGCCGCGCTCCGGCTGGGTCACCCGCACCACCGTCCCGACCGTCGAGGCTCCGTACCCACCGTAGTGCCGGCGCCGGCTCTCAGGCGTCCCGGACCCGCAGCGCCGTGTAGGCGGCCACGTAGACCAGCGCGACGAAGCCCAGCAGCAGGGCCATCCCCGGCCAGGGGGCCAGCCCGCCGTCGGTGTCCACCACGAACATCACCCGCTCACCGGCCACCGTCGGCCAGTACTCGGCGACGGTGTCCCCGATCCCGCCGGGCAGCAGCGGCAGCACGGTGGGGAGCAGGGGCAGCGCGACCAGGATGGCGAACGCGCCCACGGTGGCCCGGACCAGGGTGCCGAGCGCCAGCCCGAGCAGCCCGATCGCGGCCAGGTAGAGCCCGGCGCCGCAGACCGCCCGGATCACCCCCGGGTCGCCGAGGGCGGCCGTCGGGGCACCCTGACCGGCCAGCATCGGCTGGCCGACCAGGAACGCGCCGAACGCGACCGCCTGGCCGAGGACGGCCGCCACCACCCCGTACACCAGGGCCTTGGCGGCCAGCAGCCGCCCCCGCCGGGGTACGGCGGCCAGCGTGGACCGGATCATGCCGGTGCTGTACTCCACCGTCATCACCAGCACGCCGAGCACGCCGAAGAGCCACTGCACCGGGAAGTAGGCGCGGAGGCTGACCAGGGTGGGATCGAACGCGGCCTGCTCCTCGGGAGTGAGCCGGACGAACCCGCGGGCGGTGCCGGCGCTGATCACCGCGCCCAGCCCGACCATCGCCACCACCACGGCGACGACGACGAACCGGGTGGAACGCATGGTGTGGAACTTGGTCCACTCGGAACGGACCACGTCGGCGAGGGTCGGCCGCCGCTCCGGCGCGACGGCCGGCGGCCGCGGGGCGAGTTCGGTGTCGACGCTCATCAGACCAGTTCCTCCGTACGGGCCGAGCTGAACTCGGCGCTGTCCCGGGTCAGCGACATGAAGGCCTCCTCCAGCGACGTACGCTGTGGGGTCAGCTCGATCAGCGGGATCGACCGGTCGGCGGCGACCAGACCGACGGCGGCGCTGTCCATCCCGGAGACCACCAGGGCCCCCTCGGTGCCGGTCCGGACGCTCGCGCCCGCCTCGACCAGCAGCGCGGCCAGTTCCGGACCGCGTTCGGTGCGGACCAGCACGCTCTGCTCGGTGTGCGCGCGCAGGAACGCGTCGACGCCGGTGTCGGCGATCAGCCGGCCGCGCCCAATGATGATCAGGTGGTCGGCGGTGAGCGCCATCTCGCTCATCAGGTGGCTGGAGACGAGGACCGTGCGCCCCTCGGCGGCCAGATCGCGGATCAGCGAACGGATCCAGACGATCCCCTCCGGGTCCAGGCCGTTCACCGGCTCGTCGAACATCAGCACCGCCGGGTCACCGAGCAGCGCCGCCGCGATGCCCAGCCGCTGGCTCATGCCGAGCGAGAAGCCGCCCACCTGCCGGTCGGCGGCCGCCTCCAGCCCGGCCAGGCCGAGCACCTCGGAGACCCGGGAACGCGGGATGCCGTTGCTGCGGGCCAGGCAGAGCAGGTGCTGGTACGCCGTCCGGCCGCCGTAGACGGCCCGGGCGTCGAGCAGCGCGCCGACGTGCCGCATGGGCGCCGGCAGGTCGGTGTAGCGCCGCCCGCCGACCCGGGCGGAGCCGCTGGTCGGGGCGTCCAGCCCGAGGATCAGCCGCATGGTGGTCGACTTGCCCGCGCCGTTGGGCCCCAGGAAGCCGGTGACCAGCCCGGGGCGTACCTCGAAGGTGAGGTCGTCGACGGCGGTGGTCGGGCCGTACCGCTTGGTGAGGTGGGTCGTCTCGATCACGGCAACAGCCTTCCGGACGAAGCTGGACGGGGTCCCGAGGTTCCTGGGATCCTCCCAGGATTCGCGGTGCTCAGCCGCCGCGCAGGTCGGCCGCGCCGGAGCGATCGGCGGTGCCGAGCCGGCGCAGCTCCTCCTCGGCGGTCTGCTCGACCCGGCTCATCGCTCGGCGCAGGATCGGCGGGGCCATCACCGAGGTGACGACGGCGACCAGCACCACGATGGTGTACGTCGCGGTGTTGAGCACCCCGAGCCGCAGGCCGACGGTGGCCACCACCACCTCGATGACGCCCCGGGCGTTCATCCCGGCGCCCAGCGCCAGCGCCTCCCACCGGTTCAGCCGGCTGCTCCAGGCGCCGAGGAACGCGCCTGTGAACTTTCCCAGGATCGCCACGGCGATGACGGCCAGCGCGGCGGCCAGCACCGGGGCGTCGGCCAACGCGGTCAGGTCCATCCGCAGGCCCGCGCTGGCGAAGAAGAGCGGGGCCAGCACGGCCAGCACGGTGGTGCGCAGCGGGGCCAGCCGTTCCCGGTCGAGCCCGGGCACGGAGCCGATCACGAAGCCGACCACGAACGCCCCGAACACCGCCTCCAGGCCCAGCGCCTGGGTGACCGCCGCGCCGAGCAGGATCAGCACCACGGTGGTCGCGACCAGCGGCCCGGGTCCGTCGGCGCGGCCGGCGGCCCGCAGCACCGCGGCGCTGGCCGGACGGCCGACCAGGGCGGCGAAGAGGACGAAGCCGAGCACCGCGCAGACCGAGAAGAGCACGGTGCCGGCGCGGACGCCGGTGGTGGCGAGGGCGGAGACCACCGAGAGCAGCAGCCAGCCGCAGATGTCGTCGATGACCCCGGCGGCCAGGGTGAGCTGACCGATGTTGCGGTGCAGCAGCTTCATGTCCAGCAGCGTCTTGGCGATGACCGGGATCGCGCTGACGCACATCGCCACGCCGAGGAAGAGCGCGAACACCTCACGGTCGGTGCCGGCGCCGAGCAGCGAGCCGGGCAGCAGGTACCCGGTCGCGACGCCGAGCCCGAGCGGCAGCAGCAGGCCGGCCAGGCTGATCCGGGCGGCGGCGCCGCCGCGCCGGCGGACGAACGCGACGTCCACCTCCACCCCGGTCAACCCGACCAGCAGCAGCACGCCGAGCTGCCCGACCGCGTCGAGCAGGTGGAACTGCTCGGCCTGCCGGGGCAGGAACCAGTCGGACACCCCGGGGGCCACCGCGCCCAGCACGGTGGGTCCGAGCAGGATCCCGGTGAGCAGCTCCCCCACCACGGCGGGCAGGCCGCACCGGGTGGCGAGCCGGCCGAGCAGCAACGCCACCAGCAGCAGCACGCCGAGCCCCAGCAGGAAGACCAGCAGGCTGTGCGCGGGAAGCACGGGGACCGGGGCGGCCGCGGCGAGCGTGGCCGGACCGGCGCCGGTCACGACACCCAGTCCGGGAGGTGTTCGATGCCGACCACCGCGCAGGACAGCGTCACGCCGGGCCCGATGCCGAGCATCAGCAGGTGGTCGCCGGGGCCGAGTTGCCCGGTGGCGAGCAGGTGGTCCAGCGCGACGACCTGGTCGCTGGCGCCGAGGTGACCGACCGTGCTGCCCCAGGCCCAGGTGGAGTGGGCCATGGTCAGCCCGAGCCCGCCCATCAGCCGCTCGATCAGCGCCCGGGAGAAGTTCATCGGCGCGACCCGGGTGACATCGGCGATGCCGATGCCGGCCTCGTCCAGCGTGCGGTGGATCAGCGCCACCAGGTTGCCGCCGATCTTCGCCATCGCGGCGGCGTCCGGGCTGTCGGCCAACTGCTTCTGGAACGCCTCGCCGCGGGCCACGAAGTCGACGGTCCGGCCGAGAGTCGCCCCGGGCGGGAAGAGCGGCTCGCCGGCCCGGTGCAGCTCCTCCGCCTCGGGTACGGCGATCGCCCCGACGGCGAGCAGCCGGGCGAAGCCGGGCCGGGTGGTCAGCACCACGGCGCTGCCGGCGTCCCCGATCAGGTGTTCGTGGCCCGACCGCCAGCGGTCCATCATCGGGGTGCCGAAGTTGTCGGCGGCGACGAGGAGGGCGGTGTGGCGGTCGGGGTGGGCGTGGAGGTAGCTGGCGGCGAGTTCGAGGGCGGT